>JAHFCU010000015.1:0-1151 GCA_023249305.1 Gemmatimonadota bacterium
CGGGACCTTCTCGGCGTCGAAGGCGATGCGCCACCAGCCTTCGGTCTGTGTGGTGCCCCACGTATGCAGAATCGCGACGCGCGCGGCGCGCAGTGGGTGAGTCTTGACACTCGGCGCCGCAGCCAGCGCAATCGCCTTGAGTCCGAGTTCTTTTGTGGCCTTGTCGAACGCGGCGGGCACGAGGCCACTGATGATGAATGAACCCCGCACGAACTTGGCGCCACCCGCCTCGAACGGCTCCTCGGCGGCCTGGAAATCGGCGCTCTTGAGCGCGTAGCGCAGTGTGGCCAGTGAGTTGTCGCCATTGTTGTTGATGACAAACACGGTACCTGTGCCAGTCACGCCGCCCGCGGCAATGATCTCACCGGTCATCTTGGTGACCGGTACGTCGAGGATCTTCTTGTCAGTGACGCGCACGGACTGGACCGCAAACCCCTCCGGGAAGGTCCACCCGGTGTCGTCGTAGGGGCTCTTCTGCGGGTCGTTGGGACTCCAGAACTGGTAGTCGAGCAGCGCGTCGGCAATGCGCGAGTACGGCTGATCCATGCGAATCACGTAACTGCCGGCGGGAAATTCCTTTGTCTCAGTCTGCGGCGCAGCCGGCGCAGCGGCCCCGCGTGCACTGGTATCGCTGGGATTCGCGGCCGCGCCGGTTGCACTCACGCCCGCCCCAGCGCCGGCACCACCAGCGCCGCCGCGTCCGTTGCGACCCGCGGCCGGCGCCTTCTTGACGGGCAACGTCACGCTGAACGCCGACGTGGCACGCGAGATTTCCACTGCTTGCTTCTGCAGCACGGCGAGCAGCCTGGCCTGCGCGCCGGGCCGAGGATCGTTGGCCGGGAGCACATACGCGGCCGGTCCTTCTGTGGTGGCCTTCAGGATGGAGCGCTTGCTCTTCTCGTAGAAGTTCTGCATGAAGAGCCGCTTGTTGCTCGCGAAGTAATTGAGCGAGACCAGCAGCCCGGTCTGCTCATAGTTGTTGTTGTTGCGTAGCGACCACTTCACCTTGGGAAGTGGTGGGTTCTGCTTGAACCAGCTGCGCGCCGTCTCGTTGGCGCTCAGCGTGCGCTCCACCGTCTCGGCGGTGCCGCCATTGCCGAATGTCTCGTAGAGGCGGCTGATGCCATTGTGCGTGGCGGCAATGAACATCA
>JAHFCU010000015.1:1161-46373 GCA_023249305.1 Gemmatimonadota bacterium
AGGTAGCCCGGGCTCCATGTGTCGAAGCTCCCATGCGCGAACACACCGGGCATTCCGAAGCGGGTCATCTCCTGCACGTTGTTCCAGCCGATCATCTGCCACTCGTTGCTGAGCAGCGGATCGAGCCAAGCGTTGTACGGGCCGTCGCCGACGGTGTTGTCGTACAGGTAAGCCACCGACTCGTGCAGGTCGTGCAACACCTGCGCCTTCCAGCCGACGTACGTGTTGAGCACGTTCTGCGTGAGCTTGAGCGTCATGCCCATCGCGTCGCGGTTGTTGTCGTGCGCGACGTAGTGGCCCCAGTAGATCAGGTTCGGCACGGTCTCGCCGGGATGCTTCACCCGCCAGTTGTAGATGTCCACCATCCGATCACGGCCGTCCACTTCGACAATGGGCGTGATGAGCGTGATCAGGTTGTTGCGGATGTGCTTTACGTACGGGCTTTCATCCACCGCAAGGCGGTAGGCGAGCTCCATCAGTGCCGTGGGCGCGCCGGCTTCGCCGCTGTGAATCGTCCCCGTGATGTAGTAGACCGGCGCCACATCGGCCACGATCTTCGCGGCCTCGGCGTCATTCATGTTGATGGTGCGCGGGTCGGCGAGCTTTGCGAGCTTCGCCCTGTTTCCCTCGAGCTTGGCCATCAGCGCGTCGCTCGCGACGGCCACGGCAATCATCTCGCGCCCTTCTTCCGAGGTGCCGATCGAGACCACCTTCACGCGCGGTGAGCTCTTGGCGAGCAGGCGCATGTAGTCGTACACCTCTTTCGAATACGGCAGTTTGGTGGGCGCGCCGGCGATGTCGCCGAGGACTGCCTTGGGCGTCGGCACCGTCTTGCTCGCCGGGAGGTAATCCACGAGCGGCGAAAGGAAGAACGGCTCGGTGGTGTATTCCTTGATCTTCTTGGTGTATTCCTCGTCAATCGGCCGGCTGGGCGCGCGTCCGGGGCGCGACTCAATGGATGCGGTGGCCTGGGCGAGGGCGGTGCCAGCGTGCGACGTGGTGAGCAACAGGAACAGTGAACCGGCAAGACGGCAGAAGCGGGTCATCGGAGCCCTCGGCGGGCGAGTGGCGTGGTGAACACGGTGGAATGGGGCGGCTCAAGAATGGGGTCTCTTCGCGCCCGACAGAAGAGGGTACGCGTTACCTGCCTCGAAGGTTCGTGGCGCACCGAGTGCGGGTCCGCGATGACGCCTTGCGGCGACAGAGCCGAGGCGACTACCGCATGTTTCGCATGTTCGCCACATTCGCCCGGTGTCGCCCCCGGCCGACGTTGCCACATTCACATCGCCCCCGAGACCACTTTCACCCGGAGTTGACGTGCAGGTCGCCAAGCACTCTGTTGTCGCCGTCGCCCGTCTTGTTGTGGCCGGCACCATAATAGCGTTCTCCTCGCCGCGCCTGGCTCGAGGCCAGTTCCCTGCAGCCTCGGCGTCGGCCATTGACACGCTGTACTCAGCCTATGCGCACTCTGGATCGCCGGGATGCGCGGTCGGCGTCTACCAGAACGGCAACGTTGCGTTTGCGCGCGGCTACGGCTTCGCCAATCTCACGCACGACGTCCCCATCACCCCGGCGACGCGCTTCACCGTGGGCTCGGTCTCCAAGCAGTTCACGGCGGCCAGCATCGCGCTGCTCGTGCGCGCCGGTCGCATCGGTCTCGACGACGACGTCCGCAAGTACATCCCCGAGCTGCCCGCGTACGATACGCCGATTCGCGTGCGCCACCTCGTGCATCACACGAGCGGACTGCGCGACTTCTGGGAGTTGGTCGGGCTAGCCGGCATGCGCTACGACGACGGGTACGCCACGGCTGACATGCTCGGGCTCGCCGCGCGGCAGAAAGCGCTCAACTTCATCCCTGGCGCCGAGTACCGGTACAGCAACACCGGCTACCTCGCGCTCGGCGTCATCGTGCAGCGCGTCACGGGGCAGTCGTTGCGCCGATTCGCCGATTCGGCGCTGTTCGCCCCACTTGGCATGCGCGAGACGTTCTTCCTCGATGACCACTCCGAGGTCGTCACTGGGCGCGCCAGTGCGTACTCGCCCACCGGGCGCGGATGGAAGGTGGACGTCTGGAACAACGACCTCGTCGGCCAGGGCGGGATCGTGACCACGCTGGCTGATTTGCAGAGGTGGGACGAGAACTTCTACAGTGCGCAGCTTGGTGGACGAGAGTTCATCGAGCTCCTCCAGTCCACCGAACCATTCACTAGCGGCGGCACCAACGATTACGCCTTCGGACTCACGATCCAGTCGTATCGTGGCCAGCGGCTCGTGCAGCACACCGGTTCCACGGGGGGCTATCGCGCCGCGCTATATCGCTTCCCCGCGTCGCATACCAGCGTCGCCATGCTATGCAACGCGAGCACCGTTAACACCGGCACACTCGCGCTGCGCATCGCGGATATCGTCTTGCGAGAGTCGCTGGGCCCGACATCACCTGTCGTCGCCGGTGGGCCGCGAGCGAGGAGGCCGGGCAGCGGATCGCCGCGTCCCGCGGAACATGCGGCGATCGTCGGTCGCTACGCGAGTACTGAACTGAACGACGCCGTTTGGGAGATTACCGCCGGCGACGGCAATTCGCCGTTGCAGCTCCGGCGTCCGCGGGCGGCCGTCACCACTCTGGCTCCGACCGACAGCGCGTATCAGTACACCGACAGTTCCGGGCTCGTGCTGCAGTTCGACCTGCCGGTGCGCGGGCGTACGCTAGGCTTCCATTTGGACGGCAACCGCGTGTCGAAGATCCAGTTCACACGGGTGAAGCCGTAGGGGCCGGCGGTGCAGGGCGATGGCGATCAGTGCCTACCCGTAGCCGGCTGTGGATGCGACGTGTTGCCGGAGACGATCTTCCATCCCGTCGGCAAGCTGGCCCAGACGCCCACGAACACACCCGCCACGCGCGTGGTGTCGGCCTTCTTGCCGACATACATCTCGCGGTACGGTGTCGTGACCAAGGCCAGGCCCGGGCCGAGCGCGCTCACGCGTTGATCGAGCCAGGTTAGCTCTGTGTGGATCAGCGTCGCCGAGAAGTCCTTGATGAATCGCTCAAGCGAATCGGCGGAGGTGAAGGGAATCTCGCCGTCGGCCGTCCAGATGAATCGGTCGCTGCGTTCGAGATACGGGAGCCAGACGGTGAAGTCCTTGGCGGTGACGTCCTTCGCGATCGTCGTCATTACGGTGCGAACGCTATCTGCGATCGCCGCGCGCCGCTCGACGCTCAGCTCACCCGTGGTCGCTGGCTTGCACGCGACTAGCACGATGCCGAGCAGTGGAAGGCTTCGGCCGATGCGTTTCATATCGAACCCCCTGAACACGCGTGAACACGCGGGGGGCCGCAGGACGCTTTCCGGGCCGCGGGATCTCGGCCCAGACTTCGAACATTGCGCCTTCCCGGGGAACACGCAACTCGGCCCGTGAAGCCCTCAGGCGCACGGCGTCTCCTAGCCGCTCCCACCTGGCGGGCATAGCTTCGATTGATTGCCCCCCGCCTGTCGCACGAGGTCTTTCCCTTGGGCGTAGACCCGCGGGCACAACTGGAGCAGGCGCTCCATGACCGCTACCGCCTCGAGCGCGAACTCGGCGCCGGCGGAATGGCCACGGTCTATCTTGCGCATGATCTCAAGCACGACCGGCCCGTCGCCATCAAGGTCATGCGGGAAGACATCGCCGAATCGCTCGGCAAGGAACGCTTCCTGCGCGAGATCAAGATGGCGGCTCGCGTGCAGCATCCCCACGTGCTGCCGCTGTACGACTCGGGCATCGCGGGCGACGCGCTCTACTACGTGATGCCGTTCGTTGACGGGCCGTCGCTTCGCCAGTGGATCGCCGGCGGCGCGCGCCTTCCGCTCACCAACGCGATTCGCATCCTGCGCGACACAGCCTACGCACTGGCCGAGGCGCATTCGCACGGCATCGTGCATCGCGACCTCAAGCCTGAGAACATTCTGCTCACCGGACAGTCGGCGGTTGTTGCGGACTTCGGTGTCGCGAAAGCACTGAGCGCCGCTACGACAATCGAACCCGGCGGCACGCTCACGCGGGCGGGTGGCGCCATTGGCACGCCCGCGTATATGGCCCCCGAGCAAGCAGCGGGTGACACGATTGATGAACGCGCCGACCTCTACGCGTGGGGACTCATCGCGTACGAGTTGCTCTCGGGAGCGCATCCGTTTGGCGGGAAGACGAGCGCACAGGCGTTACTGTCCGCGCAGCTTGCGGAGAAGCCACAGCCGCTCGGGCAAGGATCACCGGATGTTCCGGCAAGCATCACAGCCCTCGTAATGAAGTGTCTTGAGAAGGATCCGGCGGCACGGCCGCAGACCGCCAATGACCTTCTACACACGTTGGAGTCGGTGGCGACGCCTTCCGGCGAGCGTCCCGGCGTCGGGCACGGCGACAATAGTCAGTCACGTCGAGTGCGTTTCGCGTGGATTGGCGGCGCAACGCTCGCGCTTCTCGCGATGGCATTCATTGTGCGCCGTGCGAACACCCCGGCAACTCCGCCACACCCGCGCATTGCCGTGCTGTCGTTCGAAAACGTCAGCGGTGACACGGCGGTCGAGTACTTCGCCGACGGCATCTCCGACGAAGTCTCCGACATGCTGCAGCGCATGCCGCAGCTGACGGTGGTGTCGCGACTGTCGGCGAAGACCTTCAAGGGAACGAAGGCAACGCCTGCTGAGATTGGGGCAAAACTCGGCGTCGAGTATCTACTTGATGGCTCGGTGCGGCGCTCCGGCAACAAGATGCGGGTCAATGTGCACCTCGTGTCGGTGGCTACGGGCGCAGCGGTGGGAGCCCCGCTCTCCTACGATCGCAACGTGACCGACGCGGTCGCGGTGCAGGAGGAGATCGCGATCGCCGTCGCGCAAGAACTCCAGGTGCAGTTCCCCAATCGCGCGGCGATGTCGCCTGGCCGACCGCCAAAGGACCCGGCGGCCTATGACCTGGTGCTGCAAGCCAATCAACTCGTCAGGAGGCCAGAGGAGACATCGCTGCGATCGGCGCTGGCTCTGTACAAGCGCGCGATTGCTCTTGACAGCAACTATGCGCGCGCCTGGGGTGGGGTGGGCCTCGCTTGGTGGGGGCTCGCTGATGTCTACGTGCGGTCGTCCGTCGCGTACGATTCCGGTCAGCAGGCAGCTACGATTGCGATCCGGAAGGATAGCACCCTTGCGCTTGGTTACGCACTGCTCGGGCACGCGCAGTGGGTGCTTGCGCACGACTGGGGTGGCGCGGAACGGTCGTTCCGTCGTGCGATGGAACTCGAGCCGAGGTCGCCCGACGTACTCTTCATGAACTCCATCTTCCTGGTCGGCGTCGGCCGCACCGAAGAGGCGCTGTCACAGGCTGACCTGGGTGTGGCGCTTGATCCGCTCTCTCTGTTCAATAGTTGGTGGAAGGAGACCCTTTATTACGAGGCCCGCCGCTGGGATGACGTTCTTGCCCAGCACAAGCACACGGAGCGATTGGGGCCGCCGTTCGACTACTGGGAGATCACGTACGCGGCTGCCCTGCGGGAAAAGGGGAGATACGCCGAGGCTATTGCTGCGTACGATTCCGCGGAAGCACGGACGCACCGGCCGTGGCACGGGCTCGCGGTGACCTACGCACGCATGGGACGCACAGCCAACGCGCGACGTGTGATTGCGAAGCTCGAGGCCCTCACAAAGCGCGAGCACGTTCTGCCCGATGCGTTGGCAATGGCATACGCCTCACTCGGCGACGTGCCGAACGCGATTCGTTGGCTCGAACAGGCGCTCGAGCAGAAGTCGTCAGGTGTGTGGAACCTCCGCTCGACGGAGTATGATCCGATCCGCGAAGATCCACGATTTCAGGATATCCTGAAACGATCGGGATTGCCGATGGTGAAGCCGTGACGACGCACGTCTCGGCACTGTGCTTTGTGACTCGTTGTCGCCTGACCGGACCAACACAGAGGCTCACAATGAAAGTAATTCGCACCAGTATCTCCTGCCTCGCTCTCGCAACCGCAATGGCCTGCGCACCGAAAGCGCTCGAACTCGCGCCGGCGTCACCCGCCGATGTGGCGGTGATAGCGAAGATCGTCGCCACTTTCGATAGCTGCGCCCGTGTCGGCGCCGCCGATGTGCTGATGACCTATGTAACCTCTGACGTCGTGGCCTTCATGCCGGACCAGCCGGCGCTCGTTGGTAAGGAAGCGATGCTCGCGTCGTATCGGGCACTTTACGCCGCGTTCACCTTGGACATGCACCACGCGCCAATCGAAACGCATGTCGTAGGCAGCCTCCTCGTGCACCGGGGAGACGCCACGGGCACGATCACGCCGAAGGCGGGCGGCGCGCTGATGCAGTTCAACAACAAGTACCTAATGCTCTTCCGTCGGCAGGTTGACGGATCGTTGAAGCTCTGGCGAGTGGCGGCGAACTCGAACATCCCGCCCGCACCGCCACCGGCTGTACCGAAGAAGAAGTAGCGACGATGAAGCGGTGGTCCGGCTCGGGGAGTGAGCACCTCGAGCCGGTGCCCGCGCGGCGAAGAGACATTGCGTTTCATTGATTAGAATTATCGGATCAGCGTCCACGCCGGACGTCCAAATCCGAAGAAAACTCAATCATGAACCGTCGCATCCTCTGGGCGCTTGCCGTCATCATCACGCTGGTCTCGGCCGTCTACCAGCGCATGACTGGCCCTACTTATCCCGCGCGCGGCTCAGTCACCCTCGACGGCCAGTCGCTCAAGCTGCGGCTGACGCGTACCCACGGCGGGCCGGGTGATCAGCCCATCGCAATCGCCGTCACCGATGCGGCCATCACGGGCGAAGTGGCGTGGCGTCGCTACCCGACACAGGACGCGTGGCAAATGTTGCCGCTCGTGCGCGACGGCGACACGCTGCGCGCGGCGCTGCCGCATCAGCCCGTCGCCGGCAAACTCGAGTACCAGTTGCACCTGCGCCGCGGCGCCGAAGCGGCCGTCTTCCCCGCGCGTCCTGCGATCACGCGATTCCGCAATGCGGTCCCGGCCTACGTGTTGATCCCGCACATCAGCGCGATGTTCTTCTTCATGCTCTTCTCCACCATCGCCGGACTCGGCGCGCTCAGCCGCTCGCCGAAGGCGCGGCGCGATGCGTATGTGGGCGTCGTGTTGCTTGGCATCGGTGGCTTCGTGCTCGGTCCGCTCATGCAGTACATCGCCTTCGGCGACTGGTGGACCGGCATTCCATTTGGGTGGGACCTCACGGACAACAAGACGCTTCTCGCCGCCATCGCGTGGGCGTTGGCACTCTGGCGAATGCGCGGCCAGCGAGACGCACGCATCGCGATCACCGTGGCCGCTGCGGTCACGCTCATCGTCTTCGCGATTCCCCACAGCGCCTGGGGATCGGAAGTGAAGTGGGATCAGCTGCCGGCAAGCAACGCGCGCTGACGGAGTCGCCGCAAGCGCGGCATCACTTCGTCCAGATCACGATCGAGCCGCAGGCGGTGCGCCAGCCCGAAAATTGGATCGGCACCGTGGCTTCGGTGTAGACCTCCACCGCCGCGATGTTCCTCGGCTGCAGGAAGCTGTCGAGGTTATCCGCGGAAAGAGCGCGAAACTGCTGGCCGTCAATGAAGAAGTCTGGCGAGCACCATTCTCCCGCTCCGCGGCGCATCAGAATCAGTCGCTCCAAGCTGAGAGCCCCTGCGTTGAGAGTCGCCGTGGAGTCTATGACGAGGTCCGTGGTGATATTCGCTTCATTGAACACCGTATCGGCGGCATAGCCAAGACGTAAGCCCGGTACCGACCGGAGCAGATCCGACACCGTGAGAGGAGCGCGGCGTTCAATCTCCTGCTCCGTGATATATCGCCCCGCACTCGAGCGGCGCCGATCCGTGAAACCGCTCTGGTGGCGGTCAGCAACACGGAACGCCGTGACCTTCACCGTGTCGAGCATCGCCCGGAAGGTGGACAGCGTGACGCGAACGGGCCCCGCGTGTGCGATGACATCCACGGGACGACGCACCGCGTAGTACCCCACGGCGCGCACCTCGAGCAAGCGTGTCCCCGTCGGTGAGTTTGCCAGCGTCCATTCGCCGCGCTCGTTCACGCGCGCTACAGGGCCGTCGACGATGCGAACCAGCGCGCCGGCCAGCGGCCGGCCGCCGTCAGCCGCTGTCACCGTGCCGTTCAACCGACCTTCGCCAAGTCGCAGGCGGCGCGGCGCGTGCGCCATTGTGTCGGCTCGCGAGAGACTGTCGGCTGGGAGCACCGTGCGCGAGCGCCCAAGATAAACGTCCTGCCGCATGAAGCCAACGGCGGGCATGTCGGTTTCGAACACATCGGAACTGTCGGCGCCGCTGCGCGCACCTAGCAGCATCGAACCGGCACTTGGCACATCGCAGAGAGCGAACCATCCATTCGCCCCGGTCGTGACCGTCACGCGCGGCCGGCGACTGCTGACGAGGCCCCGTTCGAACGTGAGTTCGAGCCACTCGACCGTTACCGTGGCGCCTTCGACTGGTGCGCGGTCCGCCGCGCCGCGTACCGTGCCGATGACAACGGCGCCGCCACTTGCGCCCTTCTGCCGTGGAACACCGCAGATCGCCGCGCGCATCCGGTCAGCCGATGGAATGGCCAAGTCGGCGCGCAACGTGCGCTGGCGGCTTATCTGGATCTCCCGGACCGGCGCTTCCACGCCAAGCGAGTCGAGCAGCGGATGGAAGAAGCCCAGCGCGTAGCGTCCGATGGCAACATCGTCGAACGCGAACTGGCCCAGCGAATCCGCGATCACCGTGCGCGACGGGGCGGCCGCCGCCTCATGAGACACGAGTTGCACCCACGCGCCGGCGAGCGGTGCACGGGCGATGCTGTCCCGCACCACACCACGCACTGTCGCGCCAACCGCGCGTGGTGTGGAATCGCGCACCTGCGCGGCCGCGCGGTGAACGAGTGCCGTGCACACGATGGAGAGAAGCAGGAGACGCCGAGCCATGGGGGACCGCCCTCCCGAAATTACTTAGACCAGATCACAATCGCGCCGCATCCCGTCAACCCTCGGCTGAACTGCGGCGGCACGAACGATTCGTTGTAGATCTCGACCGCCCGAACTCGCTTCAGCGGCGCGTAGAAATCAATCTCGTCCAGTGACGCCTCGAACAGCTGCATGCCGTCCAGGTAGACCGACGGAGGGCACGCGCCAGTGGGATTGTAGATGCTGGCAAACGCGGTGCGCATCAGCGGCGTCCTGCCCTCAATCCACATACCCGGCACGTTCTTGAAGAGGTCCGACGTTTCGATCATCCCGCGTTTCGCGAAATCCACAGCGGTGTAGTAATGCCCCATCCCGGACTTCTTGCGCTCGTCGAAGCCGCTCAGTTGCAGTTCCGGCTCGATCTTCGCGATGATGCGCACGGTGTCGAGCACCGCCTTAAACGTGTTGAGCGCGACGCGCAGCGGTATTGCGCCATCAATGACGTCCACCGCGCGGCGCTCCGGGTAGTAGCCGACCGCGCGAACCTCGAGCACTCGCGTGCCACTCGGCGCATTACCGATCGTCCAGGCACCACGCTCATCAACGCGTGCGGCCGGACCGTCCACAATACGCACCTGCGCAATCGGAATCGGCCGGTTGCTCTCGGCGCTCGTCACCGTGCCCGTCAGCCGGCCATCCCCGAAGCGCGTGATGCGTGCCAACGCTTTCGCGCTGTCGGTGCGCGCCGTCGTGTCGCGCGCCACCACCACCCGCGCCGGACCGACATACAGGTCGCGCCGCAGAAAGCCGTCCGTCGGCACCTGCGCCTCGATGAGATCCGTCGTGTCGGCCCCGCTGCTGGCCATCAGATAGATCGTGCCGCCGACCGGCGCGTTGCAGAACACAAACCAGCCGTTCTGGCCGGCGGTAGTGACGAGGCGCGGGCGGCGGCGGTCAAAGCTGCCGAGACGGATGGTCATCTCCATCCACTCGCCGGACACGGCCGCGCCTGCGGCAGTTCTGCGGTCGCGAGCACCGCGCACCACGCCAACGACGGCCGCCCCGCGTACCACGATGCCCGAATCGCGCTGGGAGCGCTCGCCGCAGAAAGCGGCGCGCAACGTGGCGCCGGAAGGAGTCGCCAGATCGGCGCGCACGGCGCCGCGTCCCGTCACCGTGACCAATCGTCCCCGCGGTTCGATGCCGAGCGAGTCGACGAGCGGATGAAAGAACCCGAGCGCGTAGCTTCCCTCGGGGACGCCGTCGAATGCAAAGCGTCCCAAGCTGTCCGTCACGACCGTGCGCGCGGTGTCGGCACGGCCATCGGCGGCAGCGAGCTGTACCCAAGCGCCGACAAGCGGCGCGTGCGACAGACTGTCGTAGACGACGCCGGTGACCCTCGCCCCCGGAATGCGTGGCGCCGCCGCACTGACCTGCGCGCCGGCAGTTGGCGCGATCAGCACAAGCGAAGCGGCGGCGAGGGAGAGAGGAAGGCGCATGCGCAGGACAAGAGAGGGGATTCTATATAGCAACCTACGGGCGAAGCTGCTCCCCGCCAGAGTGCGACGGACCTTGTTTCTCGTCATCTTCTGCCTCCCATCACCCATCGCCCATCGCCCATCTGCCGTCTACCGTCTACCGTCTACCGTCTACCGTCTACCGTCCTCTCGCATCGACCGCAGCATCCCCGCCCACCGATGCAGTTCGTCGAGCATCGCGGTCGCCTTCTTCGCGTGGCCATCGCCCGCCGTGAACGTGCCGGTCGCCTCGTCATAATGCCGTGCGACTTCATGGATCGCGACCGTCTCGACCAGTGGCACCATCTTGAACGTCGTGACCACCTGCTTCGTCATCTGGACGCTGCGCAGGGCTCCGGATTCGCCGCCGTAACTGGCAAACGCGACCGGCTTGTACGTCCACTCGTGGTACAGGCACTGCAGGGCGTTGAGGAGAGACGCCGGCATCGAGAAGTCGTACTCGGGCGTCACGAACACAAACGCGTCCGCGCGCGCCACCGATGCGCTCCACCGTTTGGTCTGCTCGTGATCGTACTGGCCGAAGCGTGGGTGCTTGGCCTCGCCGAGGATGGGAAGCGAGAAGTCGGCGAGGTCCACCACTTCCACCGTGAATCTCGCGTGCGCGCACGCTTGTTCGGCAATCCAGGCCGCGATCGCCGGGCCTTTTCGCCCCGGGCGCGTGCTGCAGATGATGACCTGAAGAATCAGTGGCTGGCTGGTCACGCGAGGGCTTTCCGCACGGCGGGGGTCATAACGGTCTCGTGAAGTTCAATGGCGCGGAGCATCGGCGCGTGCGGCATCGTGCCGAAGCTCAGGTGGATCAGGAAGCGGGTCATGCCGAACAGTTCGTGTTCGAAGAGAATCTTGTCAATACAGCGTGGCGAATATGGGGGGGCGCCATCGCGCGAATGGAAGTGCGCTTAGTTTTCGGGCAGATCATGCGTGCGTCACGCCCCTTCTTCATCCTCCGGTCATGCGCCCGGCGCGTATGAGCGCGCGCGACCGCTTCATCGCCTTCCGGCGCTCGGCGCCGCGTGCCCCGCATCTTGAGCCGTGCACGGTGGCGGCGCGTGGCCTCGACTTCGCCGTCTATCGCACCCCCGAAGTCCACGGCGTCCCGCCGCTCCTGTGCATCAACGGCGGCATGGTCTACTCGCACATTCTCCTCTGGCCGGCGCTGTCGCCGTTGGCCGCGCGCCGGCAGTTGATCCTCTACGATCAGCGTGGCCGAGGGCACACCCAGGCGCCGCCGGGGGCGCGTGCGGCCCGAATCGAACACGACGCGCTCGACGTTCGCGCTCTCCGCGAAGCCGTCGGCATCGCGCGGTGGGACGTGCTCGGCCATTCGTGGGGCGGTGCGATCGCGATGCTCGCTGCGGCGGACGACCCGGAGGGCATTCGCAATCTCGTCCTCGTGGATGCAGTGGGACTCACCCCCGAGTGGCTGCGCGCACTGCACGACGCGGCGCTCGCCCGACTGTCCGGGCCCGCTCACGCGCGCCTTGCCACGTACGATCCGCAGTCGCTGCACGACCCGGAGCCCGCTCGTCAGGCCGAGTACAACCGGGCGCTATATCCCGCCTGGTTTCACGACGGAGAACTCGGCGCCATGTTCGCGCCCCCGCTGGCGCGCAGTGAAAGCGGCGCGGCGGTCGTCGCACGCCTTCGTCGTGAAGGGTTCGACTGGCGCGCCGCCGCTGCGCGTATCCGGGCCCGTACATTGCTCGTGCATGGCACCTCCGACTTGATCCCCGTATCGCAAGCCGAGCGCACCGCCGCCACAATTCCGGGAGCACGACTGCATGTGATTGCCGACGCCGGGCACATGCCATTCTGGGAACAGCCCGAGCAGTTCTTCGCCATAGTCGAGGAGTTTCTGTCATGAAGCGCGCGGTGGCGGTGCTGTCACTGCTCATTGTCGCGATGGCCGTGTTCATCGTCGCGCAGGCCCGCCACGTGCCGTCGCGGCTTGCGCACGCAGTGGCCGTGGTGGCGGCCGACAGTGTCGCAGCGGCGCCGAGAATCGCCGAACAGCCGGCGACGACCGCCTCGGGGGAAGCAGGGCTGGTCAGCGTACGGTCGTCCACTCTGCCAGCGCCAAAGCGCGACCTCGCCGAGATCCAGCGGCGGCTCGCCGACGGCGAGTCCGGCACGTACATCCGCGAGATCTTCCTCCAGCGTGAGGACAACAACGCGCGGTGGCCCGACCGCCAACTCGAACCGTTGCGCGTCTGGGTGCAGCCATCCAGCGCGCTTGCCGATTTCCACGGCAGCTATCCCGTACGGGCGCGCGAGGCATTTGAGCGCTGGACGCGAGCGGGGGTCCCGGTAGCTTTCACATTCGTGGTGGATTCCGCGTCGTGCGACATCCCGGTCGTCTGGGTGGACAAGTTTGACATGCCGATCTCCGGACGCACACGATGGACGCGCGACCAGCACTGGTGGATCATCGGTTCGTCCATCGAAGTGGCGTTGCATCACCAAACCGGCACGCCGCTCGAGCCTGAGGCGATCTACGCCATCACGCTGCATGAGGTCGGACATGTGCTCGGGCTTGACCACACGCAGGACGAGCGCAGCATCATGGCGGCGCGTGTGCGCGTGCATGACCTGAGCGACGTGGACGAACGCACGGTGCAGTTGGTGTACAGCATTCCACCGGGTTCGGTGACGAAGCCGTGACGCGGCGCGCGTCCCGTTGGCGATTCGCGTGCGGCATCCTGGTTCTGTGCGTGCCAGTTTCCGCGCGCGCGCAAGGCACCGTGGTTGATGCCACCGTGACGGTGCACACCGAGCGCGCACCGGTGAATCGCTTTGATCCGCGTACGACGTTCGGCGGCGGCATTGACGGACACGGCAAGGGCGTCGTCGCTGACGTCTTCACGCGCGAGAACATCGCGGCGATGAAGTCGGTCGGCCTCGCGATGGCGACGTATCGCCTGCGCACCGAGCTTGGGGTGCGTGCTTGGCATTGGAACCCTCATGGACGCTGGAGCGACATCGCGCATTCGCAGGGGTACTGGACGTCCGATGATCGTTCGCGCGAACCGATCCTCCTGTCATACGGCTATCGCCTGCCCCGCCGCGGCACGACCGACGAGAACGACGATAGCGCGTTCTCCCGTCTCGATGACGGCGACACCACGACGTTCTGGAAGAGCAACCCATATCTCGACCGGCGCTTCACCGGCACCGACGACTCGCTGCTGCCGCAATGGGTCATCGTGGACCTCGGACGCCCGGCGCCCGTGAACGCCATTCGCATTCACTGGGGGATGCCGCACGCCCTATCATTCCGTGTGCAGTACTGGCGCGGCGTCGAAGTGCACGACATAGACGAGAATCCAGCGGGACGCTGGGTGACCTTCCCACACGGCGATGAACGTTCTGGCCGCGGCGGCACTAAACTTCGTCAGTTGTCCGATTCATCGGTGTCCGCGCGTTTCGTGCGGCTCGTACTCACAGCCAGCGCGCATGATGCGCCGGCCGGCGCCACCGACTCGCGAGACTCACTCGGCTACGCCATCCGCGAACTCGAGGTCGGCGTGTCTAACGCGGGCTCCTTGCGCGACGCCGTGCGACATGGTGTGATCTCCTCTCGACAGTCCACCACCTATGTGTCGAGCACCGATCCCTGGCACCGGGCGGCAGACATTGATCTTGATCTCGAGCAGCCGGGCTTTGATCGCGTCTTCCGTAGTTCGCTGACGTCCAACCGTCCGGCGATGGTGCCGGTGCCGGTGTTGTACGGCACGCCCGAGGACGCGGCGGCGGAGGTGAGCTTCTTGCGGCGCCGTGGCTATCGCATCGGGCGCATCGAGATGGGCGAGGAGCCCGATGGCCAGTACGTGACACCCGAGGATTACGCCGCGCTCTACGCGCAGACTGCGCGCGCCATTCGTGCCTCGTGGTCGACCGCGCCGCTCGGTGGTCCGGGATTCCAAGGACTCGAAGGGCGCGTGATGTTCGCGTGGCCCGGTGACACCGCGGGCGATGCGTGGGTTCCGCGTTTTCTCGCGTCGCTGCGCGCGCGTGGTCGTCCGGGTGACTTCACTTTCTTCTCCTTTGAGTGGTATCCGTGGGACGACATTTGCGCTCCCGCAGCGCAGCAGCTGGCCGAAGCGTCCACGCGCCTCGCTGACCGGATGGCGCGAGTGGAGCGTGACGGCATCGCGGCCAGCGTACCGCGCGTTATCGCCGAGTATGGCTACTCCGCCTTCGCCGGACAGTCGCAGGTGGATCTCGCGGGCGCGCTGTTGAACACCGACATCGTCGGACGGTTTCTGGCACTCGGCGGGCGCTCGGTGTTCCTCTATGGATGGGAGCCGACGTCACTCGACAAGTCGCCGCGCTGCGAGCAATGGGGCAACAACATGCTGTTTCTTACGGACGATCGCCGTCGCATCCGCGGTCGCGTCGCCACGTTTCATGCGATTCGACTCGTCACGCAGGATTGGACGTTGCCGCGCGGCGGCGAGCACGTGATGTATGCAGCCGTGTCCGACGCGCGCGATGCCGACGGCAACGAGCTGCTCTCGGCGTACGTGCTGCGACGCCCTGACGGCGCCTTGGCGACGATGCTTGTGAACAAGGATCCGTCGCGGAGTTATCGCGTCGCGATGCGATTCGCGAGCGACGCGAACGTGCGGCCGGCTGGTCGCCGCACAGTACTGAGTTTCTCCAGCGTACAGTACGAATGGCACGCCGACGGTCCCAACGGACGCCCGGTAAGGAGCGATCCGCCGGCGCGGCGCGTGATGCTCGGCTCCGAAGCCATTGTCGTTCCGCCATATTCACTCACCGTGGTTCGCGATGATCGCGCACGCTGAAGCGAAGGGCGGTTGTGATCGAGCGGCATCTCGGCGGCGTGCCGGTTCGCTCCCGAAAGTTCGTTCCGAGGAACACCTGTGAGCGTTGTCTCTGCACTCCGCCGCGTCTATCACGCCCTGGTCCCGTTGCCTTTGCGCCGGCACCTTGGGCTGGCGCGGTGGACGGCAAGTCGGCGGGCGCGCGTCCGCCTGTGGGAGAAGACGGGCGGGCGCGTCGCGGCGGGGGTGTTCGCCGGACAGCGCTTGCGCCACGCTTCACCCGGTGACTGTGAAGGTCCCGTGCTGCTCGGGTCGTTCGAGTGCGAAACGCATGCGTGGCTCGAGCGGGAGTTCGCCCGCGGGTGGCCGATCGCCGTCAATATCGGCAGCGCGTTCGGCTACTACTCCACCGGCTTGGCGCTGCGCCTCACCAACAGCATCGTCCACGCGTTTGAGATGGACCCGGGACTGCAGGAGGAAACGCACCGTTCGGCGGAAGTCAACGGCGTGGCACAGAGAGTACGCATGCTGGGTCGCGCTGACGTGACGGCGCTCGCGTCGTTGCCCGTGTCGGCCGACAGTGGCGCGCTCGTGGTATGCGACTGCGAGGGAGCCGAACGAGACCTGTTGGATCCCGCGCACGTTCCGTGGCTCACGCGCTCCGCACTGTGCGTCGAGTTGCACGACTTCGCCGCGCCCGGCGCGACCGAGGCGCTCACGTCCCGGTTTGCCGCGTCGCATGAACTCGTGATCGTCGAGCAGCATTCGCGCGACGCCGCGGCATGGGCGCTGCTCGCCGGCATTGATCGCGCGGACGCCGCTGAACTCTGCGACGAGCAACGGCGGTGGGGCGACGTGCCCCTGCCGGGGCGCTGGCTGCTCGCGTCACCCCTTCGTCGCGACCGCGACCGCTAGCCTACCACTTCAGCCAGACTGTGCGCGACTTCCCCTTGCGCACGACCTTCAGCTTGAGCGTGTGCTCGTCGGTGTCGCTGATCATCCGCTGCAGCAGCCGCGCGCTCGTCACCTGACGGTCGCCCGCCTCAACGATTACGTCGCCGCCCTTCAACCCGGCGACCGCGGCAGGCGTCTCGGGGGCGACGCGCTGCACCATCACGCCGGCATCGGCGCCGGTGAGTTCCTTGAAATCCTCGGTCAGCGTCGTGAGCTGAGCGCCGGCCACGAAACTCGAGAAACCAGAGATGGCCACCGGCGGCGGCGCTTCGAACGTCCAGACGCTCGGCGGTGCAGTGGGCGCGTCCGGAGCAGACGGCGCCGACGGCGCTGTGGGAGCGGCGGCCGGCGAACGAGCCGGCGACGGCGTGCGCATGATGGTGAACCCGCGTGGCGGCGATGGCATCTTCGCGATGCCGGGCATCATCGCCAAGTCGAGATCGATGCACTGGTCCGCAAAACCTTCGGGACGCTTCTGCACCTGCACAATCACGGCCTGCTCCGACCCGTCGCGCCCGAGGCGTATCGGCAGCTTGCGCCCGGGCACGAGGAGTTGCGCGAGGATCACGTCGCGGCCCACCACGTCCTTGCCGTCGAACGCAACAATGCGGTCACCGCGGCGAATGCCCGCGCGGTCGGCGGGCGATCCCATCTCCACGGTGATTACTTCAGGCGGCTCATCAAAGCGGTATACCTCGGAGCCGTTCGCTTCGCGCTTCACCGTCCCGTTGATGCTGAACGTCACGCCCAGGTAACCCTCCGGCGCGTGATCCGACGACCGCCGTGCCGTGCACGCGATCTGAATCTTGGACATCAACTGCACGTTCTTCTCGGCGAGCGAACGCAACTGCTCCTCAAAGGCTCGCCGGCGCGTCGCATCCGACTGCGCCGCGCCGTACTCACGCAGCGCCATGCCGATGCGATCCTCGAGCATCCGAGACTGCACGAGCGTCCGCAGAAGGCTATCGAGGTCCTCGAGCACGACCGTGACCTTCACGTGCTCATTCGAGTCCACGCGCACCGTGAGGTGCCGGGATTGCCGAGGCGCGGTCGTGGCCTGCTGCGCGCTGGCGAGACCAGCCGCCGCACCGAGCACAGCGCTGGTAGCCAGCACGAAGGGCACCACGCGTCGAATGAGAGGAATCGAAACCGTCATTGCATCAATACCTTGAGAAAGTCTCTGTTGTACTCTGTTGCTTTCTGTAGTTCTCTGTTGTTCTCTGCGCGCACGCGCTAATACCGTTCCAGCGCCTGGCGTGCGGGCAGCGCCGCCTTGTACTGCCTGAGTGTCGCCTCTCGGGCGGCGACGGCCGAGAGGTAGTACTGGTTCAGCACGGGATCCTGCGGCGCCTGATAGAGGGCGGTCCGCGTGGACGCGACGATGTTGTCGAGGGCCGTGAGGCGCGCGCGGTACGTGTTGACGTTCAGCCCGATGAAGTGCGAGGTCGTGTCCTGTGCCGCGAGATAGGCTGCAGCGTCGGAATACTGCTGCTGCGCCGAAGTGAGCACCTGCATTGCGGCCTGCGGCGACACGAACGCCGGAGCGGCAGCCGCCGTCGGTGCTGTGGCTTGCCGCGGCGCCGGTGCGAGGTCAACACCCGTGCTCCACCGGCCGGCGAGCGCGCTCCCCACCACGAGCGCGAACCCGGCGGCGATGCGCATCGCCCACTGCCAGCGCGACGGACGCCCCGAAGCAAGCGGGACGGTCGAGATAATTCCCTCGGCCTTCAGCATCGCGCCCAGCGACGCCCAGTCGTTCAGCGACGGCAATTCGCGGGGCGACTCAGAAAGCGCCAGGCGAACGAGCCGACGGTGCGCGGCAAGTTCCTCCGCGCATGGCGCACAGGCAGCGAGGTGCAACGCCTCATCGGGCGTCGCCGTTTCGTCCACCAGCGCGGCCAATCGTTCAGGAGAGATGTGCGGCATGTGACGGTTCCTGCGTCATGGGAGCATCCACCAAGTGCTTGAGCAGCGTGCGCAGCTTGGCGCGCGCCTTGAACAACTGCGACTTCGATCCGCCGGCCGTGATGCCGAGCTCGACGGCGATTTCTTCGTGGGTGTAACCCTCGACATCGTGCAGCACGAACACCGCACGTGCGCCGGGGGAGAGCTTCTGCACTGCCTCGTCAATCGTCTGGGCCAGCAGCGACCGGTCGCCTTCGTGCTCGACCGATGCGGTGTCCTCTTCAATCTCCGTCTCCGCCTTGCCGATCCGGCGCAGCGACCGCAGCGCGTTCAGCGTGCGGTTCACGGCGATCCGGTGCGCCCACGTGGCGAACTGCGAGTCGCCGCGGTACGTGGGTAGCGCGCGGAAGATCTGGATCCAGACCTCCTGCGCCACGTCCGCCGCCTGGTCAGGATCACCCACCAGACGCCGCACGACCGCGTCAATGCGCGGCGCGTATTGCACCCATAGGGCACGCAACGCAGCCTCGTCGCCATGAATGGCGCGTCGGATCGTCAGCTGATCAGCCATGAACGTTCGCTAGTTGAGTCACCCGCACCATCAAATTGGTTGCCCGGGTGACTGGCGGGGAAAGTACTCGTCTTGCGGGTAAGGGGTCGGTTCGCTAGTCCTTCCCTCCCGTCGCCTCCATACCGGTTCAACCGTCTGGTTGATTCGGTGCTTGTCGTTTCGCTCCCCGTCCCGTTCTGCCGTGATCCTTCATCTCATTGCTGCCTTTGCGCTTGGCAGACCGGACAGCCACCTGCCTGTCCGGCCCCCTGAAAGCGTCGGGATGTCGCCTGATCGGCTCGAGATCATTGATCGCGTTGTCAGCGAGGGCATTCGCGCCGGGGGATTCCCGGGCGCCGCGGTCATCATCGGCCGCCAGGGCGCGGCCGTCTGGCGCAAGGGCTTCGGCACGTTGGGGTGGGGTCTCGAGAGCCCTACGGTCTCGACCGACCGCACCATCTACGACCTCGCCTCGCTCACCAAGGTGGTGGCCACGACGACGGCGGCGATGATCCTCTTCGATGAGGGCAAGCTGTCCCTCGACGCCAAGGTCGCGGACATCATCCCGGGCTTCGTCGGCAAGTGGAAAGACGAAGTGACCGTGCGGCTCCTGCTGACCCATCGCTCCGGACTTCCTGCCGGGCGCGACTTGTGGCGCATTGCCGGCTCACCCGAGCAAGTGCGGCAGGCGGTCATTGAGACGCCACTCGCCTTCCGTCCCGGCCGCTACTTCGAGTACTCGGACCTCGGCGCCGATCTGCTCGGCATGCTAGTCGAGGCGCTTGCGGGCATGCCTCTCGATGTCTTCGTGCGGCAGCGCGTCTTTGAACCGCTGGGCATGAATGACACGTTCTTCCTGCCAGCGGATTCCGTGCGCGACCGAGTCGCGCCGACTGAAGTTTCGCCGCCCCGCGGGTACCCGCTGCAAGGGCAAGTGCATGACGAGAACGCGTACGCCATGGGAGGCGTCGCCGGGCATGCCGGGCTGTTTGGCACCGCTGATGATCTCGCGATCTTCGCGCAGATGATGCTCAACGGCGGCGTCTACGAGGGGACGCGCATCGTCAGCGATTCCACGGTGCGCCTCTTCACCCAGCGTGCCGCCGGGTCGCGGGCGCTCGGCTGGGAGATGGCTGAGGGACGGCATGGCGCTGGCGAGTATCTCAGCCCGTCGGCATACGGCCATGTGGGCTTCACCGGCACCTCGCTCTGGATTGATCCGCAGCGCGACATGTTCGTCATCCTGCTCACCAACCGTGTGCACGCAGCGCGGGCGCGGCGTCCCTCGACCGTGATCGCCGACGTGCGCGCTGATCTCGCTGATGCGGCGGCGCTATCCGTCACCGACGAAGAACTGCGAATCAGCGTCATGCCGGCCGCGTTCCGCGCCGATCGCGCGACCAACTGGAACAAGCCGCTCCGCAGTCGGCGCTCGCGCCACAAGAGGACGAAGACCCGCTCGGCGGCGCATGTGAAGCCGGCCGTCAAGAAAGCCGCGGCAAAGCCAAAGCAGACGACGAGCGCAAGCGCGGCGAAGAGTGCGTCTTCCAAGGCACCGGCAGCCAAGAAGGGCGTCTCAACGGCATCCGGCGCCAAGAAGTCGCCGGCCAAGGGCCGGCGCTGATCGCCTCAGCTTGAATTACGGGGTGGCGTACGACGATACTGAGGTGTCCCTCAGGAGCCCCCGATGACCGACAAACTCATCCCGCCCAGCGCGCCCGCCTCCAGCTCGCTCGCTTCATTAGCGAACCAAACAGCGGACGCGGTGACCGAGGATCTCGTAAAGCTCGCGCTGCGCCGCGTGAAAGACCCCGAACTCAACCTGAACATCGTGGATCTCGGCCTCGTCTACGACATTCATGTAGAGGGCACGAGTGTAACGGTTGACATGTCGCTCACCACGCCGGCGTGTCCGTCAGGACCCGAACTCGTGCATGATGCCACGACGCAGTTGCAGGCGATTCCGGGTGTTACGAAGGCCGAAGTAAACATCGTTTGGTCACCCCCATGGACGCCCGATCGTATTGAGCCGCGGGTGCGAACCTACCTGGGGTTCTAGGCGAATCAGGAGTCGAGGTACGGCGCGTCCGGCGCTGCGCTCGGCGCCTTGCCCGGTTTCGACTTGAAGTCGGCGAGCACTTTCACGAAGGCCTCGCCCATCTCCGCGATCTGCCAGCGGCGTAGTTCGGAAATCGCGGCCAGTTCCTCCAGCGACCGCGGCACGCGCCGCGCCACGGCTTCGAGTCGCTCACGCGAGCCGAGCACGCCCGGATCGAGTTCGAGTCGTGCCGCCGCGGCGTCCCGCACGGCCTTCAGCCGGCCGACCTTGTCATCGAACTCGGGGTCCTTTTCCCATTTTGCGGACTTCGGGAAACGCGGCAACTGCGCCTCGGGCACGGCAAGCCCGCGCTGAACGGCATCCAGCACGTCCCGTCCGGCACGATCCACCATGCCACGCGGCATTCCCTTGATCGTCGCGAGTGTGTCCGTCGTCGCCGGCTGCAGGCGGGCAATCTCGAGCAGCACGTCGTTCGCCACCACACGGAACGTCGACCGGTCGAGTGCGTGCGCGGTTGCGTCCCGCCACAGCGTTACTTCGCGCAGCACGGCCAACTCACGCCGCGTCAGGTCGCGCGCGCCCTTGATGCGCAGGAAGGCCTCGGTCGGATCTTCGGGCGCCCACCGTGTTCCCTCCAGCCGATCGAACTCTTCGCGCGCCCAGCTCCACCGCTGCTTGCGCTCCAGTTGCTCCTTCATCTCGTCTCGCAACTGCAGCAGGTGCATCGTGTCCTGCGCCGCGTAGTCGAGCATCCCCTGCGTGAGCGGGCGCATGGACCAGTCGGCGCGCTGGTGCTTCTTGTCGAGCTTCACGCCAAAGTGCTGTTCGAGCAGCGCGGCAAGGCCGAACGCTTTCACGCCCAGCAGCTGCGCGGCGATGCGCGTGTCGAAGATTCGGCGCACGTGCCATCCATAGTCCTGATAGAGCAGACGCAGGTCGTAGTCCGCGTCATGAAAGACCACCTCGACGTTTGGATCTTCGAGCAGCGCGCCGAGCGCCACGGGCGACGCGATGGGTAGCGGGTCAATGATCGCGTGCGCGTCGCGCGTCGAGAGTTGCAGCAGGTAGATGCGGTCGATGAATCGATGGAAGGACGCGCCTTCGGTGTCGAGTGCCAGCAACGGCGTGCCGCGAATTCCCCCGAGGAATTTCCCGACGGCGTCGTTCGAATCGAGATATCGCACCGCCGGTGTCGCGCCCTTGTGACTCACTCGCTTCCTTCCTCTCCGGTGCCGCGTGTGGTACAAATGTAGCGAGGACTTCCTCCGAATACCCGCCAACCCGTCATGAGTCCCGACGCTGGGCGATCGCCCTGCAGAGAGCACGTTTCCCCTCCGGCCGCGTTCGGCGTGGAGGTCACCCCGTGATCACCTTTGCCAACGGCCGCGCCATTGGGTACGACGACGTCGGGAAAGGCGTGCCCGTGCTCTTCCTCCACGGGTTCCCGCACAACCGATCGCTCTGGTCACCGCAGCTCGGGGCGCTCGCCGCGCCGGCACGCACCATCTGCATGGACCTGCGCGGGTTCGGCGAGAGCGCTCCGGACGGGCCGGGCGGCGTGGATGGCTATGCCGACGACGCGGCAAAGCTGCTCGATGCGTTGAACATCGAGCGCGCCGTCGTCATCGGCCTGTCCATGGGTGGCTACGCGGCGTTGGCTTTCTGGCGCCGGCATCGCGACCGCGTGCGTGCACTCGTGTTCTGTGACACGCGGGCGACGGCTGATAATGAAGCGGCGCGCGCGGCGCGCGGCGAAATGCAGGCCCTCGCCGAAGAACGAGGAAGCATGGCGGTCGCCAACCAGATGATCAGTGGTATGGTGGGCCGCACTACCCGGGAGAAGAATCCCGAGCTAGTGGATGAACTGCACCGCATGATGTCGCTGGCCCCCGTGCGGGGGATCGTGGATGCGCTCGAAGCACTCAAGCAGCGCCCTGATTCCACGGCAATGCTCGGCACGATTGATGTGCCGACCCTGATCATCGTGGGCGACGAGGACGTCCTTACACCCGTGAAGGATGCGCGCGCCATGCATCTGGCGATCACCGGCAGCCGTCTCGAGATCATCACCGGTGCGGGACACGTGAGTAACATGGAGCGCCCCGCGACGTTCAATCACGTGCTCAGCGAGTTCCTGGTGTCGCTGACGGCGCAGTAGTGGGCGGTTGTATCATTCTACCGTCGACCCTCCACCGTCCACCGTCATCGTCTTGTCCACGATCTCCCCTTCCGAAGCTTCTGTCCCCGCCCGCATCGGTGCGGTGCTGTTCCGCAACCGTGGCTGGCTGCCCGTGCCGTTTCTGGCAATTCCGCTGCTCGCACCGGGCGCCATCACGCGCGTCGGCATCGTGGTCGGTGCTGTGTTGATCGTCATCGGCGAGGCGTGGCGGCTCTGGGGGGTGGCCGCGGCTGGCACCGTCACCCGCCGTCGTTCGCGCCACGTGCAGAAGCTCGTGACGCACGGCCCGTTCGCACTGAGCCGCAACCCGCTCTACAACGGGAATTACCTGCTCTGGATGGGCTTCGTCGCCCTCAGCGGCGTCTGGTGGTTCCTGCCGATGGCGACGGTCCTGTTCGGCATCGAGTACTTCTTCATCGTGCGCTATGAGGAGGGCGTGCTCGAGTCCATCTTCGGCGAGGAGTATCTCGCCTACAAGCGCCAGACGTCGCCGTGGATCCCGTCGGGCTCATCGGGCCCCATCGGCGGCGAGTTCTTCTGGGCTGAAGCGTGGAAGAGCGAGATCAGCACGTTCATGCAGTACTTCGCCTTGCTGATCGTGTTTGTGCTCAAGGATCGGTATTTCCCGAATGGACTGTTCTAGGGAAACAGATAGGAGCTGTTCGATGGGCGAATAGAAAAGGAGAGAGCCCGACGATAACTCGTCGGGCTCTGTCCTTTTCTCCCATCTCCCGTCGGTCTCTATCTCGTCGGCTTCCCCGGCGGCGTCGGTCCCTTGAACACGTCCCGGTTCTTCGCGATGTACGGCGTCAGGTTCGCCGGTACGTCTTCCTCGGGGAAGATCGCCGTCACGGGGCATTCGGGTTCGCACGCACCGCAGTCAATGCACTCGTCGGGGTGAATGTACAGTTGGTCCTCACCCTCGTAGATGCAGTCCACGGGACAGACATCAACACAGGCTTTGTCCTTGGTGCCGATGCAGGCTTCGGTGATGATGTACGGCATGGATGCTCCCCGGGGTGGAATCGACCAGCAACAAAGTGGAAGATAAACACCGTGAGAGGAGCGCTCAACCGGCGCACGGCCCGCCGCGGCCACGGTATCGTGTCCCCAGCGCACACACCGCGGCTGCTGGTCACTCTGGCACTCTGTGGTACTCTGTCGTTCTCTGTCGTACTCTTGTATTCATGCGCTTCACCGTCAACGGCTCCCCGCGCGACGTGGATCCCGCGCGCTCCCCCACCCTGCTGGCCGCGCTCCGCGACCAACTCGGCATCACTGGCCCGAAGCTCAGCTGCGATCACGGCGAGTGCGGCGCCTGCACCGTACGTCTCGACGGCGAACTCGTCTACGCCTGCCTGAGCCTCACCGCCGCCTGCGAGGGCACGCAGGTCCAGACGGTTGAGGGACTCGCGAACGGCAACGCCCTGCATCCGCTCCAGGAGTCCTTCATCACGCACGATGCCGCGCAATGCGGTTTTTGCACGCCCGGTCAGCTCCTGGCCGCGGCCACGCTCCTCGAACAAAAACCCCATCCCACCGACGACGAGATCCGTGCCGCCATGAGCGGCAACCTCTGCCGCTGTGGCACGTACCCCAAGATCATCGCCGCGATTCGTGCGGTCGCTGACGGAGCCGGAGGCGCACCGTGAGCGAGAAGCGAAAGGGCAAGCACACCACGAAGCGCGGTCGTTTCGTGCAGACCGTCGTCGAGGTGGAGGGTCGTACCGAGACGCGCGTCGTCGAACTCCCCGCCTTTGAGCCGCCGCCGTGGACTGCCGCGACGCCGCTCACCATTGTTGGCACCAGCCCTCTGCGCGTGGATGCGGCCGAAAAGGTGACGGGACGCGCGCGCTACACCGCCGACATCGTCCGCCCTGGTATGCTGCACGCCGTGATTGTGCGCGCTCCGCTCGCGAAGGGAACGGTCACCGCCATGGATCTCGATGCCGCGCGCGCCATGCCCGGCGTTCGCGCGGTAATGGGAACGGGCGACGCACCGGCCGCCACGCGCCTCTTCCGTCGCGACATCTCATACGCCGGCCAGCCGCTGGCCGCTGTCTGCGCGGAATCACTCGACGCAGCCGAGTGCGCAGCGCGTGTACTCGCCACGTCACTTCGGGTCGACGCGGCCCCGCACGCCGTCATTGTGGACGACGCGATCGCGCCCGACGCACCACTCGTGCGCAAAGACGGCAACACCACCGCGCCGGACGTCGTGGAACGGGGCGACGTTGCGCGGGGACTCGCCGCGGCCGAAGTGACTATCACACGCGAGTACCGCACGCCGGTTGCGCTGCACTCGGCCCTTGAACCGCACGGCGCCGTCTGCGAGTGGAACGGAGAGCACCTTACCGTCTGGGAATCCACGCAAGGCATCTTCCGAGTCCGCAGCGACGTCGCCAAGGCATTGACTGTCCCGCAAGCCAAGGTGCGGGTGCTCAAGGACTACATGGGCGGTGGCTTTGGCGCCAAGAACGGTGCCGGCGCGCACACGTACACGGCGGCGCTCTTCGCTCGCCAACTGGGCGCGCCCGTGCGCTGCATCAACGACCGCCGTGCGGAGCAGACCGACAGCGGCAACCGGCCGGCCACCGTGCAAAAGGTCACGATCGCCGCCCGACGCGATGGCACGCTGACCGCGCTTGTGCTCGACGCGCTGATCCCGCTCGGCATCAGTGGCTGGGAGGGCGGTCCGGCGCAGATCTTCCACGAGCTTTACGCGTGTCCGAACGTCCGGACCACCGAAATCTGCGTCTACATCAACGCCAGTGGCATGCAGGCGTTTCGCGGGCCTGGCTATGTCGAGGGCGCCTTCGCCCTCGAGGGTGCGATGAACGCGCTCGCACGCGCCCTGCAGATCGATCCTGTGGCGCTGCGTCTTAAGAACCTCGCGACCCGAGACGAACGCGCCAACCGCGAGTTCAGCGGCAATCGGCTGGATGAGTGCTACACCGAGGGCATGAGACGATTCGGGTGGACATCCACCGTCCATCGTCCTCCGCCCACCGTCACCCGTGTGAAACACGGCATCGGCGTCGCCGCGCAGACATGGCCCACCGGCGGCGGCCCGCCGTCATACGCCGACGTCCGCATCAATAGCGACGGATCCGTCGATGTGCTCGCCGGCACGCAGGATCTCGGCACCGGCGCGCGCACCATCCTTGCGCAGATTGCCGCCGAGGCGCTCGGCGCGCGGCTCGATACCGTTCGCGCCGTCATCGGCGACACCGAGCGCCTGCCGTACACCGGCAACTCGTGGGGCTCTATGACCACGCCGAGCGTCGGTCCCGCGGTGCGGATGGCCGCCGAAGAAGCGAAGGCGCGCCTGCTCGAGGCCGCAGCGCAAATGCTCGACGCCCCTGTGGAGTCGCTGTCCACCAATGACTCGCAGGTTCTGTTGGACTCTGTTGTCGCTCTGTCGTTCTCTGACCTCTGCCGAAAGCTCGGCAATGTGCACATCGTCGGGCACGGCTCGCGCGGGCCCAACCCTGAACTTGCGATTGTCACTGTTGGCGCGCAGTTCGCCGAGGTCGAAGTCGATCCCGAGACCGGTGTGGTGCGCGTGCTGCGCGTGGTCGCCGTGCACGACGCCGGTCGCATCATCAACCCCGCGCTTGCCGAAAGCCAGTTGCACGGTGGCATCATCCAGGGCATCGGGTACGCGCTGTTCGAGGAGCGGCACATTGACCGTGCGCGCGGCGTCACGCTCAACGCCAACCTGCACGACTACAAGATCCCGACAATGGCCGACGTGCCCGCGATTGACGCCTCGTTCCTCGATGGCGCCGACCCCGCGGCCAACCATATCGGCGCGCGCGGCATCGCGGAGCCGCCCATCATCCCGACGGCGCCGGCCATCGCCGCCGCAGTGGCCGACGCGATCGGTGTCGAGGTCTGCGAGATCCCGCTGACGCCGTGGCGCGTGCTCACCGCGCTGGCGCAGTGACCGCGACGGCCACCGATTTCCGTATCGTCGGACGCGGAGCGAGAAGATGATTCCCGACAAGGTCGTGATCGCCGAGAAGTTCGCGATGTTTCAGGAGCATTGGAGCCCCAAGATCGTGGGGGAGCTGAACGGGCAGCATGTCAAGCTCGTGAAGTTCCAGGGTGAGTTCGTCTGGCATCACCACGATCACGAAGACGAACTGTTCCTGGTGGTCAGCGGTTCATTTGAGATGCAGTTCCGCGACCGAACGGTGCCGCTCCGCGCAGGTGAGTTCCTCATCGTGCCGCGCGGCGTGGCGCATCGGCCCGTGGCGGCGGCGGAGGTGTCGGTCTTGTTGTTCGAACCCGCGGGCACCGTGAACACCGGCAGTGCTGGTGGTGATCGTACCGTGCCCGATCCCGAGCGCCTCTAGACGCGGCGCGCACCTGGCGGCGGTGCTGTCAGGAGCGCGAACCACAGGGGATGAACCCCCAGGCAGTTGCCGTCCGGAAGCACCGAACGCATACGTTACGGTAGCGAAATTCGACGGCACGCAGCGCGGCCGGCAGGCGCGCTGTCCCTGGGGAGCGACTCGGCGCGCAGGAGGAAGTAAGAATGGCACATGATGACGGCGCCTCTCGCGAGCGCTTCGCGGCACTGTCAGTGCTCGTGGTTGACGATCAGGAGCATGTGCGTCGGTGGATCCTGCGGGTCCTGCACGACATGGGGATCTCGAAGATCGACGAGGCGGCGGACGGCAAGGAGGCGCTGGCGCGGGTCGCCGCACCCGGCGCGTCATTCGACCTCATCCTGTGCGACCTCAAGATGCCGGAATACGACGGCGTGCAGTTGATTCGTTCCATGGCGCTGATCGGTGTCCAGTCGGCCGTGATCCTTGTGAGCATCGAAGCCGAGCGCGTGCTTGAAACCTCCGCGATGCTCGCCGAGGAGCGCGGTCTTCGCGTGCTGGGTGTCGTGGCCAAGCCCCTCAGCGCCGAGAAGCTGCTGCCATTGCTGCGAGCGCTCGACGAGGCCCCCGTCGTGGAGCGTGGAGAGTCCGGACCGTCGACGGAGCGCCTCCGCGAAGAACTCCCGAAGGGCACGCTGCATCTTGCCTACCAGCCGAAGATCGAGATGGCAACCGGTCGTCTGGTCGGCGTCGAAGCCCTCGTGCGCTGGCGGCATCCGGAACTCGGCCTCCTGCAACCGGATGCCTTCGTCCAGATCTGCGAGGATGAGCCGGCCCTCGGTGCGTGGCTGCTCGACTTCACGCTCGACGAGGCGATTGGCTTTGCCGCGCGGTGGACCGAAGGTGGGCATCCCGTGGACGTCGCGGTGAACGTCCACGCCGGTGCGTTCGACGACTTGGAACTACCCGACCGCATCGAAGGTCTCGCGAAGGCCCAGGGCGTTGCGTCCTCGCGGCTGACGCTTGAGATCACGGAGCGATCCGTTGCGCAGGATGCCCTCCGCATGCTCGACGTGGCGACACGGCTTCGGCTCAAGGGATTCAGCCTCGCCGTCGACGATTTTGGCACCGGGCAGTCCGGCCTCGCCCAGCTGCATCGCCTGCCATTCAACCAGATCAAGATTGACCGTCAGTTCGTTCACGGGTCCGCGGAGTCCAGTTCCAAGCGCTCGGTGGTGGAAGCGACGGTCGCCCTCGCTCGCAACCTTCAGCTCACCTCCATCGCCGAAGGCGTCCAACGCCGGGCCGAGTGGGATTTGCTCCAGAATCTTGGCTGCGAGCAGATGCAAGGCTTCTTCACCGCGCGCCCGATGAGCGAAGAGGGCTTGCAGGCCTGGGCGGCACAGTGGAACCTCAACTCGTACGCCCCAATCCTGACGCGTTGATGCGGCCACCTCCCGTTCATCGAGCTCGCCATGACTCTCGTGCCCCAGCCCACATCCATTCTCGTTGTTGACGATGAACCGAGTCTTCGCAAGCTCGTCGATCGCATCCTTCGGCAGGGCGGGTACAACACGCTGTTGGCGGCCAACGCGCGCGACGCCCTGCGGCTGTTCGATGCGAACGCCCCTGACATCGGCCTCGTACTCCTCGATTGGCACCTGCCAGGCACCTCAGGCAAGGAAGCGCTCGCCGAGCTCCTGAGCCGGCGGCCAGACCTTCGGGTAGTGCTGATTACCGGAGACAACGACGCCACCACCGACGAGCACGCGACGCGGGATTCGGTCTCGATTCTGCTCAAACCCTTCACAGCGGTTGAGCTGATGCTGGCGGTGCGGACGGTCTGGAACGCATGAGCCGCGCACCGAAGAGCAAGCCGAATCTCTACCAGGCGCTCTTCGAGGCGTCACCGCACGGCTTGCTGCTCCTTGATCCGCAGACGATGCGGGCACTCGAGTTCAACGACGCGGCGTGTCGCCAGTTGGGGTATTCGCGCGATGAATTCGCTGCGCTCGCCGTATCGGACTACGACGCAAGCCAGACGCCGGAGATCATTCGCGCCAACATCGAGCGCATTCAGACCGACGGGGCGATGCAGTTCTACACGCAGCATCGCACAAAGGACGGATCGCTCCGGCAAGTGCACATCTGGACGCGTCCGCTTTCGCTCGCCCGGAAGCTGTATTTCTTCGCCATTCACCGAGACGTGGGGAAGCAACGCGAGGCGGAGGCGCAGCTGCATCGCAGCCTTGAGCGGTTTCATCGCCTGGTCGACACGTTTAGTGATATCGTCTTCCAGCTGGGTGCCGACGGAGTGCCCGTCGGCGAGAACGCGAGTTGGCGTCGCTTCACCGGTCAGAGTAACGAGGACCTCACCGCTGGGCGCTGGCGGGAGGCCTTCCACCCCGACGAGCGCCAGTCGGTGGAGGACCTGTGGACCCGCGTGCTCGCCGAGGGCAAGCCGGTTCACGTCGAGGCGCGGCTCCGGCGCGCCGATGGACAATGGCGGGATGTGATCGTGCGCACCACGCCGGTGCGCAGCGTGGACGGTGCCATCATTGAATGGGTAGGCACATGCACCGATATCACGCAGAGCCAACAGGCGGAGCGGCAGGTGCAGTACCTCAACCAGCTCCTGAATCTGACGGCTCAGCTCGCGAAGATCGGTGGCTGGGCGTTGGACGTCTCGACCATGCGTCTCACCTGGACGCATCAGGTGTATGTCCTGCATGAACTCGACCCGATGGTTCAGCCGACGGTCGAGGAAGCCATCGCATTCTATGCGCCAGAGGCGCGCCCCATCATCTCCGCCGCCGTGCAGGCCGCGATGGACTCCGGCCAGCCATTCGACCTCGAGCTGCCCCTCGTCACCGCGCGCGGCCGACGCCTCTGGGTCCGCGCGCTCGGCTCATGCGAGCAGGTGCAGGGACGAGTCACGCGGGTCTTCGGCACGATCCAGGACATCACCGAGCGCCGGCATCTCGACGAACGATCGCGCCTCGAAAGTGCGGCGCTCAGCGCGGCGGCCAATGCAGTCGTCATCACCGACCGCGCCGGCATCATTCGCTCCGTGAACACCGCGTTTACACGGCTGACCGGCTACACCGAGGCGGAGGCCGTCGGCCATCGGCCGGGTGATGTGCTGAAATCAGGCGCGCACGACGCAGCGTTCTTCCGCGAGTTCTGGGAGACTATTCTCGCTGGGAAGGTATGGCGGGGCGAGATAACGAATCGGCGCAAGGGAGGCGGCCTCTACGTCGAGGAGATGGTGGTCACTCCGGTGACCGACGCGAGCGGCGCGATCACCCACTTCGTCGCGATCAAGGAGGACCTCACAGAGCGCCGGGAGCTCGAGCGGCAGCTCGGCCATGCGCAGAAGATGGAAGCGGTCGGGCAGCTCGCGGGCGGCGTCGCGCATGACTTCAACAACCTGCTCACCGTGATCCTGAGCTACGCGGCATTCGCGCGTGCCGCGTTGCCGCCCGACGATCCGATCGGCACGGACATTCTCGAGATCGAGTCGACGGCCAAGCGAGCCGCTGACCTCACGAGGCAGCTGCTGACGTTTGGACGGCGCAGCGTTGTCTCGCCACGGGCGTTGGACCTGAACGCTGTCGTGAAGGGAGCGTACCCGCTGCTTCGTCGGTCCATTGGCGAAGACGTCGAACTCGTCACCGTGCTCGCGGATCGGCTCGGGACCGTGCAGGCAGATCGGGTCCAGATCGAGCAGGTGCTGGTCAACATGGCGGTCAACGCGCGTGACGCCATGCCGGCGGGTGGAGTGCTGACCATCGCGACCGAGAACCATACCCTCGAAGCCGCGTACGTCAGCCGCCATGTCCTGGTCCCTCCGGGCCGCTATGTGATGCTCTCCGTGAGCGACACCGGGACCGGCCTCTCGCCCGAGGCCCAGGAGCATCTGTTCGAACCGTTCTTCACCACAAAGCCACTGGGCAAGGGCACTGGGCTGGGACTGGCGACGTGCTTTGGCATCGTCCGCCAGAGTGATGGCTGGATCATTCCATCCAGCAAGCCTGGAGGAGGAACGACGTTCAAGGTCCTCCTGCCCCGCGTCGCCGATGTGATCGAGGACCAACCCGCACCCGTGAAGGAGCCGGGGTACAGTGGAGGAACGGAGACCGTGCTGGTGGTCGAGGACGCGCGCGACGTGCGCCGCCTGATCGTGCGGACGCTGCGCGCCGGTGGATATCGCGTGCTTGAAGCTAGTGCCGGCGATGAGGCACTCCGATTGAGCGAAGGCTTTGCCGAGCCGATCGACCTGCTGGTGACCGACATCGTGATGCCGGGGATGCGGGGTGGCGAACTCGGGGATCGTTTGCGCGCGGGACGCCCGCGGCTTCGAACGCTCTATGTGTCGGGGTACACGCCCGACACGCAGACGGATTTCTCGCGCCTCAGCGCCGGGTCAGCCTTCTTGCCCAAACCGTTCGTTGGAGATGAGTTGGCGCGAACGGTCCGCGCCCTGCTCGACCGTGTGGTGCCCGACGAATCGTTATGACGCGTACGGCGGGTCCCTCGGTACGTGATGGATTCCCTTGGCGATACCCCGTCGTCCGCTTTCACCGACTGCTCGGGTACCGCAGGTTGGACGTGCACGCGCCGGCGCGGCGCCATCCTACCGTGTTGCCGCCTCCTCTTTCCCGCACTGCCATGAAGCGTCTCTTCCTTCTTGTCCTCCCTGTCGCACTCGGCGCACAGGATCTCACCGCAACGGCCGACAAGATCTTCGCGTCGTGGAACAGCACGCACACCCCCGGATGCGCGGTCGGCGTGTCGCGCAACGGCACGCCCATTTTCGCGCGCGGTTATGGCATGGCCGATCTTGAAACCGGCACGCCGATCACGGCGCAGACAATCCTCGAGAGCGGTTCGGTGGCCAAGCAGTTCACGGCCACGACCGTGCTGTTCCTCGTTGCTGACGGGAAGCTTCGCCTTGATGACGACGTGCGAAAGTACATTCCCGAGCTGCCGCAGTACGGGCGCACCATCACGATCCGCCACCTGCTCTCGCACACCAGTGGTTTGCGCGAGTGGAGCAACCTCGTCGCCGACCAGGGATACCCCCGCGGCACGCGGGTGACGACGCAGGCTGACCTCGTGGACATCATCACCCGGCAGAAGGCACTCAACTATCCCGTTGGCGACTACTACTCGTATACGAACTCCGGCTTCGCGCTGCTCCCGACAATCGTTGAACGTGTGAGCGGGATGCCGTTCACGCGTTTCAGCAGGGAGCGTGTCTTCCAGCCGGCGGGGATGAATGACACGCGGTGGCGAGACGACTTCACCGTTATCACCCCCCGTCGCGCGCAGGCGTATGCGCGCGGCGCCGATGGGTGGCACCTAGAAATGCCGTTTGAGAATGTGCACGGCCCGGGCGGCCTGCTCACGACCGTGGGCGACTGGCTCAAGTGGAACGACGCGCTCAACAGGCGCGTGTTCGGAGTGGTGTCCGACTCGCTGCTTAGCCGGGCGACCCTCACCAGCGGGCGGCAGATTCCGTACGCGATGGGGCTCATCAACGGGAGATACCGCGGTACACCCGAATGGGCGCACAGTGGGAGCACGGCCGGCTACAGCACGTATCTCGCGCGTTATCCGAGCGTCGGTCTCTCCATCGCCGTCATGTGCAACGCCGCTGGCGCCGCGGCCACGTCGTATGTGCGGCAACTGGCCGACGCGCTTATTCCCGACCTGGCACCGCCGCCGGCGTTCGACACGACCACGGCCGACCCGAACCGCATCGCCCGCTATGCGGGCATCTACCGTGACGACCGTACGCACGATGTCTCCGAGCTCTTCATCGAGCGCGGCCAGTTGCGCGTGCGCGGCGGCGCACCGTTGCGCGCGCTGCGCGATGGCGACTTCCTGATGGGCGCCGCATCACGACTGCACATTATGATCGCGACTGACGGAGCACCAACGGGCGCACGCATCTTAGCCCCGGATGGTGACACGCTGACGTGGACCTTTGCCTCGCCGGCGCGTTGGCAGCCTTCCGAAGCACAGTTGCAGGCCTTCATCGGCGCGTGGCATCAGCCGGAGATCAACATCACCTGGACCGCCAGGGTGGAGAAGGGCGCGCTCGTCATGCAGCTCCGGCCGGGGACGCAATTCACGCTCACACCGGCCTACACCGATGCATTCGAGGGAGGTGCGTACGGCACCATCTGGTTCACGCGTGACAAGAAGGGAAACGTCATCGCCCTGCACCTCGGCGCGAGCCGAGTGTGGGATCTGGTCTTCTCCAGAGAGACAACAGAGAAACAACAGAGAAGCAACAGATAGACAACAGATAGACCCGAGATGCACATAGAGGGCGCCGCGATTTCCGAGGCGCCCTCTGTTGCTTCTCTGTCGTACTCTGTTGTACTCGGTTGTGCTCCGTTGTACTCTGCCGCGTCAGCGGCGCCATGGCGGCGGATCGCCTTTTTTCCCTTCGATCTCGGGGTTCTGCCGGTAGAGCGTCACCGTCTTGCCGATCGTCTGGATCACTTCGGCCCCCACCGACTCGGCAATTTTCGCGGCCGCCGCTTTCGCCGTGACGTTCGCCGTGCGGTTGAGTGCCACCTTCACGAGCTCCCGCGTGCGCAGCGCGTCCTCCAGCGACTGCACCAGTGCCGACGTGATGCCGTCTTTGCCGACGTGCACCGTCGCCTGGAGCTGGTTGCACTCGGCGCGCAGCGCGGCGCGCATCTTGGCTGACATCGTCATGATTGCTCCTTTACCGTCTCGGCGGGTCCGGCACCACGGCGGTGGACCGCGAGGTGCCGGCCGGCGCACCCAACTGCGTCAGGAATGGGCGCGGATCCACGGGCGGCCCGTTCCACCACTGCCGCACGTCCACCAACCGCATCACCTGAAAATGCAGATGCGGCGTGTTCTTCGGCGCGTTGCCCGTGGTGCCGACATAGCCGATCACTTCACCCTGAGCGATGAGCTTTCCCTCGTACAGCCCTTTGGCGTAGTGGTCGAGATGCGCGTAATAGAAGACGAACCGGCGTTCCGGGTCCGTCGCATAGATCGTGATCCCGCCGAGCGTGTTCTTCGTGAGGCGTAACACCGTGCCGCTGTCGGCCGACAGCACGGGCGTGCCGCGCGCAGCGAGAATGTCCAGCGCCTGATGCGTACGGGCGCCGCCATCGCGGTCTTGCCAGTACGTGTCGGCCACCTTCTCCGGCCGCACGCCGTCCACCGGCACCATCAGCGAGCGCGCTCGCAGGTACTCCTCGTCGCTGAACGCGAGAGGCGCCGCGGGCGGCGGAGACTCGGCCGGCGGTTCGGGAAGCTCCGACTCGTGAACGCGCACGGGTGTAATCGGCCCGAGCGGCCGAATAGCCGGGCTACACGCGGCCGTCGCGACGGCCAGCGCAGGAAGGAGATGGAGCCACCGCATGACAATTGACTTACGAATACTCGCGCCCGGCGTCACGTCTCGGCGACCCGGCTGGTCGCCGCCCTCTCCGAGGGATCTTGCGTTCCACTATATGCCAATGTAGTATTATAGCCATATGAAGACCCCACACGACTACTTCCTGGCCGGCGCCGCGTTTGCAGAAATGGCCGCCGCCGCCCCCGAATACGGCGTACTCCTCAACGCGCAGCGCGCCCGCGCGGTTGTCCCTACCGACCTGCTCGAGCGCGTTGAGGCACTGGCCGGGCGGTGGCACCTCCTCGTGATTTCCGAGGACTGGTGCATCGACTCGCAGAGCGTAGTCCCGGTCGCCGCCGCCCTCGCCGACGCGGCGTCGAACCTCGATCTGCGCACAGTCAGCCGCGATGCTGAGCCGGAACTGATGGATGCGCACCTGACCAACGGCACGGCGCGTTCCATTCCGGTTGTCATCGTCCTCGACGCCGATTTCCAGGAACGCGGCTGGTGGGGCTCGCGGCCGCAGCCGCTCAAGGAGCGCGTCGCCGCCGAGTGGAAGCAACTCGAGAAGCCCGAGCGCAACAAGGAAATCCGCCGCTGGTACGCGATGGACAAGGGCCGTACCACCTTGGAAGAGATCGTGGCACTCCTCGAGCGCGTAGCGACCGCTCAGCCGGCGAGTGTCACCGCCGGCGTGTAGACGAACACCCGGTCGCGCGCGCGACCGGTGATTTCCCTCAGCAACCGGGCGCCGACGAGACGCTCCACCGCGGCGCCCGCGGTCGGCGCCGTTAGGTCGAGTGCGCTCGCGACTGCTGCCACAGTCACGGCAGGTCGCTTGGCCAGCAGGCCCACGAGCGCCTGCGCCGAAGCGCCGCCGCGGCCGAACTCACTGCACCGCGCGGCGGCCTGCGCGCACTCCTCACGATACGTCATCACCCGTCGACGCATGACACGCGCTTCGCGCGCTACCATGTGCAGTGCCGATGCCTGAGTGTCGGCGCACCCCGCGGTCACGAATACTCCTGTCGTCAGGCCGCTAGCCAATGGGGCGACGGCGCGCGCGATCGAGGCGGGAATGCTGCGCAGCTGACCGCCGGTTCCCGACGAGAGCTCCGCGCAGAGGAGCAGCGGCGGCCACACCTCCATCTCGGCGATGCGCAGCGTTTCGTCGAACGCATCGGGCAACTCGCCGAGAGCGACGTCGGCAGTGTGCAGTGCTTCCTCAAGCAGGCCGAGCGTGAGCGGTCGCCCTGCACACATCATGTCTGCGGCGGCATCGAGCGCGAGCGCGGTGCCGCGGAGGTGCGGGTCGTCCGTGATGAACTCGCGGGACGTCGGCGCATACCACCACCCCAGCAGCGCGGCGAATCCAGCATCGCCATCGGGCGAATCGTCGGTGCGGGCGCTGCCCAATGGCCGATCATTCGCGGCAACGATAGCTTGAGCGCTGCGTAGCATCAGGAGCGTCGCGAACCCGGGCGCGGCTGACGCGACCTGCTCATCAAGCCGAGCGAGTGCGTCAACGGCGTCTTCCGTTGCCCGAAGCACGCCAGCGTCCAGATTCAGTCCATCTCCTTCTATATTGTTTTAGTAGTTTATCTTTTCTTTTCTGAAAACACCAGCCCGAGCACCCAGAGAGACTACCGGACATTATTAATGTTTACAGCGATATTTTTATCTTTCTCTCTTCAAGCCCAGGCGCCCCAGCAACCGGCGGTTGTGGACACCGCGGTCGCCCGCCATATCGCCGCGGTGTCCTCCTACACGCCGCATCGCGTTTACAAGTCCAAGAAGAAGTCGTTCACCGATTTCGAAGCCATGCTGGCCGAAGTCGTCAAGAGCGATGTCGTATTTCTCGGCGAACAGCACGACGACCCGGGCACGCATCGACTTGAACGGGCCGCCCTCGAGGGCATCGGTCGCCGTCGTGCGCAGGTCGTGCTCTCACTTGAGATGTTCGAACGGGACGCCCAGGCAAAGCTCGACGAGTACGTTGCCGGCAAGACCGACGAGGCTGATTTCCTCAAGAACTCGCGTCCGTGGCCGAAGTACACGACCGATTATCGTCCCTTAGTGGAACTCGCCAAGGCGAAAGGATGGCCGGTCATCGCGAGTAACGTGCCGCGCCGCCTCGCATCCGTCGTGAGCCGCAAGGGCTTGGTGGGTGTTGATTCACTCTCATCCGCTGACCGCGGGTTCGTGGCCGCGCAGCTTGAGTGTCCGCACGACAGGTATTTCGAACGCTTCAAGGAGTCCATGGGCGACATGAGCGGCCATGGACAAAAGATCTCGGCGGAGGAGGCGGCGGCGATGGTCAGCCGCTTCTACGATGCCCAGTGCGTCAAGGACGAAACGATGGCGGAGGCCATCGCGGATGCGCGCACCAAGTGGCCCGATGCGCTCGTCGTGCATGTGACCGGCGCGTTCCACACGGATTTCGCGCAGGGGACCGCCGAGCGTGCCACCCGCCGGCTTCCTGGCGCGCGAATCGCCGTAGCCAGTTTCGTGCCTTCCGAAGATCTCGACACGGCCGACGGCAAGAAGATCCGCAAGCAGGGCGACTTCATCATATTCACGCTCAAGCCGCCCACACCGCCGAAGTCGGCGCCAGCCGCCGTGCCAGCGACCCCGCCGCGCTAGAACACTTCCCAAGCAAAGCCCGCCGCCAGCCGCTCCGCGCGCTTCTTCATCAGGTCCACCCGCAGGATCGCCGTTCCGCCGGCACGTTGAGTCGTGCCCTTGACCGCCAAATCGTCCACACCGTCGCCGTCGGCATCGAACGCGGTGAGCAGGTCGTGTGCGCGAAAGCGAAGATCGTCCACCTTCAGCATCGTGACTGCGCCATCGGGGGCGATCAGCACGAGTCGCTCGCGCACCCACTCGGCGTCGCCCGCCCGCACGCTGACGACGAGGGCGCGGCGCGCGGCTCCAAAACACCCGCGTACCTGGCTCCACGTGCTCTTCGTGCGCCGCTGCAGTCGTTCGTACGGCGGATGCTCGACGCGCAGCTCAGCGTCAAGGGAATCGCGCACCGCCGTGGCGCGCGCGTCGTATGCGCTGTCGGCTGCCTTGCGTGCCACGGCCTGTGCCTTGCGCTCCGCGGGCTTGAGCGCGGCCAGCGCCGCACGCGCGGCGCTGTCGGGATCTATGCGCAGTTCGCACGCCGTGGCCGCAGGCGCTGCCGCGCTGTCGGCGCGAATGGCAATCGCGGCTAGACCGCCGCTGATGCGCGCCGCGTTGTCGAGCTCCGCTGAGCCGAAGACGCGCATGACGATGCGCCCGTTGTACACAGCGAATGAGTCGGCGTGTACGTCCTCCGCCCCCTTTCCCCATGCCAAACGGAAGACCGAACGCGGCGCGACCGGAGTGAGCACGGTGGCTGCCTCGCGGAAGGCACGCGCTTTCGCACTGTCCTTGCGCACATCAAGATCCATGCGTCCCACATCGAGCAGCCATTGCTTGTTGCGCACGGCCACGACGAATGACCGCTGTTCCGTGGGCGCGAAGACAAGATACGGCGCGATGGAGTCTGCCGCGGGCGAGAGTCGGCGCGCCGTCGCTGTGTCGCGCACGGCGGCCATCGTCGCCGCGGAATCGGCGGAGCGCCGCGCGGCGCTGTCCGCGGCGGATTGCGCGGCGGCCGGCGCTGGGAGCGTACCTGAACCTGACGCGGTACGTGAACTCTCCGTGCGATCGCATGCGGCCAGCACAAGCGCAAACACCACCAAGAGCACCGCGGTGGACGCCGACGGTGCGAGCAGGGTCGCCTGCGACACCCGGTGGCGAGCGGGCGCGCAATCGGTCAGCTTGTTGAGGAATCGCCGGGTCACGGTCGTTGAAGATACGCCCGGCACGGCTCCTCCCAACACCCTGCGGCGATGTACCCGTTCACCTACCATCGGGCTGAGAGCGCCACCGACGCCGTGCGCGCACTGAACGCGCCGTCCGCGGCAGCGCTGGGGGGCGGCACTGACCTGTTGGTGGCGATGAAGGAGGAGATTGCGCGCCCCGATGTGTTAGTGGACCTGCGGCGCCTACCCGGCGCACGCGACATTGCGCTCCACAACGACGGTTCGGCGCGAATTGGATGCGCGGTACGGCTCTCCGAACTCGCCGCCCACGCCGGCATCGCCGATCGCTTCGCGGCGCTCGCGCAGGCCGCCGCGGCGGTGGGCACGCCACAGCTGCGCACCATGGGGACCATCGGCGGCAACCTCGCGCAGCGCCCGCGCTGCTGGTACTTCCGCAGCGGATTGCCGTGCTTCAAGAACGGCGGCACCGATTGCCTCGCGGAACGCGGCGAAAACCACTACCACGCACTCTTCACCGACGGGACGTGCCATGCGGTGCATCCGAGCGATCCGCTCGTGGCGCTCACGGTGCTCGAAGCGACCGTCGAGATTACTGGCTTGGCCGGTGCGCGCATCCTTTCGCTTGACGCGTTGTTTAGCCGCGCCGCACACGATGCGCGCAGCGAACTGACATTGGCGCCCGGCGATTACATCAGCGCCGTCCTGCTGCCCGCGTCCGCCGGTGGCGGTGAGCAGTTCTACGAGAAGCTGATGCAACGCGGCGCCTGGGACTTTGCCACCGTCTCGCTCGCCGCGCATCGCCGTACCGATGGCGCCGTGCGCATTGCCCTCGGCGGCGTGTCGCTTGGACCGTGCCGCGTGAACTCGTCGGTCGAGGAAGACGTCGCGACCGGCGGCCTCGACGACGACAGCATTGACGCGCTCGCGGAACGGGTGATGTACGACGCGCGGCCGCTCGATCACAACGGCTACAAGGTGTGGCAGGCGCAGGCGCTGCTCCGGCGCGCGATGCGCCGCCTCGATCCACGATGAGCGCCGAGCTGCGCCGTCTTCATCCATGATGAGTGCCGCGAAGCAGCACCCGTTCGCGGCGATCGTACTCGCGGCTGGTGCCGGCGAGCGATTTGGCGAGCCGAAGGTGAATGCACGGCTACTGGACGGCCGGCGTTTCCTCGATGTCGTGACGGAGTTGTGTCTCACATGCGGTGCCGATCCGATCGTGGTGGTCGTGCCGCCCGGCGTTGATGTGCCGAGTCGCGTGTGTGCCGTCGTGAACCCGCGCGCGCGTGACGAGCAGGTCACGAGCCTGCGGTTGGGCCTCGCCCAGCTCGCCAACACGCAGGCGGCGGGCGTGTTGGTGTGGCCGGTGGATCATCCCTTCGTGGAGGCCACGAGTGCGATGGCTGTGGTGGATGCCGCGCGGCGCACCGGTGCGCCTATCGTGGTGCCAGTGCATGAAGAGAAGCGCGGCCATCCGGTCTGGTTTGCGCGGGAGACGTGGCGCGAACTGATGACCGTCGCCGACGGCGGTGCCCGCGCGGTCGTGCACGCCTATGGCGCGCGCGTGCGTGAGGTGGCCGTTGCCGACGCCGGCGTGCTTTGCGACATCGACACTCGCGACGACCTCACTGCGTAGCACCCGCGGACGCACGCTGCACGTCGCGTTACCTCACGAGGTATGTCGACGAAGCGGTCTTGCCGCCGCTGTGTAACCACGGCGCTTGATGTTGAACGCCAGGTTTTCTCCCATCACCGCAAGGCCCACGAGTTCGAAGTCAGCCTTTGCGTTCAGATGTTCACTGAGGCCGATAGGTGGATGATCAGGCGGCGGGACTGAACCCCACTGCGGCGAGCTGGCCGCCGATGCCGCTTGGGACTTGGCTCTGCCGAAAAAAGTAGTTGTGGAATTCGCGGCGAATCGGGTACTCCGACCGCTGCCGTTCAAAGGCGTCCGGATTGGCTCGCAGCTGACAGTCGTCTGCCTCGATGTCGTAGGTTGCCCGCACCGCCGCGGTGATGACCTGTTGGGCCGTTGGTGCGGACCCGTCCAGCGGCAACATCGGGTCCGCGGGCACCGGGATGTTCGCCGGAAACCAGTTATCGAGCGGCAGTCTGAAGAACCGGCTTAGCGCCTGTACGCTCATCGCCGTGCCGTTCGCCTTGCCATCGGCGGAGTAGCCGGCAATATGAGGCGTGGCGATCGCCGTAAGCGCCAGCAGCTCGCGGTCAATGGCCGGCTCGCTCTCCCAGACATCGAGCACACACGCCGCCAAGTCTCCTCGACGAAGCGCTTGCTTCAACGCGCCGCTCTCGACGACCTCTCCACGCGACGTGTTGATCAGGATCTGGCCGGGCTTGCACGCTGTCAGCAGGTCGTGACTGACCATGTGCAGCGTCTTGTCGACGCCATCCGTGTTCAGCGGCACGTGCAAGGTGACGATGTCTGCGGTTCTCACAAGTTCGGACAGAGGCGTGAAGGCACTGGATCCCTCGTGGCGTTCCCGCGGCGGATCATTCAGCAGCACCCGCATGCCCAGCGCGCCGCACAGGGCGGCGACCTTGGATCCGACGTTGCCAACACCAACGACGCCGATGGTCATCCCCGACAGATCCATCGCGCGCCGTTCTGCAAGGACGAGCAGCGCCGCTGCGACATACTGCCGCACGGATGACGAGTTGCATCCGGGCGCCGTGGTCCACGTGATGCCGTGCGCATCGCAGTACGCGGTGTCGATATGATCGAAGCCGATCGTGGCGGACGCGATGAACCGCACGGTGCTGTCGTGAAGCAGCGACTCATCGCACCGCGTTCGCGTGCGGATGATGAGCGCGCCCGCATCCCTGAGGTCGGCGGCGCAAATGGACCCGCCGCCGAGGTACTTCACCTCAGCGTACGGCTCGATCACACCGCGGAGAAAGGGAATGTCCCGATCAGCGATGACTTTCATCAGAATCGCACGGACTGCACGTCGACGTTGGATTCGCACTGGACCGTCGCTGGCGAGCGCACGCACCTGACTGACGATCGCCACGGTGGTATCGCCCGGGAACGTCGTGACAAGCGCGCCAAGCGACGCACAATAGGGTCGGCATCGAAGAAACGATCGGGGTACGGAAGGAGGCGTCAGTCGAGGCGGCGCGGAGTACGGCAGAGTCGGACACGCTCATCGGGACTCGATGCGGACGCGTGGTTTGAGGATGGATCCGTCTGATCGGAGCCAGAGATTCGTCCTCCCAATTTCGCCCCGCAGACGGCCGAAATGCCAGCCGACGACATCCCAGCGATGTAGGCCGGCACCGCAGCCGTCGTCGTTCAAACCCGTGCTGCATTCGGTGTGTCAAAACGTTGGTACGCAGCGCACGTCGGGGATCTGCAGAAACCGGTGTCCGGCGCGCGCCGTAGTGCGCGCATAAGAAAGTAACTCCACGCCCAGGGAGCTCGCATAATGCGGTTCAATTTCCTCGTCGCGACCGTGCTCGCAGCAGCGGCATCGTCCGCCTATGCACAGGATCCGTCCACCGCACCGGTACGCTATGTCATTTCGGTCGGCAACTATCCAAACGTCACCGGATTGCGCATGAACTTCCGCGACCGAACGCTCGGCGACGTGAGTGGCGCAAACGTAACCATCTGGTCGCCATATGACGGAGAGAGCGGAGGCAACGTGCGCGGGCTCGCGCTCGGGCTTCCGATGACTGGCGCTGGATCCATCCATGGCGTCGCCACGGGTGTCTTCGGCGTGGCGGTATCGAAGAATCTGACTGGGATCGCTGTTGCTCCCGTGGGATTGGGCGCCGGGGGACGTCTCAAGGGATTCTCCGTTGCGGGGGTTGGCCTCGGCACGGGCGGTGACATCGAAGGCATTGCGTTGGGCGGCATTGGCGCTGGCGCAGGTGGAAGCGTGCACGGCGTCGTGCTGGGTGGCGTTGGCGCCGGGTTCGCTGGCAACATTCGCGGTATGGCCGGCGGGCTTGTCGGTGTCGGCGCCGGCGGGAATGCGCAGGGCATTCTATTTGGCGGCGTTGGCACTGGGATCGCGGGCAAGCTCACCGGAATTGCGGTTGGAGGGATTGGCGTCGGATCTGGCGGCGGTGGACGGGGTGCGATCGTTGGTGGGATCGGCGCTGGCGTCGGCGGAGATTTCGAGGGCGTTGCAATGGGCGGCGTGGGTATCGGCGTCGCCGGCACCATGCGCGGCTTGGCGGTTGGCGGCATCGGCGTTGGCGCCGGCTCGAGCATTGACGGCATCGCGATTGCCGGACTCGGTATCGGCGCGCCAACCATTCGAAAGTTCGCACTGGCTCCGTTCGTCGGGGCAGTTCGCATGAACGGCCTGATTGTGGCACCAGCGATGTCTCGCCTCGAAAAAGGCGGTCGCATGCGTGGCGTTTCCGTGTCCGCGGTGAACGCAATGCGCGGTCAGCAGACCGGGCTCACGATTGGGCTCGTCAACTACGCGCGGGAACTCGACGGCATGCAGATCGGTGTGATCAACATTGCGCGGAATGCCAGTGTGAAGTTCCTCCCGATCGTGAACTATCACCGCAAGTGATCGCGGATTTCGGATACTGATTGGGGGGTACGGACTGCGGAAGGGCATGTACGATGCGAAGGGCCAGCGTGACGCCGGCCCTGCTGTCTTCTTTCCATCACTCGTTCTGCGCGCGCACACCTGAGCCCCCGTTCACGAGAGCGCGGCTCTACGCTGCAAGATCGTCGAGCAGTGCGTCGATGGCCGCGAACCTCTTCGGCCGCGACCGGACCGTTGCGCAGCGCGGTGTTGTCGGGATACGGCGTGTCCTTCTGGAAATCGAACGCCGGCGCCACGAAGTTGGCCGGCATCTTCAGCGCTTCGCATAGTGCGAGCATGATGGCCGTGGTCTCGGGCGTTGTGAGTCCGGGCAGTTCGTCAATCTGCAGCTCACGCAGGTAGCGCCGGCCGGCTTCGGTCGTGAACGCTGCGGCGCGGGCGCAGTCGAGGAGACTCGCACAACTGTCAGCGCGAATGAGCGCCACGACCCTCTCGGATTTGATGCGACGGAGTGTGTCCGCTTTCGACACGGCTGAAAATGCGTCCTTTTCTGCCACGAGCCTGGTACGCGGTGCCTGCGTCGCTGACAGTGGCTGACGCGCTGGTAGACTACTCGGTCATGATGTGCAGGCAGGGCGTCTCGCCCTTGCTTCGGTGAACCACACGAATTGCAGACGCCGCAGCGCTGAATGAGCCGCTGCGGCGTTCGCGTTCTCACCCCCACCCCTGGAGGTTGAGTCTGGTACCTAGGTCTTCGGCCGTTGTTCCATACGCCATCGTCGCAGCGACGTGTGGGTCTTGTCGCGAGTCAATGTGCCCCGAGTCAGCCGCACGCGAAGGGTCTAAGTCACGCGTCAAGTTGGTCGCGGAACGCTCGTCACGGACAGCGCCGAGAATCCGGTACGGGCACTTTCACCGCTTCGCTAGCGTGTGGGCTTGATTGATTCGTTTCCGGTCAGACTTCATTGGTGCGTGGGAGTCTGCCACGAGGAACTGGAGCGATAGTATATGCTTGTAATAAGGTGTCGTATCACCTGTTACTGGTTACTTGACGACATGTGTTTACCTTTCCCCAGCTCCACTGTAATGTGTGTGCGAGACGGTTCCTTCTTCTGACTATGAGCTGATGGCTTGTTTCGCACACATTTTCGTTTGCAAATTCAACTTTCCCGACTACGTTTATCGGCATGGCGGCTACATCCCTCACTCTTGCCGGCTTCAAGGGCATGCGGAGCGACATCCTCGTCGCGCTGCGCAAGGAGCAGCCGCTCACGATCAAGGTGCTCGCTGCGCACTTTGGACTAACCGATAACGCGCTGCGCCGGCATCTCACCGACCTCGTGGATTCGGGTCTCGTCGTCTACCGCCGCGAGATTCGCGGCCAGGGCGCGCCGGTCTTTGCCTACTCCTTGAGCGACGCCGGCGAAGCGCTCTTCCCACGGGCGTATGTGGATCCCCTCGTGGACGCGCTCGAATCGCTGCGCTCCCGTGAGGGAACCGAAGCAGTCGTGCAACTCTTCCGCCGCCGATGGGATGCCATCGCCGAGGAGGCTAAGCCTCGCCTTGCGGCGCTGCCGCTGCAGGAACGCGCCCAGCTCCTCGCCGAGCTCTTGACAGCGGAGGGCTACATGAGCGAAGCGGTCGCCGGCGAGGGTGACGCCACGACCATCCGGCACCATAACTGCGCGGTCCGTGAGATCGCGCTGCGCTTTCCAGAGGTCTGCTCCGCCGAGGCGGAGTTCATCGAGTCGGTGCTCGATGCTCCCGTCGAACGCCGCATGCACCTGAAAGATGGTTGTCGTGCCTGTGAGTACGGTGCGACCGAACGCATCGCCGTGCACGCCGTCACGCGCGCGCCGGCTTCTGCCCCTGAGACAAGGTCATGAGTTCGCAGATTGAATCACTGGTCAACAAGGAATACCAGTACGGCTTCGTCACCGACATCGAGTCCGACGCGATTCCACGCGGACTGACCGAGGAGACGGTTCGCCTGATCTCGGCGCGTAAGCGCGAGCCGGAGTGGCTGCTCGAGTGGCGCCTCAAGGCGTTCAAGCGCTGGCAGGCGATGACCGAGCCGCGCTGGCCCAACGTGAAGTACGGCGTCATCGACTACCAGGCCCAGACATACTACTCCGCGCCGAAGAGCGTGAAGCCGCTGCAGTCGCTCGAGGAAGTGGATCCCGAACTGCTCAAGACGTACGAGAAGCTCGGCATCTCGCTCAACGAGCAGA
>JAHFCU010000057.1 GCA_023249305.1 Gemmatimonadota bacterium
CGCCCGCGCGCGACGGGAATCCGTCCGCGCGAAATTCTCGGGCCCTCGGGCGCGCTGCGCGCGCCGTCTATGGGCCCTCCAGTATTCTCGCGGACGGACTCCCGTCACGCGCTGCTTCGCTTCCTCGTCGCGCCGCGCGCTCGCTTCGCTTTGCGCGCGGCTGCCGCGCTCACTGCTCTCGTTTACTGCCCACGTACCTTTAGCCAGAGTGCACGCGCGCGGGACAGATTCCCCGCGTCCACCGTGCCGTCCAGCGCCTCGATCGACTGGCCGATGACTGCGTCGGCCACACCTACGTTTCGCGCGCCGTGCAGGTGCGAGTGCAACTGCCGGTCCTGCCCGCTCGCCACACACGCCGCGATGATGCACAACTCACGACGACCCAAATCAAGTCCGGGACGGCTCAGCACCTTGCCGTACCCTTCGACAATCATCCATTGGTCAAACTCGGGGTGCAAATCCGCGATGTTTCCACGCAGCCGCTCGTAGAACCGCCCGTACACCCGCGCGCAGGTAGCTTCGCCCGCGGATTGGAATGAACTGGGCGACAGCGACTCGCCTGTCTCGCTCCCCTGCACCCCACCGTGCCCCTTCCCCTGCACCTGAAAAGGCCCCTTCCCCTGCACCTGAAATGGCTCCCTCCTCGGCCCCTCAGCACGCCGCCACTCCCGCGCCGCATTGAGCGCTCGCGGAAATCCACAAAACAAATACGACTGCAACACCAACTCCTCCACCCACACCGCCGGGGTCGCCGTGTCGTGCGTTTCGCGCAGTGCGTCTCGGACGTCTATCTCGGAACCCCCGGCGATGCGCGCCGCCAGGCGCACCAGCGCCGCGGTGGCCGCGTCGAACGAGAAGGTAGCAGCGGTGTTCGCGAGGTCCGTCATCGAAACAATCCAGTCCGTATCGGGTAAACGCAGTTGGCGTGCATCGCGCGCCACCGCACCAACTCGCCGCACCAACTCGCCGCACCAACTCGCCGCACCAACTCGCCCCGCGGCCTGTCAGCAGCGCCGCCGTGGCCTTAAGATACACCATTCCCCAGCAGACCTGACCGACTCCATGAAACTGAACCGACTGACCACCCTGTCCCTCTTCGCCATGATCGCCCTCGCGGCGTGCGGGCGCGAAAAGGTCCAGCCGGCGGAAGAATCAGCCGATGCGATGCTCTCGCCCGCCGAGCGCGAAGCCAAGAAGGTCGAGACCTTCAAGGCGCGCCAGGCGGCATTCGCCGACTCCGTGCTGAAGACCGCCCCGTCCACCAAGGCCGTGGCCGAGAAGCTCGGCAAGAACTACTCCGTGGGCAACGTGCAGCTGCGCGACTCGCTCGTGAAGTGGATCGAGCGCACGCCGCAGTGCTTTAAGGACGGCAAGGCCGTCGACCCGTACCTCGCCGGCACCGTGACGTTCCGCATTCACATGAGCGTCATCGGTTCGGACAACGTGCGCGTGCAGGAAAGCGCGTGGACGTCGCAGGCGGGCACCATCACCGACAAGTGCTTCAACGAAGTGGCCGGCAAGTGGAAGTTCCCGATGGGCGCTGCGGCGCAGGGACTGTACGTGCTGCAGGTGCAGTTCAAGTAGCAGCGAGGCCCTAACGGCGCGAGCTGCGCCAACGCATTCGCATCCGCGGCGCCAGCCCTCAGCCGATGCGCAGCTCGCCCACCTGTTCGCCGCGCGTGTTCTTCACCGGCTTGTGCACGTAGTCGGCGAGCCGGCTCGGCAACTGGTCGAACACCTCCAGCAGCCGCAGCATTTCCACCACCGCCGCGTGCTGCGCGCGCAGGGCGCCGTCTTCCACCTTGATGGCAAACCCGATGCGCCGATCGGGGATCATCACCGTGTGCACGCCCTCGGCCCCCACCTTCGGAATCACGCGGCCGCGTGACTCCTGGATGATGACCGTGTCGAAGCGGTCGGTGCCGCCCATCAGCGTCGGGTGCGCGCGCACGGCGGCGGCGATGCGGCCCGGCACTTCATCACCGGCGGCCATCGCCGCGCCAAGTCGCGCATAGGCCAGCGCCATGCGATCCAATGGCAGCGCCATCACTGCCGCGCTGCAGCCGTCCACCGCCACCGCCATGTCGTCCAGCGGCACGCCGCTCCAGCACGACACCTCGCCCAGGCACGACCGCTGCACCTGATGCTCGGCTCGCTGATAGTCGCGCGTGGGCCAGCTCATCGTGTGCGCGCGCGCGAGCATCGCCGAGTGTTTGCCGGAGCAATTGTTGTGCAGTCGACTGAGCGATTCGCCGCTCTCGCGCCAGAGGCGCGCGCCGCGGCTCGACAGCGGCTCGTGCGGCCCGCACGCGAGGTCGCCCTCCTCGAGGCCAATCGACGAGAGCATGCGGCCGGCAATGGCCAGATGCTCGGGCTCGCCGCCGTGCGAGGCGCAGGCGAGCGCGAGTTCTTCGTCGCCCCAGCCGAGTTGGTCGAAGCCGCCGCTCACGAGGAGCGGCATCACCTGGAACGGCTTGGCGCACGAGCGCCACATGGTGACGAGATGCGGGTCGCGCGAGGAGGCGACGAGGTCTTCGCCCTCGACCACCGCGGCGTGCACGCGGTGGCGGGACTCCACGGTGTCGCCGCGCGTGACGGCGACGTCGAGGGCGAGCTGGCGCATCACGCAATGTAATCGAGCGGTCTGTTTCGGAAGGGGCGGCGGGTGCGCGGCTTTCGTGCGTGGCGTTTGATGCGCGCAGCTCGGGGATCGGCCTTCTCGAAATTCTCGGGTCCACGGGCGCGCTGCGCGCGCCGTCTATGGACCCTCCAGTATTCGCGAAGTCCGATCCCCGAGCTGCACGGTCGGCGTCGCGCAACGGCCGCGGCGCGGCGTTCGTGGCCCAACCGACGCTTGGGATCTCGCACGTCGCCCGCCGCCACCGCTACTCGTGTCGCAGCGCCGCTCGGCGTGCCCATCCACGCGAATACTGGAGGGCCCCGAGAGGGCGCGTAGCGCCCTCGACGGGCCCGAGAATTTCGCGAGGATGGGTACGCCGAGCGGCGCTTTGCCGACGCCGAGCGACGCGACGTCGCCCCGAGCCGTCGCGCGCGTCAGCCGCCGAGCAACTCCATCAATCCCTCGAGGACTTGCGCCAGCTCTTGCGCGGACGCGCGTCCTAGGCGTTTTCCGATCCGATCCGTGGCAAGGGTGCGAACCTGGCTGATCTTCACCCACGACCGCTTCGGCAGCTTTGGTGTGACCAACTCCAGCGTGAGCGGGAACCCCGCCCGTTGCTTTTGACTCGTGACGGCGACGGCAATCACGGTTCCGGAACGTGCGTTGAAGATGTCATGACTCAGGACGAGCACGGGACGTTTGCCGGCCTGCTCGTGGCCGCGCGCCGGGTTGAGGTCGGCCCATCGTACGTCTCCCCTCAGTATGCCGGCCATCGCGCGGCCTCCTCCCCGAGCCCTTCCTCGGCCAAGTCGCGTTCGGCGGCAGGATCAAGCTTGGCACACTCGTCGGCGAGCCGACGGCGATCGAGCCGAGCCAGCTGCTCCGCGACGGCGGCCTCGATCGCCTGACTGCGATTCGGATACTTCGTATCCCGCACCATCCGATCCACCCGCTGCAACAACTGGCTGTCGAGTGTCACCGCCACCTTGGTTTTCGCCATCGCCAATCTCGGTTGGTATGATATTATATCATACCCTCGCGCGACGCGGCCTGGAAGTACCTTCGGGCGAGAGACCATGCCGCACGATACGCAGGCGTCGCCGCGCAAGCGTCATCACTTCGCGGCGGCTGTCATCCGAAAGCGGCGCGCTTCAGCGTGCCCAGCTGCGCGAGAGCCCATTGTCAGGGTGTGCAGGTCGGCGTACCACGCTGCGCGAAATTCTCGGGCCCGTCGAGGACGCTGCGCGCCCTCTCGGGGCCCTCCAGTATTCGCGCAGCGTGGCACGCCGAGCTGCACGTGGTGGCGCCGCATCGTGACCAAGAGCGGCGGTGGCGGGACGGCAACGACCGCAGCCGAATCGCAAGGTGGCCGCATCGAGCACTGGCGCAGCTCGGTGTACCCGTCCGCGCGAATACTGGAGGGCCCACCAACGGCGCGCGCAGCGCGCTCGAGGGGCCCGAGAATTTCGCGCGGACGGGTACACCGAGCTGCGCTAAGCCGCAGAACGCGCGCGCGCCCCGACCGTCGCGACGACGATGCCGCAGAGAATCACCGCGCCGCCAACGAGCGTGCGCACCGCCGGCATTTCGTGGATGGCCGGCAACGCGAACGCGATCAGCCCCGCCCCCACCGGCTCGCCGAGCATCACTAGGCTCACCGTCGGCGCGCTCACATGCTTGAGCGCCCAGTTGAACCCCGTGTGCCCCAGCAGCATCGGCCCCAGCGCGATGCACGCAAAGATCCCCATCTCGCGCGCCGGCTGCGGCGCGAGGTGCACGCCCGTGACGGCCGAGAAAATGAGCAGCACCACGAAGCACGTGCCGTAGACCAGCGCCACATAGGGCCATACATCGAGTCGCGCGCGCAGTCGCCGCGCTGACAGATAGTAGAAGCTCACGGTCAGCGCGCCGAGCAGGGCGAGTGCATCGCCCATCAGCACGCGTCCGCCCAATCCGCCGCCCGTGAAATCGCCCCACGCGACGATGGCCGCGCCCGAGAGGCCGATCACGGTGCCCATCAGTTGCCGCGTGGTCGGTCGCTCACCGAGCCAGAGCGCCGAGCCCGCGATCATCGCCACCGGGTGCAGGTTCACCAGCAGCACGCTGGCCGCCACGGTGGTCATGCCGAGCGACGCGATCCAGCTCCAGAAATGCACGGCGAGAAATGCCCCCGCGGCGAGCGCGATGGCAATGTCTTTTCCGCTGAGCGCACGCCACTGTTTCCATCCGCGCGTGGCGATGAGCGGCACCGCGACGATGATGAGCGAGAATCCCAGCCGCCACGTGGCGATGGCCAGCGGCGGCGCTGCGCTAAGGCGCGCCAGCGGGCCGGAGGTGGAGATGCCGAGCAGGGCGACGGCGAGGATGACGTAGAGCACGCGCGGAATATGGCGCGTTGCGTGGCACTCAACCACATTTGGGTGCGCAGGATGAGGCACGGCGTGGTGCCCGTTCCCTGCACTCCACCGTGCCCCTTCGCCTGCACCCCTGATGAACCGTTCGCGCATCGAAGCCCTGCTCACCAAGTCGTCCACACTGCGCATCGCCGTCGTCGGCGACGCGATGCTCGACGTGTATCTGCGCGGCGACGTCGAGCGCATCTCCCCAGAGGCGCCGGTGCCGGTGGTGCGCGTGCGCGAGCGCAAGGACGCGCTGGGTGGTGCGGCCAACGTCGCGCAGAACGTCGCGGCCATTGGCGCGCGCGTGGAGCTAGTGGCCGTCACCGGCAGCGACGACGCCGCCGAGCGCCTGCGCCACATGCTCGGCGCACTCGGCGGCGACACGCGCGGCCTGGTGAAAACGTCGCGCCCGACGACGACCAAAACGCGCGTACTCGCCCGTGCGCAGCAGCTCATTCGCGTGGACGAGGAAGTGGACAGCGATTGCACGGACAGCGAAGCCGAGTTGCTGCTCGCCGCCGTCGATCGCGCCGTGGCCGACGCCGACGCGCTGGTGCTCGAGGACTACAACAAGGGCGTGCTGGTGATGCCGGTGATTGCGCGCGCCATTGCCCAGGCGCGCATCAAGGACATTCCCATTGTGGTGGACCCCAAGTACCACAATTTCTTTGCGTACAAGGGCGCGACGGTCTTCAAGCCCAATCGCCGCGAACTCGAAGCGGCACTCGGCGCGGCCGTGGATCTCGACCATCCTGACGCGTTGCCGCTGGTGCTCGATCGGCTGGGCGTGGAGAACCTGCTGCTGACGCTCAGCGAAAAGGGGATGGCTCTTGTGCAAACTGGAGACGGTGGGCGGAAGACGGGCGATGGCCGGCACCGTACGGCGGAGGAGCGCCGCCACGCATCGACGGTGGCGAAGTCCGACGGCGTACGCATTGATCGCATTCCCACAACCGCGCGCGAGGTGTACGACGTGGTGGGCGCGGGCGACACGGTGACCGCGTACCTGGCTGCGATGCTAGCGGCCGGCGCCACTGCGCACGAAGCGGCGGTCATTGCCAACTATGCCGCGGGCGTTGAAGTCGGAAAACTCGGCGCCGCGACCGTGAGCCCAGACGAAGTGCTCGAAGCGTTCGACGCGCACACGCAGTAGAGAGTCCGCCGCAGTACAGAGTCCGCCGCAGGAGCGAGTGTGCGCAGCGCCGTGAGTCCGTGAGCGCGAATACTGGAGGGTCCATAGACGGCGCGCGCAGCGCGCCCGAGGACCCGAGAATTGAGCGAGCACGGACTCACGGCGCTGCGCGCAACACACAGAAACGGAGGAGACCTCGCATGAAGAAGTGGTTGCTCGCAGCGCTGCTGGTGCCGACGATCGCTCACGCGCAATGGCAGATAGGCCTCAACTTCGGGATGCGCGCGCGCCCTGACGGCGGCGACGGCAACACCGTGTTCGGGACGCAGTTCGAGGGGATGATCGTGAAGCCCGCGGGCAAGGTGACGCACATCCTCAACGGCGCGGTGGTGCAGATGCGCAATCACGATGCCGCGGGGAATAACATCCGCGAAAACTCCCTCGAGGCGTCGTACCTATACCGGCGTGCCATCAAGGGCAAATGGGGCATCGCGGCGGGGCCAGCGGTGGGAATCTCCACCGGCTGCGCGGCCGGCGGCACGCATAGCGCTACCTACGGCGCCACGCACTGCATCGCGTACTTTGCCGACAAGGGCACCATCCGCCCCGGCTACATCGCGCAACTCGATTACGCCAAGACCAACGCGCGCGGATTGACCTGGCGCTGGGGCCTGCGTGCGAGCGGCCATACCGTCTCAAGCGGAAGCATCACCCCAAAGCCCGCCATCTGGGGCGGCTTCACCGCCCCCTTCAGCAAGTAGCAGCGCGCCCAAGAAAAGAAACGGCCCGGCGATCATCTCGCCGAGCCGTTTCGTGCGCCGGGTTGGGGGACCTGTGCCCCTCTATCGTTCGCGTGTGTCGCGCGTTCGTGGCGTGTCCTGATTATCTCGCGGCTCGCATGGCAGAATAAGCGTTGTTACGTGCGCTCGTGAGCGCCGCGAAGGCCGCCCGACCCTCGGGACTGGCGGCGAAGGCAGTCACCTGCGCTGGCGACATCGCGGTGATCGCCGCATTCCACGATGTGACCGCCGTCGCGACGTTTCCAAAGCTGATCTGGCCGTTCGCGCCAGGCGTCAGCGCTTGGAGTGCCGCGACGACTTGGGCTCCGGCCGGGCCGACCATCGTCGTCAGCGTTGCCCCCAACGTCGCACTGGCCTGAACATTGCCACTCAATACCTGTACCACAGCCGCCGGCGCCGAGGAAGGAGCTGTCGGTGCGCTAACCGGCGCATTCGCGGGAGCTGAGATGGGTGTGGACGGCGCGGCCGCGCCCGGGGCGGCGGGGGGCAACCCACCGCCTAGAGGAGGTGGTGGCGCAGGGGTAAATACCCCCGTCGAGGTTGCGATCGCTGAAACCGTCACGTCCGACCCATTGCCCGACTGTGCAGCAGCGGACACAGCCGTCACCATCAGCGCCGCTGTTGCCGCCAAGAAAATCTTCTTCATCGTCGCTCCGTTATGAGTTCCCGAGGATTCTATCGCTGCGTCGCGCCCGCACCCGCCTGGGTGTCGCTGCCGACTAGAACTTCATGCCGATGCCAAAGCCGAGCGTGAACCGCGGATCATTGCCGTTCTGCCCGGTCAGGTCCGCAACGGCCGGCGTGATGATCACCGGGAAGGCCTTGAACGGCACCATTGACACGCCGAGCGTCAGATCCTGGCCACCCCAATCCGCAAGCACCGACAGCTTCTCGTGCACCTGGAAGCCAGCGGAGGCGAAGAGATTAACCGTCTTGTTGTCCTTCCTGACGTCCTTTTCAAAACGGAATCGCCCATTGCCAATGCCACCCGACAGCGAGATCTGTTGAATGAAGCCGGAGGACGGGCGAATTACCTTGGAACCCGCCACGAAGACCGACGAGGCGCCGTCCGTCTTGCCGCCACCCGCGATGATCGCGTTTTCAACGCCAACCGCAATGGCCGCTGTGCTGCTGACCATGCGATGGGCCTTGAACGAGAACGCCGTACGATCGAAGAGGCCCGAGCGAAACGTCGAGAGCGACGCGACGACGACTTCGAGGCCGATCGCGTCCTGCGCATTGCCAAGCCCAAAGCCGCCGGCGATTGAGCCATCCGACTGTCCGCCGCCGCGCACCTGCTGATAGCCACCGCCAATGAACCCGTCACGCCAAGCCGCGCCGAATCCCGACGGCGATCCCGAGCTTGTGCCGGGCGCGCCGCGGAAGAAGGGCTGCGTGAGCGTTCCCACGGTCACAGACCCAAGCGTGAGTGCTTTGCGGATTTCCTCGGGTGACATCTGGGAGAAATCCTGTGCGGCCAAGGGCACGGCGATCAGCGCCGCAACGGCGATACCCGCGAGACGCTTGACGAAGTTGGAAGCCATTGGCGATCTCCTAGAGTCCAGAAATGGTGAAGCGCGACGCCCCCCTCGGCGAGGGCGTCAACTGTAGAGGGGCAAACTCTCCAGCGCAATGTGGGGCCAAAGTGGCTGGCCTGTCAAGAGTTATTGTGGGCTGGTACTATTCGGTGACAGCTGCGTACCTGAAGGGCCCTTAGCTCAGCGGTTAGAGCAGCGGACTCATAATCCGACGCGCGATGGTTCGAATCCATCAGGGCCCACTGCTTCTGTTCCCGCCCGCGCGATGGGGACTCCCGATTGGCGAAATTCTCGGGCCTTTGGGGGCGCTGCGCGCCCCCTTTATGGCCCTCCAGTATTCGCCTATCGGGAGTCCCCAGCGCGCGGGTTTCATCGTGGGGAGCGGGCCTGAGGATTCGCTGGTCTGAAGTCCTTGACGGCGCTCGTGAGCACCGCTCGAAGAACTTTGGCAGCGGCAGAACCAGTTTGCCGCACCAAAGCCGCCGAGCGGCCCAAAGGGCCGCGAAGGCCCCCGAACCAAGCGCGCGACGGGAGTCCGGCCGCGCGAATACTGGAGGGCCATAAACGGGGCGCGCAGCGCCCTCGTTAGGCCCGAGAATTTCGCGAGGCCGGACTCCCGTCGCGCGCGTCTGAATGGCGCCTTCGTTCGCAGCGGAAAGACTGCGGTTTCAGCTACTACTTCGAGCGCCGCGGCTTGAGGTCGCTGAACTGCGTGATCCGCACATCGCGGTCGGGAAAGTGCGCCACGATTTCCAACGTGCCACCGAGCGCGTTGAGATAGCGCCGAAGCGTCGACACGTACATGTCGGCCTGTTGTTCGAGCCGCGAGACGTTGCCCTGCTCGGTGTCGAGGTGCGCGGCAAGCTCTGCCTGCGAGAGATCGCACGTTTGCCGCAGCTCGCGCAGCCGCATCTCTTTCCGCAGAACCTTCACTTCTGCGTCGACGCGTGCGCGTTCCGCCGGCGACATTGCGTCAACGAGTTCGCGAAACTTGCGTGCCATCAGATCAAGTCCTCTTCAGCCAGAAACGAGAGATGCTCGTCATACAACCCGTCGGCGCGCGGAACCATGGTCTCGTAGAAGCGATTGTCACCCGTCTTGTCCCCGCCGATCAGCAGGATGGCGATCCGACGAGGATCGAATGCGTACAGCACCCGGTACGGCCGGCCGTGGCATTGCAGCCTCAACTCACGCATATGCGCGTGTCGTGACGCCAACACACCGGACGAGTAAGGGAAGCCCAGAGTCGCTCCGCGCTCCTCCAGCAACGTTACCCTGGCCGTGATTGCCACGCGCACGTCGCTCGCGAGCCCTGACCACCACCGATGGAACGCATCGGTGAACTCCACCTCCCATATCAATTAACACATAATGTCATATAAGACATTCCTCCGCGCAAGGGCAAGCGCACGCTGCCCTGCGCGAGGATGTCTGCTCAATCCGATCTTTACGTCACCAATCCACCGCAGCGGGCACCAAACCGACGCAGCACGGCCAAGCGGCCCGCAGGGCCAAGACCTCCCGCACGCAAAGCGCGCGATGGGAGTCCGGCCTCGCGAAATTCTCGGGCCTTAACGAGGGCGCTTCGCGCCCCGTTTATGGCCCTCCAGTATTCGCGTGGCCGGACTCCCGTCGCGCGCGCCTGAAGACCGCGCCGTGCCCTACCCTGTTCGACGCAACGGCTCGAGCCGAGCGATTCGGTCGGCGCCGGCGGCGCATCCGAGCGATCGCTAGCCGGCCCGGCGCACCGACGTTGTAGCGCGAACACGCAACTTCGTTGGGCGACCACGTGCCTGGTGCGGGCGGATGACAACGTCCACGTCGTATCCGAGTCGTGAAATCAGCAGCATCAAGCGGCCGACGGAGAATCCCTCAACGCGACCACGCAGGAGCAGCGAGACCTTGGGCTGCGAAATGCCAAGAGATTGCGCAACGTCGACCTGGCGCAGTTCGGCGTGCTCCACGATTTCGCAAATCCGCACGACGAGGTCGGCCTTCAACAGCGCCTCGTCCGGATGCGGGAATCCCAAATCCCTGAAGACGTTGCCGCTGCTGCGTTCGTACGCCGGGACTTCGACGGTGCGCTTCATCGCCGCTCTTCGCTCACGCTGAGGAGGCGAGCAGCGCGCAAGCGACGCTCGACCCGGGCGAGCAGTGGCGCCGGCGTCTTGATGTCGCTCACAGACTTCATCTCGAACGCGCAGAGCACGTAGATCTCCTCGCCGAGGTTGGTCGTGCGCATCTGATCCATTGCACCTCCGGCGGCAACGCGCGCAGCTCGTTCAGTGACGCACCAACCCAAACGACGGGTTTTGGTTCTCTCGGTTCGTCCACGCGAATATACCTATTTGGGTATATCGCCGCAAGACGGCGCTCGGCGATTCACTTAGGATCGCCGCGGCGGCTCCCGCGAGCGTCACCAAATCACCGCACGTGGCACCAGAGCGTGGCAGCACGGATGCGCTCAAGCGCCGCCGAGCGGCCCGCAGGGCCGCGAAGGCCAGCGGCCCAAGCGCGCGACGGGAGTCCGGTCGCGCGCGCCTGAATGGCGCACGCCGTAGTGCCACGGAATGTCGCGAGCCGCGCGATATCGATGACAGTCTGGCAGAAGAGTTGACGTAGGATGGGGCTCACGCGTGCGCCCGGGGCACCGAGGATCGAGAGTCACACCCTTGCGTTCATGTATTAGCGTAGATACGTTAAATGCCACTACCGATTCGGTACGACTGGGATCCCGCCAAGCGAACGCAGAATCTCGCCAAGCACGGGCTCGACTTTGAGGATGCGTGGCGTGTGTACGAACACCCTGCGCGATTCGATGCGGAGTCGGAGCGTGCCGGCACGGAGTACAGACGGAAGGCCATGGCTCTCTCCACTGCCACCGATGCCGTTTGCGTTCTCGTCTATGTGGTGCGCGGCGACTCGGTGCGATGCATAAGTCTTCGGCGAGCTAGCAGGCGCGAACGGGAGGAATATCGTGGGCACCTCGAAGAAGGTCGTGAGTTACACGAGTGAAGAACTGCGCGCACGCTCGGCCGCCGGGCTGACGCTCTCGGACTGGGAGTGGGTGCGCACGCACGAGCCTGACCTGACGGACCCGGACGCGCCGGACTTCGCTGATGAGTTTCGCGCTGAGCGGCTGCGGCGTCGCGGCCGTCCGCTAGGGTCCGGCGTGAAGGAGGCGACGTCGCTTCGGATCGACAAGGACGTGCTGGCCGCGTTCCGAGCCACCGGGCGCGGCTGGCAGACGCGCATGAACGCCGTGCTGCGCGCGTTCATCGAGGCGACGCCTCGGTACCGCGGCAAACTGAAGGCGATGGCGAAGTCACGCCGTCGGGTAGCCGACTAGCCGTTCGCCTCGCGCCGCACCCTTTGCCCCGCGCCCAAGCCGCCAAGCGGCCCGCAGGGCCAAGACCTCCCGCACGCAAAGCGTGCGACGAGAGTCCGGCCTCGCGAAATTCTCGGGCCTTAACGAGGGCGCTTCGCGCCCCGTTTATGGCCCTCCAGTATTCGCGTGTCCGGACTCCCGTCGCGTGCGCTTGAGTGGCGCGACCTGCGCTACCCCGTGCGCTGAAGCGGTTCGAGCTGCGCGATACTCGCGCTACTCTCGGCGCGCATGGCGTGCCAGAGATCCCAGTCGGTTTGCAAGCCCAGCCAGAACTCCGCGCGCATTCCCGTCACCCGCGCCAGTCGCAACGCCGTGTCTACCGTGACCCCGCGCTTGCCACGAATGATTTCGTTGAGACGCGGGAATGAAACGCCAATGCGGACCGCGAAGGCCGACTGCGTCTCGCCCAGCGGCTTGAGGAACTCTTCAAGGAGCATTGCACCGGGATGGGTCGGCGGGCGGTGCGTCGGAAGTCGATGCGATCCCCGCGTTGTTGCATGCATCCTGGCGCTAGTGGTAGTCCGTGATTTCGACTTCGTACGCATCACCGTTCTCCCATCGGAAGCAGATTCGCACTCGGCTGTTTACGCGGATGCTATGCTGCCCTGCCCGGTCGCCGCGAAGCGCTTCCAGCCGGTTGCCAGGCGGAACCGCCAGCTCTCGCAGGTCGTGTACGTGATTCAGCGCGTCGAGCTTGCGGCGCGCTACCGACCAGAGCACGGCGGGGCAAAGCGCCCGCGCACGCAGACTGTCGGCACCCATGAAAATGTCCTCGGTGGATCGGTTCGCGAACGACCGTATCACGGTGAGTATTATAACGGGATGCGTTATACTCCGCCAGCCTAGCCTCGGAGTGGGAACGCTTCAGAATCGCGCCGGTCGCCGCGCAGCGCGTCACCGTTTTGCCGCGGCTAGAATCGGAATGCCGCGCCTGACCGCTGGAGCGCCCAACCCGCCGAGCGGCCCGCAGGGCCGCGACGGTCCGCATAGCAAGCGCGCGACGGGAGTCCGGCCTCGCGAAATTCTCGGGCCTTAACGAGGGCGCTTCGCGCCCCGTTTATGGCCCTCCAGTATTCGCGCGGCCGGACTCCCGTCGCGCGCGCCTGAATGGCGCACCGCCCTAGAACCAGCTTGGCTGCGCGGTTAGCGTGGTGTCGTCGAGCCGCGACAACAACGCGATGTCCGGGCCAATGCGCGGCAACTCGAACGCGAACCAGTAGCGGCAC
>JAHFCU010000002.1:0-38573 GCA_023249305.1 Gemmatimonadota bacterium
CTCAAGGCGATTGCGCTGGCTGCGGCGCCGAGTGTCAAGACTCACCCACTGCGCGCCGCGCGCGTCGCGATTCTGCATACGTGGGGCACCACACAGACCGAAGGCTGGTGGCGCATCGCGTTCGACGCGGAGAAGATCCCGTACGACTACATCAGTGTGCAGGACGTGGCGAAGGATGCGAACCTGAACGCGAAGTACGACGTGATCCTCTTCCCACCGACGAGCGGAGCGCAGCAGATCATTGATGGCATGCCGATGTGGCGCAATCCGATGCCGTGGAAGGTGACGCCAGAGACGCCCAACCTCACGACGTTCGCGCAGACCGACGATATGCGTCCGGGGTTGGGGTACGGAGGCTTGGAGAACCTGAAGGCGTTCGTGACGCACGGCGGCGTGCTCGTCACTGCCGCCGGAACGTCAGACTTCGCGCTGCAGTTCGGTTTGAGCAACGGCGTCAGCGCCACTACAGCGCGCCGGGGCTCGATTGTCGGCAGCCTGCTGCGCTCGAAGATCGTGGACGACGCGAGCCCGATCATGTACGGTGTGCCGGACAATCTGGCCGTGTACAGCGACGACGGGCAGAGCTTCGGCATCAGCGCTACGCGCGGCGGTTTCGGGGGTGGTCGTGGGGGCGGTGCAGGCGGTGGCACACGAGCCACCGGCCGCGGCACCTCGGACGACGGTGACGTCGTGCAGGGGTTCACGGCCCTCGATCCCAAGTTTGAGGCCGCGGTGCGCCCCACGGTGCAGCCGTGGCAGTACGCGCCCATCACCGACGATCAGTTGCGTACGCCACTCAACATCATTCCACCAGACCAGCGTCCGCGCGCGGTGCTGCGTTTCGGCGACCAGAGCGGCCTGCTCGTCAGCGGCCTGCTCGATGGTGGCAGTGACATCGCCCAACGCTCGCTCGTGGTGGATTCACCGCTCGGCAACGGGCACGTGGTGCTCTTTGCGAACAACCCCGTGTGGCGCGGCGAGACGATCGCGAGCTACGCGCTGGTGTTCAACATCATCCTGAACCACGACAACCTGAACGCGGGGCGCAAACTCGACGCCAAGTAGCGTCAAGCACGCGCGGTCTGAGGAGGACGCGGACTAAGTTGACAGCGCTTCCTTTTCTCTCCATATAGTCAATTCGTGGACGCAGATTCAGCGGCTGCCACACTACGGTCCCCCGGAAAGGTTTTCGCACGTCAAAGTTCCCGCGTCAGCGTTGGCTGCGGCTGATGCGCTTCACGTTCGGTGCTGGACCGTTTCATCACCATTCCGGTGGAGAATGCCATGAACGCGTTGATCACCCATCGAGTGCTGCGATTCGTCACGCCTGCGCTCCTCATCCTCCTGATCTCCGCACCGGCGGCGGTGCTGCGGGCGCAGGCCACGGGTGCGGTTCAGGGTACGATCACGGCCGAGGGCACGAACGCTCCGATTGAGGGAGCGCAGGTATCAGTGGTCGGCAGTCCGCGCTACGCGCGGACGGATGCCACGGGACACTACCGATTGGCCGGGGTGCCTGCAGGCACCTCCGTCATCCGGGCGCTGAGCATCGGCTATTCCGGACAGACGCACAGCGTGACGCTGCAGAGCGGCGCCACGGTCACCTTGGACTTCTCGCTCAAGGTGACGGCGCTCTCGCTTGACGCCGTGGTGGTCACCGGAACGGCCGCCGAAGCGCGCAAGAAGGAAGTGGGCAATGCGATGGCAACCATCGACCTAAAACTGGTGCCAGCGCCGCAGATCAAGGACGCGCAGGACATGCTGAGCGGTCGGGCCGCGGGCGTCACCGTGCTCGGCAACTCCGGTCAGCCAGGGGCAGGCGGCACCATCCGGCTCCGCGGCAGCAACAGCATCACGCAGGGCAACAACCCGATCATCTACGTAGATGGCATTCGCATCTACAGCCAAAATGGTCCCGTCACCGCGGGCGCCCGTCAGAGCGCGGCGGCGTTCAACGACATCAAGGCGGATGAGATCGAGCGCGTGGAGATCGTGAAGGGGGCCGCGGCGACCACGTTGTACGGCACCGAGGCATCCGGCGGTGTGATCCAGATCTTCACGAAGCGCGGATCATCAGGCGCCCCGCAATGGGCCACTTCGCTGACGAGCGGTGTGAACGTGATGGGACACGTTGGCCCGAAATCAGACCCGACAGGCCTCGGCCTGAACGACTGCTCGGGCGTCCACGCGAATGGACTGGGGCTCCTGTACACGGATCCCACGTGCCCCAAGAGTGGCACATGGTTCCGCCAGGGCCCGGTGCAGCGCCTCGACCTTGAGGTGAAGGGCGGCGGCGACAACATGACGTACTTCATGTCCGGCAACTACGGCGACAACGAAGGTGTCATCAAGACCGGCTTCCAGAAGGACGGTGGCTTTCGCGCCAACTTCTCCTTCATGCCGGCCAAGAAGCTCATGATTGCCTTCAACTCCGCGTACAACCGGAAGTCCATTGGCTGGATCGGCGACGGGAACCTCGCCAACGGGTTCACGCTGAACGTAATGCGAGGCCCGAGCAACAACTTCAAGGGCGGCAAGGGCACGGACTGCGCCAACGTCGCGACCGGCACGACCTGCATGACGAACGCGTACATCCTCGATCAGCAGATTTCCAACGACGCCGATCACTTCATCACGGGCACGACGGTATCTTGGAACCCGATCGAGGGCCTGAGCAACCGCTTCAGTGTCGGGTTCGACTACAACTCGAGCGTCAACAAGCAACTCATACCGTTCGGCTTCCTCGTGCTTCCCACGGGACAGCTCAACCAGGGTGTGTGGAACCACACCAAGCTCTCGCTCGACTACGCCGGTTCGTACCAGAACACCTTCCTGAAGACGTTCGCCTCAACGCTGTCGTGGGGCGGGCAGCTGTTCGACGACAGAGACCGGTTGACGGGCATGACCGGAACCCTGCTCTCCGGCCCAGGCGAGCCCACGATCGGCTCGTTCGCCACCGTCGTCCTCGGGGCCACCAACGAGTCGCGCGTGGTGAATGCCGGACTGTTCTTGCAGGAGATGATTGGTTGGAATGACCGCGCCTTCGTCACCGGCGGCCTGCGCGTTGACGGCAACAGCGCCTTCGGCTCGGCGTTCGGACTGCAGACCTATCCGAAGATCAGCGCCGCCTACGTCCTGTCAGAGGAAAAGTGGTGGCCGACCAACTGGGTCCAGACGCTCAAGTTGCGCGCCGCCGTTGGCGAGTCGGGAAAGGCGCCCGGCGCGTTCGACGCCGTCCGCACCTGGGATCCAGTCGCCGGCGACGAAGGAAAGCCCGGTGTGGTCGTCCAGCAGCGTGGCAACCCGGATCTCGGCCCTGAACGCACCCGCGAAGTCGAAGTCGGATTCGACATCGCTGCATTTGAGAGCCGTGTGGCGGTGGAGCTGACGGCATTCCGGGCGCGCACATATGGCGCACTCATCGGCGTCGTCTACCCGCCGTCAGAAGGGTTCTCGCGGTCGCAGCTGCAGAACGTCGGCACGCTCGAGAACAAGGGACTCGAGGTGCAGATCAACGGCGACATCCTTCGCGGTTCCGACGTGGACTGGAGCGGGCGCGTAAACCTGACCTCGCTTGCGAGCAACACGATTGACGTGGGTGGCGTTCCGATCTCCACCGGCACGGGGGGCAGCTACGTCCGCGAAGGCTATCCGGTGCCTGGCATCTTCGGTTACAAGATCATGAACCCGGACGAGATCGCCGATCCGGTCATCAAGTCCGATCAGTACCTCGGCACGCTGTATCCGACGCACATGATCAGTCTTGGCACGACGGTCACGTGGCGCCGGCGTCTCACGCTCGACGTGCTCGGCGAGTTCCAAGCCGGCGGACATCTCACGAACTGGATCGGCTATCAGGGCATCGTGCGCAACGTCTGGCAGCCCTGCTACGCCGTGCAGGCCAAGTTGATCGCCTACAACGGCGCCGACGCCAAGAAGGGGACGGCCGACGATGTGTTGAATGCGCTCGACGGCGTGAACGCAAGCGACCGCGGACGCTGCGCGATTGACGCGACCGTGCGCAACGCTGACTTCTGGGTCGCGAAGACCGATTTCTTCAAGCTTCGCTCGGTCTCGCTCTCCTACAAGATGCCGGAGCGCTACTTGTACGGTCTGGCAAAGGGGGCGACCATCACCCTGTCCGGACGCAACCTCTGGAAGAGCACCAAGTACGACGGCGCAGACCCCGAAGCCAATGACGCGAGCGATGCCGGGTCGGGCCTAGGCCGGCGCGAGTACTACCAGTTGCCTCCGTTCAAGACCTTCCTGGCGAACGTTCGCCTCACCTTCTGACCAACCGCGAGGATATCACGATGATGACCAAGAGAGTTTTCCTGGTTGCCCTCGCCGGCACGCTTGCCACGGTCGCTTGCAACGGCTACTTGGACGTTACCAACCCGGGCCCGATTGCCGATGAGGCCCTCTACACGCCCGACGCAGTGCCTAGTCTCGTCGTCGGCATGTCCTCCGACCTGTCCAACGTCCTCGACGAAATCACGCGCATCACGTCGATCGCTGGCGATGAAAGCGGGCATGGCGGCAGCTACACCGCCGAGCAGATCTGGGTGAAGGGTGTCGTCCGGCCGGAGGACGTGAACGGCCTCTGGTCGGCTATGCACCAGGTCCGGTTCGAGTCGGAGTCCGGCGTGGATCGCATGAAGGCGATGACCAGCTTCGCCTACAACACCAGCGCGTACGCGGCACGGGCAAACATGTTTGGGGGGTTCTCCAACCGAATGCTCGGGGAGACCACGTGCGAGGCGGTCTTCAACGCCGGCCCTGCCGAGGACTACAAGACGTACTTCACGCGCGCGGAGACGTACTTCACCGAGGCGATTCGGATCGCGCAGGCGGCCGGGACCAGCGCCACGGACATCTTGAACGCATCGTACTCAGGCCGCGCCGCGGTGCGGGTATCGCTGGGGAACTGGGCGGGGGCCGTCGCTGACGCGGCGCTCGTTCCATCGAACTTCGTGTATCTCGCGTACTTCTCCACGAACTCGACCCGCGAGAACAACTCGCTGGTGCAGGAGACGTACGTGCGGCGCGAGTTCAGCGTCTTCGGATCGCAGTGGGCGCAGGTGTTCAAGGATCCGCGTGTGCCGTGGGACACGATCAAGACGACGTCAGGTTCAGTCCAGAAGGGGCAGGACGGCATTACGAACTTCTTCCGGCAGGCCAAGTACAAAGACCTCGGCGCCGACATTGCCATCGCCAAGGGAACGGAGATGCTGATGATCCGGGCTGAAAATGCGCTGCGCGGTTCGGACATTGCCGGGGCGTTCACCTTCATCAACCAGCAGCGGGCAGTTTCTGCCATGACAGCGCTTACGGCGCCGGCGGATCTTCCGACCGCGTGGGCAACGCTCGAGAAGGAGAAGGGCGCGGTGCTCTGGTTGGAAGGACGCCGTCTGGGAGACCTGCGGCGCTGGTACGCAGAGAGCGGACCCGCGCACAACACCTTCCTCGAAGGCCGTGACAAGTGCATTCCGATCAGCCTGAACGAATTGCAGACGAACCCGAACCTTCGCAGCCGGCTGCCGTAAGCGGTCGGCGCCACAGCTCCCCGCGCGCAGAACCGCGAGCGCGCGGGGAGCTGCGTGTTTGAGCACTATTTCCCCCTCAACGCACGCGTGAGGAGACGTGGGAACCACGAAGCAACCGGTCATCCGCAGGATCATCCTCGCGCTGTTCTTTCTTTCGGGTGCGTGCGGGCTGATCTACGAAGTGGTTTGGATGCGGATGCTCACGCTCGTCTTCGGTGCCACAGCCCTTGCGACGAGCGCCATCCTCGCATCGTTCTTCGCTGGGCTGGCGCTGGGGAGCTGGTTCCTCGGCCGCGTAGCGGACAAGCATCGGCAGCCGCTGGTGCTGTATGCACTGCTCGAGGCGGGCGTCGGCCTGTACGCATTCGTTTTCCCTCTCCTGCTGGCCGGTGTGACGGCGATCTACGTAGCCGTCGCGCGCCATGTGGACCCGGGCTTCACCGCGCTGAGTCTGCTTCGGTTCGCTCTGGCGATGCCCGTGCTCCTTCTGCCGGCGACGCTGATGGGTGGCACGCTCCCCGTAATCGTGAAGTTCATCGCCACGGACAGGGAGCGCCTCGGGCTCAACGTAGGCTGGCTCTACGCACTCAACACATTCGGTGCGGTGGCGGGCGCAGTCGCAGCGGGGTTCTTCTTCATCCTGCTGCTCGGTGTGCGCGAGACGGCCCACCTGGCCGGCGCGATGAACTTGGCCATCGCGGGTGTGGCGTACCTGCTGAGCCGAGCAGTAGAAGGTGTGCCAGAGTCAGGAGGAAGTCCGACTGTCGGCGCGACATCGCACGCGGGAGGTGTTGAAGCGTCAGGCGACGCCGTGACGCCGGCTTTGGCGCGGCTGTCGCTCTGGGCCGTGGGGCTGTCGGGAGTCGCCGCTCTCGCCCTCGAGGTGCTCTGGACACGATCTCTCGTCTACTTCCTCGACAACTCCACGCACGCGTTTACCACAGTGCTGACCGCCTTCCTGCTGGGCATCGCCCTCGGAAGCGCCGTCGTGGCACACATCGCCGACCGGCGCCTCCGATTGGTGGGTGCGTTTGGGGTGGTCGAGGTGCTCATCGGATTCTCCGCCCTGCTCGCGATTCCCCTGCTCGCGGCGGCCACGCCCGTGCTGAGCGGACTGGATGGCCAGACGCTGGATGCGATGTTTCTGTGGAAGTGGAGCGCGCTACGGTTCGCCCGAAGCCTGACTGTGATGCTCATTCCCACGGTGCTGATGGGGATGACTGTTCCGCTGGCCGCGAAGATCTGCACGCGGCAGTTGGCCGAGCTCGGCGGATCGATGGGGCGCGTCTACTCGGCGAATACGATCGGAGGCGTCGTCGGCTCAGTTCTGGCCGGTTTCGTGGTGATTCCTCTGCTGGGCGTAAGCCGCGGCATCGTTGCGATGGCCGCGCTGAGCACGGTGATCGGCAGTGTGTTGCTGTTGGCGGAGCCAGCGTGGCGTGGCCAAAAGACGGTGCGGGGAGCGATCGGCGCGGGAGTAGCACTGCTGTTCGTCGTCACTGCATGGCTGACGGCGAACAACCTCGTGCTGGCGTCGTACCGGGAGCGGGCGGATGGCACTGACGTCGTGTTCTACCGGGAAGGCATTGGCTCCACGGTGAAAGTCTTCCGCGATGCACAGGGAGAGAAGACGCTGAGCATTGACGGATTCCCCGTAGCGGGCACCACCATCGGGATGCGGGACGCACAAGAGACGCTGGGCAACTTCCCGCTGCTGCTGAGCAACGCCGCGTCTCCCCGCGTCAACCTCATCGGGTTCGGCGCGGGCGGCGCGTCGTGGGAGGCGTTGCAGTACGACGTTGCCAGCGTGGACTGTGTTGAACTTGTACCGGCGGTCATCGAGGCGGCGAAGTGGTTTCCCGAGGTGAACCACAACGTCCTATCGCGGCCCGCGTATCACCTGGTCGTGGACGACGGGCGGAACTACGCGCTCGTGACCGACAAGTCGTACGACGTGATCTCCGTGGATGCCACCTCTCCCAAGATGGCCGGCAACGGAAGTCTCTACACGCTGGAGTTCTTCCAGTTGGTGAAGGCGCGCCTGTCGGAGAATGGACTCGCCGTGCAGTGGCTTCCCTTCCATCTGCTGTCGGATGCGGAGTTGAAGATGACGGCGAGGACGTTCATGCAGGTCTTTCCGCATACGACGCTCTGGCTGTCGCCGCTCAAGTACCACGGCCTGCTCGTTGGGTCGAGCCAACCGTTGCGCATCGACATGCAGGTGCTTCGGCGCAAGCTGCAGCGGCCAGACGTTCAGCGCGAGGTGTCGCGGGTCGGGGTGCTCAACCCGTTCGATTTCCTGTCGGGATTCGTCATGGGCGAGGAAGATTTGCGCCAGTATGTGGCTGGCGCTCGCGTCAACACCGATAACCATCCGTATCTCGAGTTCACGCCCGCGTGGTCATACTTCATCGCGCAGCGCTACGCGCTGCAGAACCTGACCGCCTTCCGGGCCACGCGAAAGAGCGTCCTGCCCCTGCTGGTGAACACGGGAGACACACCGACGGCAGTCGCCGCGACGGCAGACAGCGTGACCCGGCGATTCGACGCCACCCAGCACAGTTTCTGGGGCGACATCCTCTACGCTCTAGGGAAGAGCGACCGTGCGTGGAAGGAGTGGGCCGCGGCGCTGGCGATCGATCCGAGCGACAGCAGTGCGACGCGGGCCATTCGACGAGCGACCGAACCGCTGGCACCGATGAGACGCTGAGAACAGGCTGTCGACGGTGGCGAGCTGGTAGCGTTTCGACACGAACCTGCTCCGAAACGTTGCCACGCAGACGCTGCCACCATCAACCTCCCGCGGTCAAGTTGCTGTCCCGAGGTCGCTTGCGGATGGCAATCATCACGGCATCAGTTGTGTAAGGCTTACGGTCCGTTCGCGCACCGGCTGGGGCGCGCCTACGTTTGTCCACGCATCATCGGTGACCCGAGTCCGCGCGCTTTTTTCTGGACACCGTGCCATTGCCGAAGTCTCTCCGCTATCGCGTCCTGCTGCTCTTCGCAGTCCTCGCTGTAGGGCCGCTGCTCGCGCTCGGCGTGCTCGACTACGTCCGTGCGCGACACGCCGTGGAACGAATTGTGCTCGAGCAGACCGACCAACGCGCCAAACGCGCCGCGCAACTCCTGCTCGACCGGTACGCGCTGGTCGAATCGGACGCCATCTTGCTCGGCGACAACGCTGAGACGCAGCGGTTACTGGCTGCGCTGCCGTCGGGTGATGCGGCGCGCATCGCCGCGGCGCGCATTCAAGTCGACACCTTCGTGAAGACGATCTGGGCCAACGCACGGCACGCGTATCGCTCAATCGAACTGCGGGATGAGCGCGGCGCGGTGCTCCTGCGCATGGCTGCCGATTCGCCGTCGACCGGCGACGTGCGAGATGCGGGCCTGCCGCCGTTCGAGCGTCCCATTGTGCCATCTGCCGGAGGGAAGACGACGGGGACGGTGGTCCTCGAGCCGCTCGGTCCGACCATGCTGCCGTCCAGCTTGGGCGCCCTGTCGTTCGGCCGCTCCGGCTATCTCCTCATCGTCGACAGCGCCGCACGGCACGTCGTGTACGATTCACGGGAGCCCGCCGCCGGCATGTCGGCTACGAGCGTATCCGTGCTCCTCGCAGAGCGCATTACGGCCCTCGGCACGGCGCAAAGCGCCTCGCTGCAGTACATGGAGCACGATTCGGTGCGAATCGCCTCGGTGGAGCGGGTCGCTGGAGCGGGGTGGACCGTGCTGTCGGCGGCGGCATTGCCCGAGTTCACTTCCGGACTCGCCGATGCGCGCCTCCGCGATCTCGCGCTCGTGGTGGCGATTGCCATTGCGGCAGCACTTGTCTTCATCGTGCTGATGGGCCGCGTCACCCGGCCGCTCGAAGAACTGACGCGCGCTGCGGGTGCAGTGGGGCAGGGCGATCTCTCGCCGCAACTTCCCGCCGCCTCTGATGACGAGGTTGGCACGCTCTCCGGCGCGTTCGACCACATGCTCCAGCGTGTGAGGTCGATGATGCTGGAGATCGAAGTCAGCCGGCAGCTTGCCGTGTTGGGCGAGTTCTCGGCGCAGTTGTCGCACGAGATTCGCAACCCGCTGACCTCGCTCAAGCTCAACCTGCAGGGACTCGCGCGCGACGTGAGACGCCGCAGCCTGCCCGAACGTGCCAGTCTTCCGCTCGAGACCTGCCTGCGCGAGGTGAACCGCCTCGATCATGTGGTGCGTGGCGTGCTCGAACTGGCGAAACCGCGTTCGACAGAACGCCAGTCGTGCAATATTCACCCGCTCGTGAAGCGCGTGCTGGATCTGCATGCGGCGCAACTGAAGGAGAATGACATCTTCGTCATCCGTGAGTTGTTCGCCGACCGCGATGCCGTATGCGGAGACGAGGAACAGTTGGTAAGCCTCGTCACGAACCTCGTCATCAATGCCATTGAAGCGCAGCCGAACGGCGGGCACCTCTTGGTGCGCACGCGCGTCGACGGCGCGAATCTCGAGGTTATGCTAGCCGATGATGGAGCCGGGGTCTCGGCCGAAATCGCCGGCCGGATCTTCCGGCCATTCGTGAGCGACAAGCCTTCGGGTACCGGACTCGGCCTGGCGATGGCGCTGAATGTCGCCCGCGATCATGGCGGCGCGCTCTCGCTCACTCTGGCGCCGGACGGCTACTCGGGCGCGTGCTTCCTCGTCAAACTGCCACTCTCATGACCGGCCCGTCCATCCTCGTCGTCGACGACGACCTCTCCATTCGCGAGACATTCCTGCGACAACTTGCCACCGAAGGGTACAACGTGGCCGCGGCTGAGAGCGCCGAACGTGCCATGACGATGATCGCGCAGCGCCAAGTCGAGCCGGGGCTCATTCTCACGGACCTTCGCATGCCGGGATTGAGCGGCCTCGAGCTGCTCGCGTGGCTGCGGGACCTGCCGCACGATGCCGATGTCATCATGATGACGGCGCACGAAGACATGGAGACCGCGCTCGCCGCCATCAAGGGCGGGGCGTACGAGTTCCTCGTGAAGCCTCTCGACCTCGATCAGGTGGAACTGGTGATTGCACGCTGTTTCCGGGACCGCGGGGTGCGCCGGCGGATGCGCCACTTGGTAGCCGAGGCGGCCGAGCCATATGCGCTCAAGCGACTGGTGGGACGCGATCCGAAGATGATCGAGATTTCGAAGACGATCGGCTCGCTGACGACAAATCGCGCGCCGGTGCTCATCCGCGGCGAAACAGGGACGGGGAAGGAAGTAATTGCCCGTACGATTCACTACAACTCGCCGGCGGCCGAGGAGCCGTTCGTCGCGATCAACTGCACGGCGATTCCCGAGCCGCTGCTCGAGAGCGAACTGTTCGGACACGTGCGCGGCGCGTTCACCGGGGCGAGCGCTGATCGCAAAGGGCGCTTTGAGTTGGCCGGAAGCGGGACTGTCTTCCTCGACGAGATTGGCGACGTGAGTCCTGTCTTCCAAGCGAAGCTCCTGCGCGTGCTGCAGGACGGCGAGTTCTACCCGGTGGGCGCGGAGCGTGCGCGTCGGACAACCGCGCGAGTGATGGCGGCGACGCATCGTCCGCTTGAGGAACTGGTGCGCGAAGGAAAGTTTCGCGAAGACCTGTACTTCCGCTTGCGGGTGGTGGAGATCGTGATTCCGCCGCTGCGGGAGCGGCGTGGCGACATTCGGGCAATTGCGACGGCGTTAGCGACGCGCATCGGCCACGAGCTGCACAAGGACGTCATTCTCGCTGAACCCGTGCTGCGGGCGCTCGAACGGTACGACTGGCCGGGTAACGTGCGTGAACTGGAGAACACGCTCACGCGCGCGGCGGTGCTCGCGCGCACATCGGCCATCGCCATCGAGGATCTTTCGTTCGGGTCCATGGCTACGGCGCCGCGCGAAGCGCCAAGGGACCTCACGCTCGACGCGGCGATGCTGGACCATGTGGAGCGCGTGCTCGCGCAGACGGGCGGCAACAAGCGGCAGGCGGCGCTGCTGCTCGACATCTCGCGGCAGCGGCTCGACCGGATCCTGGCGCGGGACGCGGGTGCGATTCGCAACAATGGTGGGAGTGAATCACTGCCGGGCGACCAGCCGACATCGGCGCCGGATTCGGAGTAAGTCGTTGCCGTTGGGGCAATTGCCGTTTTGAAGGCCCGTGGCATTGGACTTGATGCGTGAGAGGCATGACTCTCACCCCGGAGCGTTCATGAAACGCACTCTGATCGTCGCCTTGACTGCAGTCGCGATCTGTTCGTTGTCGGCGGCCGCGCAGCGATCGGACCCCGCGACCTCCAGCGGCGACGCGAAACTGCTTCTAAAGCTCGACTCGGCTGACGTGAAGCAGGCCAACGTGTCTCCGGACGGAAAGTGGCTTGTCTTCTCGCGTTCGGATGGAGTAAGCGAGTCCTCGTCCATCTGGATGGCTTTGCTCGCGGATCCAAAGCCGTTCCGGATCACGTCGGGCGGCTACACCGATCTCTGGCCGACCGTGTCGCCCACGCTCGACCGGATCTTCTTCGTTTCAAACAGACCCAACCGCGGCGCCACCTCGCCGGCGAAATGGGTGATGTCGATCCCGATCGACAAGAAGAGCGGCCTCCCGACTGGTCCGGCGCGGCAGGTCACCACTGATACCGTGCAGGTGCTGACCCCCACCGGAATCTCGCCCGACGGCAAGTGGTTGGCGTACGAGATCGAAGGACGCCCGCATCGTATCCGTATGGTGCCGACGAACGGGGGCAAAGCCCGCACCGTCCTGCCGCTCAATTTCATCGGCCGGTTTCGCGGTGACTTGGGCTTCACCGCTGACGGGAAGAACCTCGTGTTTGCGGATAGCGGGGGTCTCATGGTGCGGGAGGTATCGATAGACGGCGGGCCCGTTCATACGCTTACGCGAAATCGTGGCGAAGGAACGTGGGTGGGACCAATGGTAGGCCATGACGATCGATGGGTTCTCCTGACGCGCGGAGCAAACGACGGAACATGGGAGTTGCTTGGCAAGGACGGAACCAGTCTTGGTGTCGCCTCAATCGACCTTCGCCTGGCTCCATCGAAACGAGTCGACGGCCGCGGCGTCCTCGGTGTCAAGAACGACTGGTGGTGGATGCTGAGACGCCTGGCCATCGAGGGAGGCGACGCTCGCATCGTATCGGCTGCACAACCTGCCATGCCGTTCGAGGTGACAGCGTCCGGTGCGATCTTGTCGAGCCGCAACCGCAGGGTGGTGCTCTTTCCACTCCTTTACGGGAGCGCGAGTAGGGACGCACTTACCCTCGTGACCACGCCCTCCGACGGAGGGCCGGCAAAGGAAGTGTCACTCGGCACGGAGATGAACTGGATTCTCGGCCGGATTCCCGGCAGTGAATTCCTGTTCGTGACAGGCACGGCAAACTTGAAGGATTCCACGGCGTCCGCCTATCTGGTGGACTCCAGGACGGGTGCCGCACGGCTGCTCAGCACGGCCTCCGGTCCGTGGGCACCGGGTGACCCGTGGTGCTGCTATGGCCCCACCGGCACGATCCTCGGGTTCGCCGACAAACATGGCGTCACGGTGGACATCAAGATGTTCGATGAAACGGGCGCGACACGGCTCTTCCGGACGATGCCGTTGAAGGAGTACCGGCACATGCACAACCTGAACATCCACGGCTCGCTCATGGCATGGACGGATTCAACAGGTCCGACCGAGACCTCGGTGTACGTCGCGCGTGGAGCGAGCGGTGCTCCCGCGCACATCGGCACGGTCACCGTTGCCAATCAGAGCAAAGTGGACGTGAACATGAAATGGTCGCCGAGCGGCAGGAAGCTCGCGCTTGCATTTCCCGACGGATCGAGAAGGGACTCCGCGACGACCGTGGCCGTCTTCGACATCACGCCGGATGGGTTGGCGAACGGCTCGCCGGTGCGGCTCGATGCTGGCGTCTACTCGTCCTACGCGGACATGATGTGGTTGGCCGACGAAAGCGCAGTTGTCCTGCTCAAGATGAGTCCAGCGAAAAACTGGGCAACGAGCATCGTGCGCCGCCCGCTCGATCCAAGACAGTCGCTCGTCACGCTCGTTCCGGAGAGCCAGTCGCTGAACGACATGTTCTTGTCGGCTGATGGGCGGTTCGTGTACTTCAATGAAACTGTGCGCGGTGGCGCCTCGATCTGGTCGGCAGAGTTCAAGCTGGTGAAGAAGCCGTAGCGGCGGCATTGCCCGTACAATCGAGGGGACGCTCACCGATGTTCGGGGGCGTCCCTTCCTCTTACCTGATGCGCGTGTTGCCCACGACCGCCGCCGCATTCCGCTTTATACCCACCAGCTTGGCGCGTGCCAGCGGCGTGTCGCCAAACCGCGCCTTGAACGTTGCATCATCCATTGACGCGAACGCGCGCAGCTCCGGCTCGACGAGTTCTGGCCGCGGCATGAACGCGGGCTCGGTGGCCGGCCGCGAGAACTTCATATTCCACGGGCACACGTCCTGGCAGATGTCACAGCCAAACAGATGGCCGCCGACCATCGCGGCCTGCTCCGGCGTATGGGGGCCCTTCAGTTCGATCGTCAGATACGAAATGCACCGCCGCGCGTCGAGCACGCGCGGTGCCACGAATGCCTGCGTCGGGCAGGCGTCCAAACAGGCCGTGCAACTTCCGCAGTGATCGCTCGCAAACGGAGAGTCGGCCTCCAGTGCGAAGTCGAGGAAGAGCGCGCCGAGAAAGAAGAATGAGCCCAACTTCGGGTTGATGAGCAGTGTGTTCTTTCCGAACCAGCCCAGCCCGGCACGATGTGCGAGGTCCCGCTCGAGTACGGGACCGCTGTCCACGAACGAGCGGCCCTTCACCTCGCCGAGTTCGCCTTGCGCCCACGTGAGCAGCGCATCGAGCTTGTCCCACATCACGCGGTGGTAATCACTGAAGCGCGCGTAGCGGGAGATGAGCCCCGCCGGTTGCGTGCCGCCGTAGTTCAGGGCGACGACGAGCGCGCTGACCATTCCCTCGACGGGACGCCGTGTATCACGTCGCAATTCCGCGCCGCGCTCGAGATACGCCATCTCGCCGTGATAGCCCCTGGCGAGCCACGCATCGAACTGCCCGATAGAGTCGGGCGTGCCCAGCGTGGCGATCCCCGTGAGATCGAACCCCGCCGCGTAGGCCTGTGTCTTGAGGCGATGCTCGAAGCCTGTGGGGAGTGGCCGGCTCACGGATGGTGCCGCGTCCACCGCGCGTAGCGCAGCACGTCGGCGACCGGCGGGACGACATCCTCGCTGCCGTAGGCCGTGTACATCCGCCACCGCAGATACGTGCGGTCGGGCCACGGAATGAACGGGAAGCGTGCCCACCAGTTGCGACGGCGATACCGCCACCAGACCCGCGTGAGATCAGCCGCGACCGCTGGATTGACCAGCGCGCGCAGCTTGAGGGCGATGAGGAGGCGGAGCCAAAGCACAGATGGAAGATGGGGGATGGAAGATGGGAGAGGGAAGACGGGAGATCGGGTTACTCGCGCGGGTCTTCCTGCCTCGGCCCCATGCTCCTAACGTGTATCCATGGAATCACCTATCTCCCGCCTCCCATCTTCCAGCTGATCTTGTCCATCCCCGGCCTCATGCCCCTCATCTCGCGTCTCGCGACGCGCGCTTACTACCGCTACACGGTAGGTGGCGCGCGCGTCCCTGCCGCGGGACCGGTACTGCTAGTGGCCAACCACAACAACGGTTTGTTGGATCCGGCCTTCGTGACCGTCGCGGCGCAGCGCGAGGTGCAGTTCCTAGCGAAGTCCCCGCTCTTCACACATCAGATGATCGGCTGGCTCGTGAAAGCCGTGGGATCCATTCCGGTCTACCGCGCGCAGGACGATCGGCGCCTGCTCGGCCAGAACCGCGACATCTTCAATGCGGTGCACGAAGCCCTCGGGCGCGGCGCCGCGGTCGGCATCTTCCCTGAAGGCACGAGCCACTCGGGATCGCGGCTCTCGCCCATCAAGACGGGGGCCGCACGCATCGCACTCGGCGCCGTGAAGCATATCGGCGGCGCGTTCCCCATCGTTCCCGTCGGGCTCGTCTTTCGCGACCGAAACAGCGTGCGCAGCGAAGTGCGCGTTGTCGTCGGTGATCCCTTCGACTGGAGCGACCTCGCCAGCCGCAGCGACGAGAAGTTTGCGGTGCGCGAACTCACCAAGCGCATTGACGGTGCGATGCGCACCGTCACGCTGAATCTCGACTCATGGGAAGACGCGGCGCTGGTGCACGTCGCCGAGCAGATCTGGGCCGCCGAGCAGGGCTCGCCGCGCGACTCGGAGTCGACCGTCTCACGGCTCGCACTCACGGCCAGCGTCCTCCAGCGGTTCCGGCTGCGCGGCGACGCGGAGTGGCAGGACACGGCGCGCGAGCTGCGGGCGCACGCGCGCATGCTGCAGCGCATGGGACTGTCGCCTCAGGCGCTCAAGGAAGACGTGCGCTTGACGGCGGCCTTGCGCTGGCTGTTGATGCGGCTGCCGCTGTTGGCCGCCCTGCCCCTTGCCGCGCTTGCGCTGCTCGTCTACTGGCCGCCGCTAGCCGGGGCGCGCTGGGTCTCGAAGCACACAGGCGAAGGACCTGACTCACAGACGACGTACCACGTGCTCGGCGTCGCGCTCTTCTGCACGATCTGGACGCTAGTGCTGGCCGGCGCGGCCGCATGGGTACTCGGCTGGGCGTGGGGACTTGGCGTGTTCCTCTTCCTGCCAGTGGCTGGCGCGGGCGCCGGCGTGGTGGCCGAGCGCCGCCGCCTCCGCTGGATGGCGGTGCGCCGGTTCTTCGTGCGGCATCTGCACCGACGGCGCCTGGGCCGCATGCGCGCGCGACAGATCGCAATCGCGGCGCACCTCAACGAGTTACTCGAGATCGGCACGCAGTAGCGCCGCGGGTCGCGGCGAATCACGACGGCAAGTAAACTGCATCACCACGCCGCGCGCATGCCGGCGCGGTTGCCCTGGTCACTCACACCATGCCAAAGCCCAAGAAGAGGAAGGCGCCACGCACGGCGCGCGGAAAGCCCGCTGATCCACGGCTGCGCCGCACGGCCGAGCATGCCGCGCTCGCCGGCGTGCGTGAGCGGCTGCACGAGGGGCACCGGGCGGCGGGCCGCAAGCCGCCGGGCGGACGCCGCACGCGCGAAGCGCAGCGCCGCATTGACGACGCCATCAGAGATGCGACGCCGCCGATGACGGAAGACCAGAAGCTCCTCAGCTTCGCGCCCAAACACAGCGACGACTTCACACGCACCGACCCGTGGCGCGTGATGCGCATCATGGGCGAGTTCATCGAGGGCTTCGACAAGCTGGCCACGGTGGAGAAGGGCGTGACGTTCTTCGGCTCGGCGCGCACCGCGCCGGACGATCCGCAGTATCTCGCGGCGGTGGAAACGGCGAAGCTCCTCGCCGAGATGGGATTCGCGATCGTCACGGGCGCGGGGCCTGGCATCATGGAGGCCGCCAACAAGGGGGCGCAGGAGGGCGGCGGCCACTCGGTGGGATGCAACATCGAACTGCCATTCGAGCAGGGGGCCAATCCATACGTTGATACGCTGATTGACTTCCGGTACTTCTTCGTCCGCAAGACGATGTTCATCAAGTACAGCATCGGCTACGTGATCTTCCCCGGCGGCTTCGGCACGATGGACGAGCTGTTCGAGGCGCTGACGTTGATCCAGACGGGCAAGATTTCGCAGTTCCCCGTGGTTCTGTTCGGGACGCACTACTGGGCGGGGCTGGTGCGCTGGATGCAAGCGCGCGTGCTGGGCGAGAAGAAGATCTCGCCGGGGGACCTCGACCTGGTCGTGATCACGGATGATCCCCGGGAAGCCGCGGACGTGATCGCGGCGGCGTGGGAAGCGCAGATGCAGGAGGCGGCCGATGCCGTGCGTAAGTCCTGGCAGGGACAGATGAACCGGATGGAACGGGAAGCGAAGCGGCTCACCGAGGCGGCGCGACGCAAACGATAACGATGAGCGAGCGAACGCGCGCCACGTCGCACAAAGGGGAGGCCATCGCAGCCTCCCCTTCGTGCTGAGTGTGACGCGTTGCCTACTTTCGCGGCCCGAGACGCTGCGCCAGTTCCTGCGCCATGCGGCTGTGTGTCTCGAACGCCGGTACAACCTGCCCAAAGAGCGCGCTGAGATCGGCATGCTGAGCGGCCGGCAACCACTCGGTGTTGATGGCGTTGAGGAGCGCCTTGTGGTATTCGATTTCATGGCGCACGAACAGGACATCAAACGCAATATCGGGCCTGCCGCGGAGTTCCTTCACGATCCTCTCATGCTCAGCCTGGCCGGGCGGGTTCGACGACGGCTTCGGCCGGAGATGAATCTGCGCCGCGATATCACGCGCCATCTGGCGTGCCATCTCATGCTCGCGGACGAGCATCGCGGCGAAATCGCGCACTTCCTTGGACTGACCGTGCTCGACCGCGAGCCGGGCGCAGGCGAGGTCCACGCTGACCATCTCCTCGAAGCGTGCGAGTATGGCCTCGTCATCCGGCAGCGTGTGTGTTCGCCGTGGCGTCGCACTGCCCATGAGGCTCAGCGACAGGCCCGCGAGCGCTGCAATTTGAGGGACCCTTCTCATGCTTTCGCTCCGCGAGAGGAGGCGACGGAATGTGGCACATCGGCGGCCAGCCGCAAGGACGGGCGTAGCGAGTGGCGGCTACACTCGTGCCGATGAGACGCCGCGGCGCACGCCGGCGACCCAGTTCTCCATGGTGTAGTCGCCGCTCGTGTACCAGCGGCCGATCCGGTCAACGCCCAGCACGAGACGCGCAATCGTCGCGTCGTCGAGCCCGTCGACGATCAGGCGTTCCATGCGAGCCACGGTCGCCTCGATCCAATCGGCCTTGGCAGTAAGCAGTCGCAAGGGGTCTTCGAGAAGACCGCGATGCGCGTCGAAGAACCGCCGCGGCTGCAGCGCAATGATGCGGCGCAATGAACTCGCGGTGGCACGCGCGTCCTCGGTGGCGTGCGCGATGCGCACCTTCACCCCGACGAACAAGTCGCCGCCGAACACCGTGCGCGTGTCCGCATCCCAGAGCACGTGATGGTCCGCGGAGTGGCCGGGTGTTGGAATCGTCTCGAGTCCCGCGGGAAGCACGAAGGAGTTGACCGATGCGACCGCCACGGGCGTGCCCCACGAGAAGCGGCGATAGAACAGGATGGGCGCCGGGTTAGCCAGCTTGGCGCGCGTGGCCTCAGGCATCCACGTCGGGATACCGCGCCGAGCGAGCACGGCAACGCCACCGGAGTGATCCTCATGGTAGTGCGTGATTGCCGCGCCGGTGATCGGATGCGCGTCGAGCCATCGCTCCAAATCCGGCGCGGCGGCCGGGAATCCGTTATCCACGAGCACGCCGCGCACCACAAACGCGCTGACGCGCATTCCCGAAAGCCGCGACTTCCAGGTCGTGAACCGGAGTTGGGTGACGTCGTCGAAGCGCGTGATCTGGAGCATCGCGGTGGTAATCTAGCCCGGCCGGCCCGGATTGCCCCGGACGCTACGAACGCGTAACTTCACCTCAGAACAACCAAGCAAGCGTCGAGCGCCCGGCCCGAAACGGCCGGGCGCCGTCCTTTTGTCTTTTCCCGGATGTGCCCCCTGTATGATTGAATCCCTCAAACACAAGCTGAGCCAGGAAGCCGAGAAGCTGCGGCACGAGCTTAACGTGATATTGCCGGCGGAGATCCGCCGCGCCGTCGAGATGGGCGACTTGCGCGAAAACAGCGAATACAAGTCGGCGCTCGAACGCCAGCAATTCGTGCAGGCGCGCCTCGGCCAGCTCTCGTCGCGACTCGCAAAGCTGTCGTCCATTGACCCAAGCCAGATTCCCGCCAACGAGGTGGGCCTCGGCTCGAAAGTGGTCGTGGTTTGCCAGGAGACCAAGGAGACGGAGACGTACCACCTCGTGTTCGGCGATTCCGAGGACTTCGACGAGGGGCACGTGACGATGATGTCGCCCATCGGCCGCTCGTTGTTGGGCAAGAAGGTCGGCGACCTCGTGCTGCTCAAGCTGCCGGCGCGCACGCGCAAGATGAAGATTGTGGAACTGACCACGATTCACGACACCTAAGCGCTGCCGCGTCCTGGTCTGAAGGCCCCGCATTCATATGAATGGGGGGCCTCGCCATTTAGGGTGTGATAGTGAAGGTCTGATCCAAGACCGTGGCATATTCGGCGAGCGCCGACGCGATGCCACGGTCGGTCCAGCCCAGTCGCGGCGCCATGAGCGCCGCAACCCGCGGCGCCACCGAGAGGCCATGGTCGCGCGTCTCGAAGGCGATGTGTAAGCGACGGATGAGCACGTCGGCGAGCGTGCAGGCAAACTCGGCGTCCACGGCGTGCGTGACCTCGGCCGCGACATAGGGGAGACCGCAGAGGAGGCGATGCGTAAGCGCAGGATCGTCCGCGATGCGCGCCCAAACTTGATGCCACGCGCCGCCGTACGCGTGGACGAGCCACGCCGCAATGTCGTCGGTGCCGGTGGCAGCGCGCGCCGCGGCCATCTCCGCTTCGAGGTCGCGCACGTCGCCGCCCGCGAGCGGAATGCGATCGGTGCCGCCACGCGGCAGCTGGCGTCCCAGCGCGCGGAAGGCGGCGTCCACGACATCGCGAGCGATGACGCGAAAGGTCGTCAGCTTGCCCCCGGTGACGGTGATGACGCCACTGCGGCCAGTCTCGATGAGATGTTCGCGCGAAGCAGAACTCGCATCGCCGGCGTGCGCCTTGGCTGCAAGCGGCCGAATGCCCGCCCATGCCGCGATGACGTCGTCGGAAGTGAGCGCCGCCGCGGGGAACGCGCGGTTGGCTGAAGCGATGAGGTAATCCACGTCGGCGCGCGCGGCGCGCACGTGATCGGGGGCTTCGTGAGTCTCGGTTTCCGTGGTCCCGATGATGGTGCACAAGCCGGCGGGCAGGACGAACATCACCCGGCCATCGGACGCGAGCAGGGTGACCGCCCCGCGATTGCCGACACGCGATGCGGGGACCGCGATGTGCACGCCCTTGCTCCCCAAGATGGCGGGTGGCGCAGCCGGATCTTCCATGCGCCGCACCACGTCGGTCCATGGGCCCGTGGCATTCACGACACACGACGCGTTGATGTCCAGCGTGCGGCCGCCCAGCCGATCGCGTACGGTGACGCCGCACACGCGGCCATCGGCCTCGCGCAGGGCCGTGACCTCCGCATGGTTCAGCACAGTCGCACCCGACACCGCGGCATCAAGCATCGTCGCAAGTGTCAACCGTGCGTCGTCGGTGGCCGCGTCGAAGTACCGCGCGCCGCCGCGCAGTCCCTCACATGCCAGCATCGGCTCCTCGTGGGCGATGCCCTCCGCGGTAAGCCCGCGATGCGGCGCGACGTTCCGGAAGAGGGCGAGCAGGTCGTAGAGCAAGAGGCCGGCGCGCAGCTTCCACCGCGGGATGCGCGCGCCCTCGTACACCGGCCACGTGAACGCCAGCGGGCGCACCAGGTGCGGTGCGATCCGCAGCAGCACGCGCCGCTCGTGGCAGGATTCGAAGACGAGGCGCAAATGCCCGTATTCCAGGTATCGCACGCCGCCGTGCACGAGCCGGGACGAACGGCTCGATGTTCCGCTCGCGAAGTCATCGCGTTCGACAAGGGCGACATCGAGCCCGCGGCGCGCCGCGTCGCGCGCGATGCCGGCGCCCGTGATGCCCCCGCCGATGACGAGCACGTCGAATCGCCGCTGGCCGAGGCGGGCAAGCTGCGCAGTGCGCGTGAGAGATGGAGAGGGCGTCACGATGATCGTCGGTGATTCCGAGTCTACCCCTTCGCACCGTAGGGCGACAGAGCGACGACGGGCCGCGACGTGCGGACAGTAATAGCCGCGGGCGAGCACGGCGCCTAACTTCCATACTCTATGTCCAGCTTCGGAAATGGCCGCCGCGTGGCGATCATCGAGGGAGTCCGCACTCCCTTCGCGCGTGCCGGCACGACACTCAAGCAGTTCAGCGCGATTGACCTCGGCAAGATCGCGGTCGGCGAGCTGATTCAGCGGACGAACCTTGATCCGGCGAGCGTAGACCTGCTCGTCTTTGGCTCGGTCATTTCATCCGTGCTCGCGCCGAACATCGCGCGTGAGGTCGCCCTCATGCCGGTACTGCCAAAGGGCGTGCAAGCGTGGAGTGTTAGCCGCGCCTGCGCATCGGCGAACCAGGCGATCACGGACGCGGCCGACCAGATCGCGCTCGGCCACGCCGACGTGGCGATCGCGGGCGGCGCCGAGTCGCTCTCCGACGTGCCGATCCTGCACTCACGCGGCTTCAGCGACGCGCTCATCGCCGCGAGCAAGGCCAAGACGCTCGGTGGCCGCGTGCAGGCGCTGGCGAAGATCCGCCCGCGGGATCTCATTCCGGTCACGCCAGCCATCGCCGAGCCGACGACGGGAGAGACGATGGGCCAGTCGGCGGAGAAGATGGCGAAGCTCAACGGCGTCACGCGCGCCGAGCAGGACCAACTTGCGCTGGCGTCGCACCTGAACGCAGCGGCGGGTACCAAGGATGGCCGGCTGACTGCCGAGCTCGCACCGGTGTTCGTGCCGCCGAAGTACGAACAGGTGATGACCGAAGACAACGGCGTTCGCAGCGACACGTCGCTCGAGCAACTCTCGGCGCTGAAGCCGGTGTTCGACAAACGGTACGGCACGGTGACTGCGGGCAACGCCTCGCCGCTTACGGATGGCGGCGGTGCCGTGCTGCTGATGAGCGAGGAGAAAGCGAAAGCCCTCGGCTACGCGCCGCTCGCGTACATCCGGTCGTACGCGTACGCGGCACTCGATCCTGGCGAACAGCTGCTGCAGGCGCCGGTGCTCGCTGCGCCACTCGCGCTCAAGCGTGCCGGGCTGTCGCTCAAGGACATGGACCTCGTGGAAATGCACGAGGCGTTCGCGGCGCAGGTGTTGAGCAATCTCCGCGGCTTCGAGTCGCCGCATTGGGCCGTGCGGGCGGGACTCTCGACGCCGCTCGGCGCCGTGGATCGGGCGAAGCTCAATGTGATGGGCGGATACATCGCGATCGGCCATCCGTTCGGCGCCACCGGCGCACGGATCACGACGACGTTGTCGCACGAACTCAAGCGACGCGGCGGACAGTTCGGGCTGATGACGGTGTGTGCGGCGGGCGGAATGGGCTTCAGCATGGTGATCGAGCGTGAGTGAACGAATGGCGGACCGCAGCCGTGGCGTGGCGCGGGCCGCGAAGGGTGTGAGGCCATGAGCGCACTTTCGGTGGTGATGCACGACGGTGTGGCCGTCGTCACGTTTGATCTGCCCGGCGAACCGGTCAACAAGTTCTCGAAGGCGGTGGTGGCCGACTTCGTGGACGTCTTCGACCGCGTCGAACGCGATGCGGCGGTGAAGGGCGCGGTGTTGATTAGCGGCAAGCCCGACACATTCATCGCCGGTGCGGACATTGACCAGTTCCTCGAGTTCAGGTCCGCGGCCGACGCGACGGTAGAGAGCGCCGAGGGCCACAAGCTGATGAGTCGGCTCGAGGCCGGGCGCGTGCCGTGGGTCGCGGCAATCCATGGCGCCTGCCTCGGCGGCGGTCTCGAGGCGGCGCTCGCCTGTGCGTACCGCATTGCGGGCGATTCGCCCAAGACGGTGCTCGCGCTGCCGGAAGTGCAGCTCGGGCTGATCCCCGGCGCCGGCGGCACGCAGCGGCTCCCGCGTACGGTTGGGCTGCAGGCGGCGCTCGACATGATCCTGACCGGCAAGAACGTGCGCGCCAAGAAGGCGCTGCAAACGGGGCTGGTGGATGAGATGGTACACCCGAACATCCTGCGCGAAGTGGCGATCCGCCGTGCGCGCGAACTCGGCGCCGGCACACTGGCACGCAGGCGTGAACGCCATGCGGGCGTCAAGGGCGCCCTGCTCGAAAACAATCCCGTAGGACGCGCGGTCGTGTTCCGTCAGGCGCGCGAGATGACGATGAAGAAATCGCGCGGCCACTACCCGGCGCTGCTCGCAGCACTTGAGGCAGTGGCGGCCGGATATCGCGGCTCCGCGGCTGATGGATTTGCCACCGAGGCGCGGCTGTTTGGCGAAATGGCGTTCACGCCGGTGAGCCGCCAGCTGATCTTCCTGTTCTACGCGACGACGTCGCTCAAGAAGGACACGGGTGCAAACGGCAACGCGCCGCTCTTTGCCCCCCCGGTGCCAATCGACAAGATCGGCATCCTCGGCACGGGCTTCATGGGGGCGGGCATCGCCGCAGTGAGCGCGATGCAGGGCGTGTCGGTGCGCTTCAAGGACACGAAGCACGCGGCGGTGGGCAAGGGAATCGGTGCCGTGCGTGATGTGCTCAGGGAGCGGCTGAAGAAGAAGCAGATTACCAAGCAGCAATTTGCGGACCAAGTGTCGCTGGTGAGCGGCACCGTGGAGTACACGGGATTTGGTAACATACCGCTACTAATAGAGGCGGTCTTCGAGGATCTCGCAGTCAAGCACGCGGTGGTGAAGGAAGCTGAGGCCGTGCTGCCACCGGGGGCGATCTTCGCGACAAACACAAGCACGATCCCGATTCACAGGGTGGCGGAGGCGTCGCACGATCCATCGCGCGTGGTGGGGATGCACTTCTTCTCCCCCGTGCACAAGATGCCGCTGCTCGAGGTGATCGTAACTCCACGCACCGCGCCCGACGTGGTGGCGACCACCGTGGCCTTCGGGCGCAAGCTCGGCAAGACGGTGATCGTGGTGAACGATGCCCCGGGATTCTATGTCAACCGCATCCTGGCGCCGTACATCAACGAAGCCGGCAAGCTGCTCGATGAAGGGGCGCGCATCGAGGCCATTGACCGCGCGATGCTCGACTACGGGTTCCCGGTGGGACCGGTGACGTTGCTCGATGAAGTGGGGCTCGACGTCGCGGGGAAGAGCGGCGCGATCATGGCGTCGGCGTTTGGCGACCGTCTGCAGCCCTCGGCGACGCTGGGCAAGGTACTCGCCGCCGGACGGCTCGGCCGGAAGGGGAAGAAGGGCTTCTACCTCTATGACGAAAGCGGGAAGAAGGGCGGCGTGGACGAGTCGGTCTATGCGGTGACGCCCGCGGGGTCGAAGCGCATCGAGGTGAGCGCCGCCGAGATCCAGGAGCGCTTGTCGCTGGCGATGGTGAACGAAGCGGTGCGCTGTGTGGAGGAGGGGATCTTGCGCGCGCCGCGCGATGGCGACATCGGCGCGGTCTTCGGCATCGGCTTCCCGCCATTTCGCGGCGGGCCGCTGCGCGTCGTGGACACAATCGGCGCCGCGGAGCTGGTACGCCGCCTCGAGGCACTCAACGCGAAGTACCCGGGGCGGTTCGTGCCGGCGAAGCTGTTGCGCGAGATGGCGAAGACCAACGCGACGTTCTATCCGAGAACGGGGAAACCGGTATGAACGGCAGATCGGAGAAGGGAGGACGGAGATGGGAGATCGCCGGGGCGACGATATGGCATGCGGCACTGCTTGCCGTGCTTCTCCCATCTCCCATCTCCCATCTCCAATCACAGTCAACGCGAGCAGAACGCAGTCATTACACCGAGACTTCCACCTACGCCGATGTCGTCGCGTTCATTGACTCACTGCAGTTGAAGGGCGCGAACGTCGTGGCCGGAAGCATCGGCAAGACCACGCAGGGACGCGACCTGCCGTATGTCATCGCCTCGCGGCCGCTCGTGCACTCACCCACCGACGCCCGACGGCTCGGACGGCCCATCGTCTACGTGCAGGGCAACATCCACGCGGGCGAAGTCGAGGGGAAGGAAGCACTGCAGGCGCTGCTGCGTGACCTGGTCCTGTCGCCGAAGAAGAACGTCCTCGACTCGATCGTGCTGATTGCGGTGCCGATCTACAACGCCGACGGCAACGAGGTGTTCAAGCCGCAGGCGCAGAATCGCGGGGCGCAGAATGGACCCGAGTTGGTCGGCCAGCGCCCGAATGCGATGATGCTCGATCTGAACCGCGACTACGTGAAGGCGGAGGCGCCCGAGACGCGCGCGTCGCTGCAGATGTTCAACGCGTGGGATCCCGACCTGTTCGTGGACCTCCACACGACCGACGGCAGCTACCACGGCTATGCGCTCACCTACTCGCCGTCGCTGCATCCGGCGGCGGGAATCCGCGGTGGGCCGTTCGGCGGCGCGTTCGTGCGCGACTCGATGCTGCCGACATTGCGCAGGCGTGTGCGTGTGCGGCACCACTACGAGATCTTCGATTACGGCAACTTCACGGGCGACGAAGGCCCGGCGGCGCCGGGTGAGGCGAAGCAGTGGTCCACGTACGACCACCGCGGGCGCTATGGCACGAACTACTACGCCCTGCGCGGCCGGCTCTCCGTGCTGAGCGAAGCGTACTCGCATGATCCGTTTGAGCGGCGTGTGAAGGCGACGTACGCCTTCGTGACGGAGCTGCTCTCGCTGACGGCCGAGAAGTCGCGCGCGGTGCTCGCGCTCACGCGCGCCTCGGACGCAGCGCTCGAGGCGGGCAAGATCGCGAACGTGCCGGTGCGCGCGGCGCTGACGCAGACGCCCTCGATGCAGCAGGTCATCGAGGAGACGATTGAGAAGACCGACGCGACGCCCACCGAACCCGGAGTACGCCGCGGCTATCGGCGCACCGGGAAGTTCGTCACCACGACGATGCCCGTGCGCGACCGGTTCGACGCGACGCGCACGGCGCCAATGCCGTGGGGGTGGTTGGTGACCCCCGCCGCGGCCGACACGATTGGCCCGATGCTGCGATTGCATGGCGTGCGCGTGATGCGCACGACAGCGCCGGCAGCGATTGCCGATCTCGAATGTTATGTCGCCGATTCGGTGGTGGCGTCGTCGCGGACCTTCCAGGGGCATCGTGAGACGCGCTTCGAAGGGCGATGGGTGCCGAGCACGGCCGACATGCCTGCCGGCGCTCTCATCGTGAGCGCGCGCCAGCCGCTCGGCGTGCTCGCGCAAATGCTGCTTGATCCCACCAGTGACGACGGCCTAGGCACCTGGAATCTGTTCGATGCCGCCATCGCCCGGCCGGCCATCCAGGGTGGCAGTGTGCCGGTCTGCCGAATCGCCAAGGCCCCGGCTGTGCCGGGACGCCTGCTTCCATAAGAGAGCATGCTTCGCTCGAGCTTGATCTGGCTCTCGCGCCAGAAATCCATCTTCCGCTTCGTTCGCAACAACGGCTTCGCCAAGAAGGTCGCCTCGAGATTCGTCGCCGGCGAAACCTTGGAGGCCGCGTGCGACGCCGTGGTGGCCCTCAACGCGAAGCGCGTCCCCGCGTCGCTCGATCAACTCGGCGAGAGCGTGACGAGCGAACCGGAGGCGCGCGAGACGGGACTGCGCTACCTGCAGCTCCTCGACGAGATCGCGCGCCGCAGGTTGAACGCCAACGTCTCGGTGAAACTGACGTCGCTTGGACAGGACGTCTCCGATACGCTCTGCGAGGAGATCACGCGGTCCATTCTCGACCGCGCCAAGAAGTACGGCAACTTCGTGCGCCTCGACATGGAGGGCAGCGACTACACGCAGCGCACGCTCGACTTCTTTTCAAGGCGACTCTACCCTGACTATCCGGAGCACGTCGGCATCGTGCTGCAGAGCATGTTGCGCCGCACTACGCAGGACGTCGCCTGGGCCAACGAGAAGAAATGCCGCGTGCGCATCTGCAAAGGTGCGTATCTTGAACCAGCCAGCGTGGCCTTCCCCGACAAGAAGGACGTAGACCGCTGCTACGTCGACTGCGCGAAGGCACTCATCGAGCACGGCAAGTATCCGGGGCTGGCCACGCATGATCCGGCGATCATCACCGAGATCGGCGCATGGGCCAAGGCGCGCGGCATCGGCGCCGACCAGTTCGAGTTCCAGATGCTGTATGGCGTACGCCGCGACCTTCAGGAGCAGTTGGTACGCGACGGCTGGCGACTGCGCCTGTACGTCCCCTTCGGCACGCAGTGGTATCCCTATTTGATGCGGCGCATGGCCGAGCGTCCGGCCAACCTGTGGTTCATCACGGGCAACGTGCTACGCGAGTCGTTCCGCCGACGGTGAGCACTGGCCGGTTCCTGCCCCCCGACTACGCGCGCGGCGACGAGACGACTGTCGGCGGCTACGCCGCGGTGCACGGCCGCGCGGCGGCGCTCGAGGGAAAGGACGGCCTGTCGTACTCGCTCGAAGTCCTCGCGGACGTGACGGGCGATCTTACGCGTCCGTATGGTGCGTATTTGGTCTTCCTGCAGTGGCGGCGTATGGGTGAGCAGGGCATTGACGGGCATCTGGAGTCCGACTTCCTCGCGTCGGCGAATTCGGCGGACGCCGTACTCGCGCAGGTTGGTGCGACGCCGCTCACCGAGTGCCAACGCCTGCTCGATGCGCTGATTGCCGCACGCGACGGCGATCATGGCCGGCGCTGGTACGACGTGATGCGCGCCGAGGACGACGCGTGAGCCCCGGCATCCTGCTGCACGGCGTGGTGCTGAGTGGCACCGGCGGCATCTGGCGTGTGCGCGCGCAGGACGGCGCGGAGCATGAGGTATCGCTGCGCGGGCGCCTCAAGCAGAGCGAACGCTTCGAGAAGCTCGCGGTGGGTGACGACGTGGATCTTGCGGAGGACACGCGGGGCGGTGCGTGGCGCATCACGAGCATCCACCCACGGCGCACACAGCTCGCGCGCCGCGCGCCGGGCGGCGCACGCGGGGAGCGTATCGTCGTGGCGAACGTGGATCAGGTGGTGATCGTCTTCGCGATTGCAAAGCCCGAGCCACACGTGCGCATGATAGACCGATTCTTGGTCATCGCCGAAGGAAACGAGATTCCCGCGCGTCTCGTGCTGAACAAGGTGGAGCTCGCCACGGACGCGGCGGTTGTAGACGCACTGGCCGTCGACTACGAACGCGCGGGCTACCCTGTGCACCGCACCAGCGTCAAGCGGCCTACAGGGCTCGACGCCCTGCGCGCGGTGCTCGTGAACCGCACGACGGCGCTCACCGGGCCGAGCGGTGTCGGAAAGTCGTCGCTCATCAACGCGCTGTATCCGGGACTCAACCTGCGGGTCGGCGAGATCTCCGAATCGGTGAACAAGGGGCGGCACACGACGGTCGGCGCCGTGCTCGTCCCCCTGCCCGGCGGCGGATACGTGGTGGACACACCCGGCCTGCGCGAAGTTGGCATGTGGGGACTGCCATCGGCGGACCTCGACCGGTGTTTCCCGGAGTTCCGGCCGGTACTGGGCGAGTGCCGCTTCCAGGACTGCCGTCATGTATCCGAACCCGATTGCGCCGTGCGTGTCGGCGTTGAACGCGCCGATATTTCTTCGGCGCGTTACGAGAGCTACGTGAAGCTCTGCGCTGAGCTCACGGAAGAGGAGAAGCGGTTCTGATGATCTTCCGCCTGCTCGTTTGCACCATCGCCGCACCGCTGCTCGCGCAATCTGCCGAACTCGACGCCGGGATCGCGCACTACAACGCCCGTCGTTGGACCGAGGCGCACGCGTTCTTCGCCAATGCCACCAAGACGCAACCGCGCAACGCCGACGCTGCGCTCTGGTACGGCAAGACGCTCATCGCCGAAGACAAGGTCAACAACGCCGAGGACTGGTTCAACAAGGCCGCGTCGCTCGATCCGAAGCGCGGTGAAATTCAGTTGTGGCTGGCGCGCGCCATCGGCATTCAGGCGCAGCGCGCGAACATCCTGCGCCAGCCGTTTCTCGCGCGTCGTCTGAAAAGCACCGTAGACCGCGCGATTGAGCTCGATCCCGACAACGTGGACGCGCGAGAGCTGCGCTGGCAGTTCTACGCGATGGCGCCCGGCGTGATGGGTGGCAGTGACTATAAGGCGCGGGCCGAGGCCGCGGAGGTCATGAAACGCAACCGGTATCGCGGGCAACTGATCGCGATCAACGCCGCCTCACGCGCGAAGGATCAGCCGACTGTCGAGCGGACACTCAAGGCAATGGTCGCCGAGTTTCCGGACTCGCTGGGCCCGATGGGGTCATACGCGGGCTCGCTTGCCGATCAGGGACGCGCAGCTGAGGCATTCGGCGTCGTCGAGGCGTACCAGAAGCGCCGGCCAAATGATCCGATGGCGCTCTATCAGATTGGGCGCATTGCGGCGGTCTCAGGGCAGCAACTCGATCGCGGAGAGGATGCGCTACGGAAGTTCCTGATCCTCGCGCCACCACCGGCGCCAAACGTTCCATCGTTGAGCAACGCCCACATGCGACTCGGCAATATCGCCCAGAAGCGCGGCAACACGGCGGCGGCGCGCGCCGAGTACGAGCTGGCGCTGAAGCTTGATCCCCGCAACGGACAGGCGCGCCGCTCGCTGGGGACGCTCAAGTAGCATGGCTACTCTCGAGCGCGGGCCGATCGTGAGCGCTATGCGTTGCACCCACGAGGACTGCTAACATGACGAGCCACAACGCGAACGAATCGCCGAGCACCACGGCACATCGCGAGGAAGCCGCGCGGCGCGATGGCGCGCGTTGCATCGTGCTCACCGTCAGCGACTCGCGCACTGCGGCAACCGACGAATCTGGCGCGCTGATTGAGCGGATGCTGACGGAGGCCGGGCACGTCGTTGTCACGAAGCAACTGCTGACCAACGACGAGGTCGCACTACGCACCGCGCTCGACGCGGCGCTAGCGCGTGAGGACGTGGATGCCGTGCTCTGCACGGGTGGTACTGGGCTTGGCGCGCGTGACCGCACAGTGGATGTGGTGCGGCCGATGCTGGAGCGCGAGCTTCCGGGCTTCGGCGAGCTGTTCCGGATGCTGAGTTTCCTCGAGCAAATCGGAGCGGCGGCGATGCTAAGCCGCGCGCTGGCCGGTGCGGCGCGGGGCAAGTTCGTGGTGGTAATGCCCGGCTCGCGCGCCGCGGTCGAGTTGGCGATGACACGGCTCGTCATCCCCGAACTCAAGCACGCCGTGCGCGAGATCAGGCGCTAGGGAAGACTGTCAGGTCACGGCAGCGGCGCCGTTGCCGCTTTCTTCCACGTGTTGTTCGACCGGTTGACGTCGGCGTACGCCTCGTCCGGGTCCACCACGATTTGCGCGATGTCCTTGTTCGAGGCCAGCCCGTAGGTGAACTGCCGCTCGTTCTGCCGCCAGATATCGGCCGGCAGCTTCACCCGCTGCGTGGTCCCGTCGGTGAAGGAGATGTCCATCTCCACCGGCATCACGATGCCGCCCTTCTGCTCGACGGTGATGCGGAAGTAGTTCTTGCCCTTGTCCTCGTTGCCGAGCACGTCCTTGGCATCCTGACGCTCCACGCCCGTGACGGTCTGGTCGTTGGCGTACGCAGTGTAGAACCAGCCACGCCAGAACCAGCTGAGCGACTCGCCGAGTCCGTCTTCCATGGAACGGAAGAAGTCGGCGGGCTGTGGATGCCTGAACATCCACCGCTGGCTATAGCCGCGGAACGCCTGGTCAAAGGCCTCCTGCCCGGCGATGTGTTCGCGCAACATGACAAGGCCGCTGGCCGGCTTGGTGTATCCGTTCGGCCCGAACGAGTTGCGCACGTTGAGATCCGAGTGAGCCATGATCGGCACCGAAGGACTCACACGCATGTAGTTCGCGATGCTCTTCGCCGAGCCCGGCAGGCGCATCGCTGGCCAGTCCTTGTCGAAGTCGATGGAGCCGTAGTGTTCGAGAAAGGAGTTGAGCCCTTCGTCCATCCACGTCCACATGCGCTCGTCTGACGCGACGATCATCGGAAACCAGTTGTGGCCGACTTCGTGGATCGTCACCGCCGCCAGTGAGTATTCAAGCGACTTGTCGTACGTGCCGTCGGGGCGCGGGCGCGCGCCGCAGAACGCAATCATCGGGTATTCCATGCCGCCGACTGTGCCATGGACGTTGGACGCCTGCGGATACGGGTACTCGAACGCCATGCGTCCGTACGTCACCATCGTCTGCGCAATGGCCTTGGTGCTGATCTTGTTCCAGAGCGGCATCGCCTCGCGCGGGTACACGGAGTGCAGTTCGATGAGCCGACCGCCCGGTTTGTAGCGAAAGCCCATCGCGTCCCACGCGAAGCCGCGCGAGGATGCCCATGAGAAGTCGCGGACGTTCTGCGCGGTGAAGTGCCACGTCAGGCTGCCGGTTCCCGCGGGGCGAATCGCCGGCGTGGCGATCTCCTCGGGCTTCACGATGTACACCGGCGTGTCCGACGCGAAGGCCTTCGTCAGGCGCTCGCGCTGTGCCGCCGTGAGCACCTCAGCGGGGTTCTGCAGCACGCCCGTCGCACGCACGATGTGGTCGTGCGGCACCGTGATGCTGACGTCGAAGTTGCCGAACTCGAGGTAGAACTCGCCGCGACCGAGAAACTGGTTGTTCTGCCAGCCGTTCACGTCGTCATAGACCGCGGCGCGCGGATACCACTGCGCGTTCTCGTACTCCCACCCGTCCTTCAGTTTCTCCTTCTGTCCGCGGCCGTTGCGTCCGCCCTCTGGTACCTCGTGCGACCAATCGATGGCGACCTTCACGGCCTGGCCACTGCCGAGTGGCGCGTCGAGGTTCACACGCATCTGCGTGCCGTTCAACCGGTACTGCGCATCACGACGCCTGCCGGCGGCGTCAACGAACTGCACGCGCGAAAGCGTGTAGCCGCCCTCGAACTCGCTCATCAGGTAACGGCGGAAGCGCGGATCCATGCCCTTCGGGATCGCGCCGGACATCGCCGCGGCGCGCGAGTCGGCCTTCTCGATGTTCTGGTCGAGTTGGAACCAGAGGTACGTCAGCTGGTCAGGCGAGTTGTTGTGATAGGTCACCACCTCACTGCCGGCCAGCCGGTGCGTCGTGGTGTCGAGCGCGACCTTGATCGCGTAATCCACCTGCTGCTGCCAGTACTTCGCACCCGGCGCGCCTGATGCGCGGCGCAGGTCGTTGGCCACCGGCCAGTCCTCGAGCGCACGGAAGTTGGACTGGTTCACCTTCTTGGTGGTATCGGCGTTGAGCCAGACCTGCGCGGACGCCTCGCCAGCCACGGAAAGCGTCGCCGAAATAGCGAAGACAACGGATGTGATGCGCATTCCCAGCAACCTTATGTGAGAAGAGGGGAAGGAGGTTTCTTCACGCGTCATTGAGCACGACCGACCAGGTGACTGGTATGGCCGGATCGATCGAATCGCGCACGCTGCAGTACTTCGTCACCGCCAGCTCCACCGCGCGCTCGGCGTGTTCGCGCTCGATGCCCGCGCCGTCAATGCGGTAGACGAGGTGCGCCTTCGTTACGCGGCGCGGGATCTCCTCACGCCGCTCGCCCTGCACTTCGATGCTGAGTGCCTGCACCGGGGTGCGCCGTTTGGCGAGGATGTCCACGACATCCACGCCCGTGCAGCAGCCAAGGCCGATGAGGAGCATGTCCACCGGGCCGGGGCCGGTCTTCGCGGAAGCGTCAACGCGAATCTGTGGGCCGCCAGGGCGTCCGGCGTCGAAACGGTGCTCACCGGCCCAAGTGATCGCGACGCGGTTGTCGGGGCGAATGGACATTAGGGCGGCTGGGAGATGGGAGATGGGAGGCGGGAGAGCGGACTCCTGTCGCTGGAAATCTCAGCGGCGCACCGCCGTTCGTCTACCTTCTCCCATCTCCCTTCTCCCATCTCCCATCAGCTCCTATCCTATCCGCACTCCATTGGCCACCGGGTGGTCCACGGCAAGCAGAACGACCTCGTGCGCCTCCGGCATCGCGCCGAGCACGAGCACCTCGCTCGTGAAACCGGCGACGTTGCGCGTCCCGATGTTGGTCACGGCCACCACTTGGCGGCCGACGAGGGATTCGGGCGTGTAGTGCATCGTGAGTTGGGCGCTCGAACGCTTGATCCCAAGCTCGGGCCCGAAATCAATCTCAAGCCGGATGGACGGCTTCACGGCGCGCGCGAACGGCTCCGCCGAAAGCACAGTTCCCACACGGATGTCAATGTCGAAGAAGTCCTGGGGAGTCGGCATTTGCCGAAACTAGCGAGCCCCGGCAAGCGGCGCATCTGCGCCGCGAGCGGCGCCGCCACGTCCACGCCGCACCGCTCGCGCGAGGCGCGCGCGCCTCGCTAGCTTGGGGCATGGGACAATACGAGCACCACGTCTTCGTCTGCACGTCGGGCAAGACCTGCCCCACGCAAGACTCGAAGGATGTCTTCGCGGCTATCCGCGCGGCCGTGGTGGACGCCGGCATCAAGGGTCGCGTGCGCGTCAACCACGCGGGCTGCCTCGGCCAGTGCGGCCACGGCCCGATGGTGGTCGTGTATCCCGACGACGTCTGGTACCACGGCGTGAGGCCCACCGACGCGGGACAGATCGTCAGCGAGCACTTGATCGCGGGACGTCCCGTCGAGACGCTCCGCTACGTCGCCCCGCCGGGCGACAACAAGCTCCCCGAGTAGCGGCGGTGTTGGACGCGCGTCAAGCGTGCCCAGCGTGCGTTGCTTAGGGTGTCGGCTTCCGCGCTTCCTCGGGGAGCAGCGTGAACCGGGCGTACTGCGAGAGGTTGAGGTAGCGCCCGGCCGCGTCGCGCAGTTGCGAAGCCGTCAGCTTCTTCACGAGCGAAGGGTATTCGATCGTCGCGTGCTGGTCGCGCGCGTCCTCATCGTGGTCACTCATCCAGCCGAGCCACGTCGAGTTTTCGCGCAGTCCTGTTTCGTGCGAACGGAGAAACGTCTCATGAATCTTTTCCATCTCTTCCGCAGTGGGACCGGTGCGCTTCACGGAGTCAATGACGGCAAACGCGGCGGCCGCGAGCTCTTCGACACGCTCCGGTGCGGATTCGAAGCTGAAGGTGATGCTGTAACGCTTGTACGGAATCCAGCTACCCGACGCGCTCACCCCCACATCGTAGGTACCGCTCTTGTCTTCGCGCAGCGCGTCGCGGAAGCGCAGCTCAAGCAATTGGCGCAGCGCGTCAAGTTCCAGGCGGTTCTCCCATGAATACGCGAAGTCGCCATGGAAGGTGAGACGCGACTCGGCCTTGGGATCTGTCCCTTTCCGCACGATGCGGCTGACCACGCCCTTTGGTGGGCGGATGCCGCGGTCCACGAAGGTCTCGGTCTTCCCCTTGGCCGGCAGTGAGCCGATGTACCGCTCAACCAGCGGACGGATGCCCGGCAGGGTGAAGTTGCCGACGAGATAAAACGTCCATCCCGTGAAGTTGGCGAAGCGCGCGCGGTAGAGCGCGAACGCGCGCGTCGCGTCGAGCGAATCGAGTTGCTCGGGCTGGAACAGCCGTACGCGCGGGTGGTAGTTGGCCATCACCACGGTGACGGTGTCGTCGAATGCCTGCGCCGGCGTGTTACGGCTGTTTTGCAACGCGGCTTTCATCATCCCGCGGTTCGCGGCAAAAAGCGCCGTGTCGAGCCGCGGCGCCGTGGCACTGAGCCAGAGCAGCTCGAACATCGTCTGCAGGTCGCGCGGCGAAGCCGACCCGTACGCGGACTCCCCATTCTCGTTCACGGAGACCGCGGCGCTGGCAACCTTGCCGGTCAGCATGCGCCGCAACTGGTTGTCGCTGAACTCGCCGACCCCGCCGAGGACGAAATCCGAGAGGGTGGCGATATTATGATCCGCGTTGCCCAGCAAGGAGTACCCGCCCGGCCTCCGGCCGAGCAGGAGCACTTGGTCGTTCTTGAAGTCGGTGGGCTTGAGCAGGACGCGGATTCCGTTGCCAAGCGTCCACTCGGTGATGCCGAGGTCGGTGATGGTGGTGGTCTTCGCGACCTTGCCGGGTCGAGGCGGATGCGCGACTAACGGTCGGTCGGCCGTCGAGTCCACGTAGGCGACCATTGATTGCGCCGACACGCGAGTGAACACGGCGACCAGCGCGGAATCCGTCGGGAGGGCCACGTCCGCTCGCGCGGGCGCGGCGATCAGGATGGTGCGGTTTCCCTCGGGCATCCAGCTTTTCGCGGCGCCGTTCACCTCGTCGAGCGTGACGCCGGGGAGAAAGGCTGTGGCGAGGCTCAGTACCTGCTCGGGATTCGCGATGTTCGACTGCCGTAGCATGTGCGACACGAGCTGGTTGGCGTGCACCTTGGAGTCCGTCTTGGACGCCTCGGACACGCTGCGTTCGAACGAACGGACCAGGCTGGCCTTCTGACGTTCGAACTCCGTGGCGGTAAACCCATACCGTCTGGCGCGCTCCAACTCGGCGAGCGTCGCGGTGAGCGCGTCGGTAAACCGGCCGTCCTTGACCATCGCCGCGACGGTGAACGCATCACGCGTCGGAAGGAGCGAACCGTTCGCCGCGTACGCGAAGGCGAAGGACGTGCTCTCGTGCTGCGCCAGTTCACCCAGCCGCTGCGAGAGCAGGCCGGTGTACATGCCCGCGATGAGCGATGTGCGCCAGGCGCCCACCGTGCCGCGCGGCCGCGGCGGCAATAACCACTGCACTTGCACGACGCTCTGTGGGAGTTCGGGGTCGGCTGCGGTCGAGACGCGCGTGTCGGCATGGTCGGGCGCGTCGTAGGTGAGGCGGGGACGCTCCGGCGCCGGATTCACGAGCGCCCCGAAGCGCTCCTTGATGGCGCGCTCCATGGCCGCTGCGTCGAAGTCGCCGACGGCGACGACCGCCATCAAATCGGGGCGGTACCAGTCGGCATAGAAGCGGCGCGTGGCAGCCAGTGTCGCGGTGTCGAGGCTCTCCTTAGTGCCGACGGGAAAGTGGTCGGCATAGCGCGACCCCTTGAACTCGACGCCGAACTGCCGCTCGCTGATCCTCTGACTGGCGCCGCGCCCCGTGCGCCACTCCTCGATGACCACCCCGCGCTCACGCGCAAACTCGATGCTGTCGAACGTGACCGCCGACGCCCAGTCCTGCAGGACGTCGAGCGCGGTGTTCAGCAAGGCGGCCGTGTCGGTGGGAATCTGCAGCATGTACACGGTTTCTTCGAAACTCGTTGACGCGTTGAGATCGGCGCCAAAGCGCATTCCGCTGCGCTCGAGAAACGACACAATGGCCTGCTTGGGGAATCGCTTCGTCCCGTTGAAGGCCATGTGCTCGACATAGTGCGCGAGTCCACGCTGATCCTCGTCCTCGAGAATGGAACCGGCCCGCACGACGAGACGCAGCTCGGCGCGTTGCGCGGGCTTCTCGTTGCGCCGCACGAAATAGCGCAGGCCGTTGGGCAGCGTTCCCTGCACGACGGCCGGGTCAACCGGGAGGAGGTCGGTGAGCTTCGGAACGGCTTGCTGGGCATCGGCTGTACCGACACACAACAAGACGAATAGCGCGATGGAACCGTGGCGGATTCGCATCTGAGGACGATGGCCGAGGTCGGCGCGCCGGGCAAGCCGCGATGGCCGGCCGGTGGCCGCGGCCAATTGCACCAACTGACGCCAATAGCGGGCACGTGATGGCTTGCGGCCGGCACCGGGGCGCGGCAGATATAAGCAACCCATCCCGACGAGGGATTGCAGTGTCCGACGTTCTCTACGAACGCACGATGCCCGAGGGGGCCACCGTGCGCATCCGCCGGCTGACGCCAACAGACGCCGCACCAGTGCGCGCCGTCATCGAGGTGGATCGCCGGAACTCGGGGCCGCGGTCGATTGATGCCCGCAGGATGCCGCCACCACTCATGGCCGTCGAAGGCGAGACGGAGCAGAGCGTCGTCGCCGCGCTGCTGCCGTTCGTCGAGGAAGATGCTGCCGTCGCGCGGCTCATCGCGCAGCGTTCGGCGCCCTAGCCGACGCCCGAGGCGCGCCGGTCCCGCCCCATTCCCTCGCTGGCGTTGTCGTGCGATTATGCACGACATCCATGGCTAGTCCCTTCGACGCGCGCAGCCAACTGCTTGGCGTGGCCAAGCGACTCCTCCTCGAGGGGCCGGCGTTGCCCACGCGCGTCGTGTCCACTGATCCGCCGCGGCTCACGCCTGCGGCCCTGGAGAACCTTCGCATGTCCCGCTCTCGCGAACGGATCCTCGCCAACCTCGATGACATGTATCGCGAGGCGTTCGAGCGCGCCAAGGCGACCGAGGACGAGTCGCAAATGAAGGCGCTCGACTTCTCGTACCGCCGTGAGCAGCTCTATTTCGAGATCCTGCTCGACGTGCGTGACGCCATCGAGCGGAGCTGACGCACCGCCTCCCATGCGTGGTCCGTGCCGCGTCATCGGTGACGCGCTGTTCCTGACGGGCGGCCGCTTGGCCGCCCGCGCCCTAGCGCTGAGGCTTCAATGCACCCGCTCGCCCAGACTGCTGTGATAAGTCTTGCCATCGTCAACGCCCGCGTCTGGACCGGCGACGCGCGCCACCCGTGGGCCGATGCCGTCGCGGTCGACGGCGCACACATCGCCGCCGTGGGCTCGAGCGCCGAGATCCGCAAGCTCTCCGGCGCCAAGGCGCGCCTGATTGACGCGCATGGTGCCATGGTAATCCCCGGCTTCACCGATGCGCACGTGCACTTCATTGACGGGGGCTTCGCGCTGCAGTCGGTGAAGCTGCGCGACGCCAAGACGAAAGCTGAGTTCATTCAGCGAATTGGGGCGTACGCGAGAACGCTGCCGGCCGGCACGTGGATTCTGAACGGCGACTGGGATCACGAGAACTGGGGCGGAGAACTCCCGACCCGTCAGTGGATTGATTCCGTGACGCCGAACAATCCCGTCTGGATCAATCGCCTCGACGGCCACATGCATCTCGCCAACTCGGCGGCGCTCAAGGCGGCCAAGGTCACGAAGGACGTCAAGGATGTTGTGGGCGGCACGATCGTGCGCGACGCGGTCGGCGAGCCGACGGGGATCTTCAAGGACAACGCGACGAGCGTCGTCTGGCGTGCCGTGCCGGAGCCAAGCGCGGCGCTCACCGATCATGCGCTGCGCGCGGCGATGGCATACGTGAACGAGCAGGGCGTCACCGCTGTGCACAACATGGGGTCCTGGGGTGATCTCGCGGCGTTTAAACGCGCGCACGCTGCCGGCGCGCTGACCACGCGCATCTATGCCGTCGTGCCGCTTTCGAGCTGGAAGCGCCTCGCCGACACCGTGAAGGCGCGCGGCAATGGCGACGACTGGGTGCGCATCGGCGGGCTCAAGGGTTTTGTGGACGGCTCCATCGGTTCGCACACGGCGGCGATGCTCGA
>JAHFCU010000002.1:38583-166838 GCA_023249305.1 Gemmatimonadota bacterium
GACGAAGAAGGGCGACGCGGCCGGCCTGCAGGTGATCGTGCACGCGATTGGTGATCGGGCCATCCGCACACAGCTCGACATCTTCGCGCGGGTGGCCAAGGAGAACGGGCCGCGCGACCGGCGGTTCCGCATCGAGCACGCACAGCACATCGCGCCCGCCGACATGCCGCGCTTCGGCGCGCTCGGCGTGATTCCATCCATGCAGCCGTATCACGCCATTGATGACGGCCGTTGGGTGGACAAGGTGATTGGGCCGGAGCGCGCCAAGGGGACGTACGCGTTCAAGTCGCTGATTGATACGAAGGCGCAGCTTGCATTTGGCTCGGACTGGTTCGTCGCGCCGCCGACGCCGCTGATGGGGATCTACGCCGCGGTGACGCGACGCACGCTCGACGAGAAGCGCCCGAACGGCTGGGTGCCCGAACAGAAGATCAAGGTGGAGGATGCGTTACGCGCCTACACCGCGGGCGCCGCGCGCGCCGGCTTCTCCGATGACAAGCGCGGCGTCATCAAGAAAGGGATGCTTGCCGATCTCACGATGATTGACCGCGACCTCACGAAGATCGCGCCAGAGAAGATCCGCGACGCAAAGGTCGTGCGGACGATCGTGAACGGAAGAGTCGTGTACGAAGCCGTGACGCCGTAGGAGCGCGCGGCGAGAGAGGCGTACAACGATACAGATAATAGGCGGTAGACCTTAGAGGGTAGATGAACGACGAAGGGCCGGGATCTCATTCCCGGCCCGTCTACCATCTACCATTTACCATCAGTATCCAACGAGCTCGGTATAAGCTCTCAGGAAATCCGCCGTCTGCGGCAGCGTCGCGTCCTCAAGTTGCGGCGCATACCCCACCCACACGTCCTGCGACGCAATGCGTTTCACCGGCGCATCCAACCACGAGAAGCACTCGTCGGCGATACGGGCGGCGATCTCCGCGCCGTATCCCCACGAAAACGAATCTTCGTACGCCACGATCACTCGGCCGGTCTTGCGCACCGACGCGTACACCGACTCCTGATCCCACGGCTGGAGCGTGCGCAGGTCAATGACCTCCACGCTCGGGCCGCCGGCATCCGCCGCTTGGTTGGCCGCGGCCAGTGCGCGCTGCACTGTGGCGCCATAGGTCACCAGCGTCACGTCGGTTCCCTCGCGCAGCACCTTCGCCTTGCCGAAGGGAATCATGAAGTCCCGGCCGGGATTCTTCCCCTTGTTGTACGTCTGGCGGTACAGATGCTTGTGCTCGAGGAAGATCACCGGGTCGTCGCAGCGGATCGCCGTGCGCAGCAAACCGTTGGCATCAAGCGCCGTGCTCGGGCAGACAACACGCAGGCCGGGGCAGTGCGCAAAGAGCGACGCGCCGGTCTGCGAGTGATAGATGGCACCGCGGATGTAGCCGCCGTACGTCGTGCGCACCACCACCGGTGCCTTGAACGTGTTGTTCGAGCGCCAGCGCATAGTCGCCAGTTCGTCGCGCAACTGCATGTACGCGGTCCAGATGTAGTCGAAGAACTGGATCTCGACCACCGGCTTGAAGCCGCGGTGCGCCAGCCCGATTGCGCGTCCGATGATACTTGCCTCGGCGAGCGGTGAGTTGTACACGCGCGCGCCGCCGAACTCCGTCTGCAGGCCGTGCGTCGCCTTGAACACGCCGCCCTTGCCCTTGACCTTGCCGAGGTACTCCTCGCGCGAGACGTCGGCCACGTCCTCGCCGAAGACGACGATGCGCTCGTTGCGCCGCATCTCGTCGCGCATGGCGGTGTTGATGAGACCCACCATCGTCGTCGGCTCGCCGGAGAACTGCGGTGTATCCTCCGTGTCGAACGCCGCGCTCGTCGGATCCACGTCCGGCGAGTACAGAGCCCACATCGTCGTCTCCGCGGCAGGCTGCGGCTGCGCAAGCGCGTCGTCGGTGGCCGCCAGCACCTCGGCGTCCACTGACTCTTGAAGCGCCTTGATATCGGCGTCCGTCGCGTACCCTTCGGCGACGAGCCACTTCGGGAATGTCGCCAACGGATCGCGTGCCGCCTCGGCGGTGCGCTCCTTCGGTGGCTTGTAGACGATCTCGTCGTCGGAGAGCGAGTGCGAATAGGGGCGAATAACGTGCGCGTGGACCAGCGCCGGTCCCTTGCGGTCGCGCGCGTATGCGACGGCCTTCTTCATCACATCAAGCGAGGCGAGGAAGTCGCAGCCGTCCACTTCTTGGATGTACAGGCCCGGGAACGACGCGACGAGCTTCGAGATGGATCCGCCGGCGGTGTTCACTTCCACCGGCACGGAGATGGCGTACCCATTGTCTTCGACGAGATAGACGACGGGCAGCTTCAGGTTCGCCGCGGAATTCAGTGATTCCCAGAACTCACCCTGCGACGTCGCGCCGTCGCCCGTGGAGACGAAGACGACTTCGTTGCCGGCAAAGCCATCGGTAATGCCAAGCAGCTTCGCGCGCAGTGATGCTTCGGCCGCACCCACTCCCTGCAGGAACTGCGTCCCCGTCGGTGACGACGCCGAGACGATGTTTAGGCGCTTGTGCCCCCAGTGCGACGGCATCTGACGGCCGCCCGAGTTCGGATCGGCCGCGGCGCCCACGGCGCTGTACAGCATCTCGGCCGCCGTCATTCCCAACTGCAAGCACAGCGCACGGTCGCGGTAGTACGTGTAGAACCAATCGTGCCCGCCCTTGAACACGTGTCCGGCGGCCGTGAGAACCGCTTCGTGTCCGGCGCCCGAGATCTGGAAGAAGATCTTGTTCTGCCGCTTGAGCTGGATCTCCTTGTCGTCAAGGCGACGCGACAGGAACATGGTCCGATACGCGGCCAGCAGCTGGTCGCGTGTCAGTCCGTGGGCCGTGCGGCGGTCGGTCTTGGGAGCGGGAACCATCAGTGGGGGCGTTCGGGGGCCGGCAAGTGGCCGTGGGGGCCGGTGACTCCGGAAAACTAGTCCAGATCCACTCGGCAAGGGAGCGCGCTCCCGCGCGCGGCACCGGCGCTGTACCGTTGAGGCATGCCCAGCAAGGGACGCAGGTACCGCAGCGTCGAGGTCGAGGGTTTTGAGGTGCTCGTCGGCAAGGCGGCCACGGACAACGATTATCTCACGCTGAAGGTGGCCAAGCCGCACGACCTGTGGCTGCACGTCGCCAACGTGCCGGGGAGCCATGTCGTCATTCGCAACCCCGACAAGCTCCCGGAAATCCCAGCGTCCGTCGTTGAACGGGCGGCTGAATACGCGGCCTACTACAGCAAGGCCCGCGAAGCGCGAGGCAAGGTGGAAGTGCACATCTGCTGGGCGTCGGAGGTGCGCAAGGAGCGCGGCGCGCCGGCGGGCGAGGTGCAACTGCGCCGATGGGACAAGGTGAAGGTGTATCCGCGGGCACTGGCCGGCGAAGACGATGATTAAGTCGCATGTCGTTACTATTACCGCCCTCGTGCTGACGGCTGCCGGCTGCCACTCGTCATCGCAACCGACATCGCAACCGGCGCCGACACCGGCTGCGGTGCCTGCGGCTGCGACGACGCGGGTACCCGCCACTGCGCCAGCCACAGGGCCGCAGCAAACTGGCGCGCCGTCGCTGGCGCCGTCGCAAATGCTCCCCCAGAATCCGTCGCCGATGACGGAGAGCACCCGGCGGCACGAACGCCTGCCGCCGCCGCGGCGCCCAGACGACGGCGTCCACTTCTCGATTGACAGCGTCCTGCCGCGATCCATTGACGTCTTCATTCCCCAGCGCGCGCTGACCGCAGACTCAGCGCCCCTCCTGATCCACTTCATGGGCGCCACGTGGCTGCCGCAACGCGTCGTGGCGACGATGAAACAACCGATCATCGTGGCGGCGGTGTTCCTGGGCAGTGGCTCGAGCATCTACTCGCGTCCGTTCGCGAACGACTCACTGCTCTATGGACGCATGCTTGATACGATTCGTGCGCGCATTGCGCAGGTGACCGGCGCCCCGCGCCTCTCGGCAGTCTACTTGAGCGGCTTCAGCGCGGGATACGGTGCTATCCGCGAGGTGCTGCGCCACCCCGAGTATCTGCCTCGCGTGGACGGCGTGCTGCTGCTCGATGGCATTCACACCGGGTACATCCCCGATCGCACGCCGCTGAATGACGGTGGCGTGCTCGATACCGCCGGGCTCGCGCCGTTTGCGGCGTTCGCGCGCCTCGCCGCCGCCGGCAGCAAGCGCTTCATCATCACGCACACCGAGATCTTCCCCGGCACCTTTGCCAGCACGACAGAGTGCACGGACTGGGTGCTCGATGCCGTAGGCCTCAAGCGCGTTCCTGTACTCGAATGGGGTCCGATGGGCTCGCAGTTGCTCAGCCGCGCGCAAAAGGGCCGCTTCGAAGCGCTGGGCTTCGCCGGCAACTCGGGTCCCGATCACCTGGATCTCTTCCACGGCATGGCGACGTTCGTCGAACGTTTGATTGTACCGTAGGCCGCGGGCCGCGTCGCGCAGTGCAGATCGTCCCCTGATCCGGAGCATCCCATGACATTCGTCGGCACAGCCGCGGCACATCTGCGTCGCGCGTTGTTCGCGACGTCCCTCGCCGCCGCGTCCGCATGGGCGCAGGGCGCGCCGGGCGATTTCATCGCGCGCGATTTCCGATTTGCCAGCGGCGAGTCGCTGCCCGAACTGCGTCTGCACTACACCACGCTTGGCGCACCGAGGCGCGACGCCCTCGGCGTGGTGCGCAACGCGGTGATGATTCTGCACGGCACGGGCGGTTCGGGGCGGGGGTTCCTCGCGCGCAGCTACGCCGGCGAATTGTTCGGTCCGGGCCAGCTCCTCGACACGACGCGCTACTATATCATCCTGCCCGACGGCGTCGGTCACGGCGGCTCGAGCAAGCCAAGCGACGGCCTGCACGCGCGATTTCCGCGGTACACGTACGACGACATGGTGCGCGCCCAGCATCTGCTGCTGAGCGAACACCTGGGTGTCACCCATCTGCGCCTGATCATGGGGACATCCATGGGATGCATGCACGCGTGGGTGTGGGGATACACCTATCCCGAGTTCGTGGACGGATTGGTTCCCCTCGCATGCGCGTCGGCGCCGATCGTCGGTCGCAACCGCATGATGCGTCGGATGATCATGGATGACATTCGCAATGATCCGGGCTACAACGGCGGCGAGTACACGCAGCAACCGAAGGGAGTGTCCGCGGCCAACCAGCTGCTCTTCATGATGACGAGCGCGCCGCTTGTGCAGCACCGGCAGGGGCCGACGCGCGATGCCGCGGACAGCGTCATCACGGCATATCTCGCCGCGCGCGCCCGCACGACCGACGCGAACGACATGCTCTATCAGTTCGATGCATCGCGGGACTACGACCCATCGTCCCATCTGGCGCAGATCACGGCGCCGGTGCTCGCCATCAACTCCGCCGACGATCTGGTGAATCCGCCGGAACTGGGCGTGATGGAGCGCCTCATGCCGCAGGTCACGCACGGGAAGTTCCTTCTTCTGCCAATTTCGCCCCAGACGCGCGGCCACGGCACGCATTCAGTGCCCGCGGTGTGGGGCGCGTATCTCGCCGACTTCATGCGGTCGCTGCCGGAGCGCTAGTACGAGTTTGGCGGCAGCGCGGAGGCGCGACGGCGCGACGGCGCGACGGCGCGGCCGCGTCGCGACACGCGCCGCGCGGTTGGTCGTGTTTGCAATCGGCGCATGAGGCTCTTGCGGGAGCACGTGTTACGAAGCAAATCTCTGTTCGTCCAGAAGACGAGAGCGGGTTCCCGCGAGGGAGCCCTCGTCCATGGAGGCAGATGGCCGTTTCGCACGGACAGCCGACCCAGCGACGAATGCAGCGTCCACTAGATCAGGACGCGCGCTGGAGCCTCCTCCCCATCAGCCACGCCCCGCCCGGGATCAGTGTCCCGTCGCGGGGCGTCGTCTTTTCCGGCGAGGTGCAATGTCTCATCGGAGCGTCTACCGGTTCGCGTTGGCTCGTTCGCCCCGTGGTCTGGCCCGCCGTCGCGATCACGGCGTCCCCCACCAGAAGCGCCACGTCAAGCGCGCCACCTTCCGTGACTGCGGTCGCCGCTGCGTCTATTGTGCGGCGCGGCTAGGGCTGGAAGCCGCGACGCTCGATCATGTGATTCCGCTGTCGCGCGGGGGAAATCACGCTCCCGGCAACCTCGTGGCGGCGTGCATCGCCTGCAATCAGCTCAAAGGCTCGATGCTACCGGTGGAGTTCTTCACCCGCTATCCGTGGGCCGGCCAGAACTTCATGCGCTACGCGCGAGCGGCGCACCGGAGCATCAAGCGTGGCGCTCGGCGGGCCGTGAGCCTGGCGTTCGCACAAGCGGCGTAAAGACAGACGGTAGACGGCAGACGGCAGACGGCGAAGAGCAGATCGCGGCTTGCACCGTAAACGGGGGATGGGAGAGCTGAGCTCTCTCGTCCCCCGTCACACGCTGTAGTCTGCCGTCTACTGTCTACCGTCTACCGTCTGCCGTCCTCCGCCCTCAAGATCATCTCCTTCCGCTCTAGCCCCCACGCGTATCCGCCGAGTCCGCCGCTCTTGCGGATGACGCGGTGGCACGGAATCAGCAGGCTCACAGGATTCCGCCCCACGGCACTGCCCACCGCGCGCGCTGCGCGCGGCCGGCCAATAGCTGCCGCGAGGTCCTCGTAGGTCGAGACGCAGCCGGGGGCGATGCCAAGCAGCGCGGTCCACACCTTGAGTTGGAAGTTGGTCCCGCGCACATGTAGTGCGAGCGGACCGGACGGCGCGCCCAGCGCGCCGAGTGCCCGGCGCGCCGCTGGACGGGTGCGCGCCACCGATTCCACCAACCTCGCCGCCGGCCACTCAGCCTGAAGTCGCGCCACCGCCGCGCGACGCCCCGCGGCGGTATCGGCAAACTGCAACGAGCAGATGCCGAGCGCCGTGACACCCACAAGCGCCGTGCCGAGCGGTGAAGCGTGGAATCCCCAGGCGACCTCGACGCCCTCTCCACCGCTCTGCACCTGACCAGGCGTCATCGCGTCCGTGTGCACGATCAACTCGTGCAGCCGTGACGGATTCGAGAGGCCCACGTCGAGCGTCGTCGGCAGGGCGGCCCGATGCTCGCGCAACAGCGCCCGCGCGAATTGCGCCGTGGTGTGCTGCAGGAACCGCTTGGGACTGATTCCCACCCAGCGCGTGAACAGCCGCTGGAAATGCGATTCGCTGAGCCCGACGTGCCGCGCGACTTCGGCGAGCGACGGCTGGTCGCGCCAATGCGCGTCGAGGTACACGATGGCGCGCGCGACGCGATCATAGTCCGTGATGAGCGTTCCGGTCATGCAAGGAATTGAACGCGGTGGCGCGGAATTGGCGACAGGTCGCGGCCCGCCGCAGTGCATCTTCGCGCCGTGAACCACGCGACCGGGTCATAGCGCCGCGATCCTTGGCCCCGCGATCGCCTGGTTCGTGCACAAACCACGAATCCAGGGAGACGCGATCATGACGTTTATTCTCACAGCGCGCATTGCGCGCGCGGCGGCCGTTGCCGCTCTGCTTGTGGTCATCGGCGCCTGCGCCGATGTGCCGTCGTCACCAACCCGGCAGCTGCCGACGCCGTGGCAGCCCGACCAGCCCATTCTCCGCGTGGCGGACGTGCCGTTGCTCGACGCGTCGCTGCCGCGCCCGCTCCTCGGGGAGTCGCGCCAGCGTCGGATTGCGCGCGCGGCGAATGGTCAGTTGCTCCAAGTAGAATCGCTGATCGGCACCGACGGACGGCCGCGCATCACGCTGGTCCGCCGCGACGGTGTGGCGCTGCTGCGCATTGACAACACCTGGTCGTCGGTCAGCGGTTGGGAGCCAGTGAGCCAGCACCTCATCATGCGCGGCGCCGACGGCGTCGTCCGCGCGCTCGACTCGCGCAGTGTACTGCCCACAGAGCTGGCGGCTGCCCGGGAGAACCTGCGGCTCGAAGCGCAACGGATGGCGACGCCAAGGGTCGCAAGCCGCGTGCGCGGCCTTGAAGAAGACGCGGGTGTTTGCGACGCCCAGGTAAAGGCGGCGGACATCGCCACATGGCAATACGCCGCCGCAGCGTTTGCGGTGATCGCGTCGGGTATCACAGGCAATCAGGTCATCATCACGGCGGCCTTCACCGGCTACTTGGCTGCGTACGCCAACTACGAGAGCAAGCAAGCCGAACTCGACAAGTGCGTCGTCGCTGCCGGCAAGCGGCCTGAAGTGGACGAGTTCTAACGTCAGCGTACGGCATCGCCCGAGCCGGCTACCGGGGGCCGGCCTCGATGTCCGCACCATCACCTCGATAGAGATGGAGCCATGACAAGAAGCGAGATGATCGAACACACCGCCGCGGGCGTCGTCTTCACGTGCGTCGCCGTGTCGTTTTGGAAAGCGAACTGGTCGTGGCCGCTATGGGCCGCCATCGCGTCCGCCCTGATTGGCACGATGCTCTCCGCCCGTGCGTCCACACGCGCCGATCATGCGCGCCGGCGCCGTCGGTCGTGGCTCATCCCCGTTGTGGCGCTCGCCGTGGCGGCACCGATGGCGTACTTCGCCGAGCCCGCCGAACGGCCATACGCGCTGGCGATGGGCGGTGCGCTGGTCTTGGCCGGCGCGGTGCTCGCTTGCACCAGGCGTCGCGCTATCTAGTCGAGGAAAGAAAACCCTCGGCGTTATGCCGAGGGCATACAAGGCAACTTGATCGTCAGTAATCGACAGGCCGCAGGTAACTCTCGCCGATCGCGGCGCCGCTCAGCATCGCGACCGTCGGCAAGCGACGCTTCCAGTGCGTGCCATCCAGCCGACGACGCACCCGCTCGACCTCCTCGGCGCTGAAGCCGCGCTGTACCACTTCTTCGGGCGTCCATCCGTGCAGCAGCCAGTTGAGGATCTCGTCAGCCTTCGCGTATGTAATGCCGAAGTCGCCTTCGTCAGTCTGCCCTTGCACGAGATCGGCTGTGGCCGGCTTGTCTACGATGTCGGCCGGGATTTCCAGATGCCGGGCAAGTGCCCACACCTGCGACTTGTAGAGATCACCGAGCGGGTTCACCGGCGGCGAATCGTCGGCATGCCAGGTGAAGTAGCCGAGCAGGCGCTCGCTCTTGTTGCCCGTGCCGAGCGGAAGCGCGTGATGCCGCGCACTCAGGTCGAATAGCGCGATCATGCGCACACGGGCCATGACGTTGCCGCGGCGCGCCGCGTCGGCCTCGGGTTCGTTCGCGAGATAGCCGTCCACCGCCATTGTGATGTCAATCGTGCTACCGGCGATGCCGAGCTTGTCGATGACGAGCTGCGCGTGCGCGAGCGAATCGGGGCTCGACAACCGGTAGGGCAGCCGCACGCCGATGACATTCGCGGTGCCGAACGCGCGGCACGCAAGCGCCGCGGTCACCGCCGAATCCACGCCACCCGAAATGCCGACGATCGCCTGTTTGAATCCACGCCGACCGAATTCGTCGCGCAGGAACTGCACGAGCCAGCGCTCCACGAGCGGTGCGTCAATCGCCAATGGCGGGGGCATCGCGCGCCCCGCGTCGGCGGGAATGATGACCGGGAGCGCGCCGACCGGCGGGCTCCCAGTGGGCCGCTCGGCGTCGGGGACGGGCGGCGCCGCGCGCGATACGACCCGCGGCTTCGGCGACAGGCGCGGTGCATACACTGCGCGCTTCATCTCGGCCGACAGGTAGGGAATAGCAACCTTGAGGTCGCTGAGCATCGGGGCGTCCGCACGACTCCGGGCGATATCGCCGAGATCGAGTTCGGTAACCAGCAGTGCCTCGTCCCAAACCGGGGCGCGGGCGCGAACGTCGCCGCGGGGGCCCGCCACCAGCGAGCCGCCCTGGAACATCTTGCCGCCCTCACTGCCGACAAGATTGGCGAGCGTGCAGTAGACGCCCTGCTCCTCGGCGATGTCGCGGATCAGCCGCTCCCAGCGCGTAATCGTCGCCGGTCCGTCGAGTCCGTCGGTGCGCGGGTGCGTGCCCCGTGCCGTCGCCGCCGCGCTCACGAAGATCACCTGCGCGCCGTCGAGCGCCGCAATAGTGCCGGTGAGCGAATGCCAGGCGTCTTCGCAGACGAGCATCGCAGCCCGACCCCACGCCGTATCGAACGCGCGAATGTCGTAGCCGCGTTCCATGAACCGCTCCTCATCGAAGAGCGAGTACGTCGGGAGGAAGTTCTTGCGGTGCACGTGCAACAGCACCGGCTCGGCGCCACCGAGGCGCGCGTAGAGCGCGCTGTTGTACAACGTGCCGTCATGGCGTTCGTAGAACCCGACCATCACGTCAATGGTCGAGCCCGGCCGCGCGGCGGCCCGCCAATGGCCGTCGAGGGCGCGCACGACCTCGTCCGGCGTCATCGCGTTCTCGCGAATACCGCCTTCCACGAAGTAGCCCGAGAGAATGGCTTCGGGAAACTGCACGACATGGGGATGCGGCTCTAAGGCGGCAGCCTGCGCCAGGATCTCGCCCGCCCGGGCGAGGTTGGCGCTCACGTCCCCCTTCTTCGGGCGGAACTGCGCGATGGCAACGCGGAGAATGGACATCACTACTAAGGTCGCATACGCAGGGCAGGGGGGCAACAGAATGTACCCCTCCCCGTTCCCTTTCGCCCTCGAACGGGGTATCTGTGCAGGATGCCCCGCATGATTGCCACCCTTCCGCTCCTGATCGCGAGCCTGCTGGCCGCACAACAGCCGACCGCGCCCAAGCCGTCCACGGGCGAGGTCTGGCAGATTACGCCGCTCGCCCAGTCGTCGCAGGTGTTTGCACGCGACGGCTCGCTGATCGGAGAAATCGGGCGGGAATGGCGCATGTCGGTGCCCATCCGTTTCCTGCCGCGCTATCTCCCCCAAGCGTTCGTTGCCGTCGAGGACCAACGCTTCTACACGCATGACGGCGTGGATCTCGTGGGCATCGCGGGTGCCGTCAAGGACAACCTGCTCGGCGCGCGGCGCGGCGCCTCGACGATCACGCAGCAACTCGTCGGTAACCTGCACCCCGATCAGGTAGACCGGCGTGACCCGTCGCCCTTCCGCAAGCTGCGTGAGCAGCGCGCGGCGCGTGAGATGGAGCGGCACTACACGAAAGAGCAGATTCTCGAGGCGTATCTTAATGCTATCCCGTTCGGCCGCGGCTGGTACGGCGTTGAGAACGCGGCGCGCCACTACTTCGGCAAGGGCGCTGCGCACGTCACGCTCGCGGAGGCCGCCTCGCTTGCGGCATTGCCGAAGGGGCCTGCGATCTATGACCCCGCACGCTTCCCGGAGCGAAATCGCAACCGGCGCAACGCCATTCTCGACCTTATGGTCTCGCAGGGCTACGTCAGCCATGAGCAGGCGGCCGTGGCAAAGGCGCAGAGCGTGGTCACGGTCGCCAACAGCGGGCTTGCCGCCAGCACCCCGTGGTTCGTCGAGGTGGTGCGCACGCAAATGGAGCGCGCCGGCATTCCGGTGGCGCAGGGCAGCTACAAGATCCAGACGACGCTCGACCCGGCCCTGCAGAACGCGGCCATGGTCGCTCTCGTCGAGGGCACTGCCGCCGTCGAGGCGCGTCCCGGATATCGGAACCCGACATACGCCAATCATCCCAAAGGCAGCACCGATTACCTGCAAGGGATGGTCGTCGCGATGGATCCCGCGACCGGCGACGTGCGCGCCCTCGTCGGCGGCCGCAACTACGCCGAGGCGCCGTTCAACCGCGCCGTCAACGGTGTGCGACAGCCTGGGTCGTCGTTCAAGCCGTTCGTGTACGCGCGAGCGATCATGGATTCGATCCCCGCCAACGCAATCGTGCCCGACACGTCGCTCGAGATCCCGCTAGACCGAGGCGTGCTCTATCGCCCGCGCAATGCGGACGGCGGATTCCTCGGCAACATGACGCTGCGCGAGGCGCTCACTCACTCGCGCAATCCAGTGGCGGTGCAGCTCTGGCAACGCGTCACCGGTGACTCAGTGGTGGCGCTCGCGCGGCGACTCGGCATCCGGTCGTACATCGCGCCATGGCCATCGAGCGCCATCGGTGCTTCGGCCGTGCAGCCCCTCGACCTCGTCGCGGCGTTCACGGCCTTTCCGAATCTCGGTGCCGCGGTCGAGCCGCGCTTCATCTATCGAGCGGAAGACGCCGAGGGGCGCACCGTGTTCAGTCAGGGCGTGCACGTGCTGCCTCCGGCGATGTCTCCGGAGGTCGCGTTCATCGTGCGCGATCTCATGCGCGATGTCGTGGATCGCGGCACCGCGACAGCCGTGCGCCGCTACGTGCCGTACGTCGTTCCGGTCGCGGGGAAGACCGGCACGACCGACGACAACACCGACGTCTGGTTCATCGGAGCGACCACGGATCTCGTGGTCGGCGTCTGGCTCGGCTTCGACCGGCCGCGTCCCATCATGCCGGGTGCGGCCGGCGGCACACTCGCGGCGCCAATCTTCGGCCAGATGCTCGCGCGCTCCGCCTATGGTCGCGGCGCGCCATGGACTCCACCGCCGGGCCTCGTGACGGCCGAACTCGACCGCGCCGGCGGAACGCTCGCCGAATCGTCTACGCCGCCGGAGCGGCGCTATTTGGAGTATTTTCTGCCCGGGACCGAGCCAGGAGCGCTGCGCGTGGATGCGCGCCGCCTGTTTGGTTGGGGTCCGATTCCCTAGGTGCGCACACCGTTCATGCAGCTGACCCCCGTCCAGAAACTCTCCATCACGATCGGCGCCGCGCTCCTCGTGCTCGGGCTGTTCGGCGGCATGTCGTACTACTATGCGTCGCGGCTCGTGGCCTCAGACCGCGGAGTGGAGCGCGCGAACGCGAACATCGCGGCCGCGCTCAAGGTCGTCGTGGGGTGGCGGGACGGCGAACGCCTCGCGAAGGCCTATGTCGTGAGGCCGGACACCTTCACGTATACGACGCTGCAGGGTGTGCAGGCGGGCGTCGAGGACGTAGTTGACGCTATGGCGAGGGGCACCGAGGACAATCCGCACCAACGCGGATTGATGAAGGAACTCGCGGGACGCACGGCCGCCAGCTTCTCGGTGTTCCGCACCACGATGCTGGTTCGCGATCGCGCCGGCGCGGATTCGGCGCGGCGCGTCCTTTCCCGAGACCTGCCCGCCAATGATGCGGATTCGCTGATGGCGATCCTGAGGCACTTTCGCGACGAAGAGCTGCGGGTTCTCGCCGAGCAGACGCGATTGCAGAGCGCGCACGGCGCCAACGCGCAGCGCATCATCCTGGTTGGCATGGTGCTGACGTTCCTCCTGGCCGGCGTGGCGCTGCAGCCCGCCCGCCTGGCGGTCGCTGCGCGCTTGACGTCGCATATTGTCAGGGCGCACGAGACGGCCGGCGGTGCTTCGTCGGATGCCGGCGAAGCGCAGGCGGCGACGGCGATGCAGTTGCAGTCGCTTCAGCGCGTCGTCGCCGCGCTCGCCGACGTTCGCGAGCCCACTGCGGCGGCGCAGGCGCTGATCGCCGCGGCCACGGAAGCGCTGTTACCCGTGCTCGCGTCGGTCCTCGCGCCGGACGAAGCCGGCGGGTTTGCCGTGCTCGCGTCGTCGAACGCTGCGTTCACCCGCGTGACGCCTGAACTCGCGAACCCGGTGGCGGAGGTGTTGCGCACCGGCGATGTTGCGATGGCGGAGTCGCGCGACGAGCGCGAACGCCGCTGGGGAAGCCTTGGTGCGCTCGACGAACACGGTGCGCACGGCGCGGTCTTGTTTGCCCCGCTCGTTGGGGCAAACGCGGCCACGGGTGTGATGATCATGGCGTTCGCCGACGATCACGCCTTCGGTGATGACGAGATTCTCTTCGCTGCAACGCTGGGCCGACTGAGCGGCCCGATGTTCGCCTTTCGCCCCCCTTCCTGATCCTCGATGAACGTCATGACTCTCTCCGCCGGGCACCGCGCACTCCTTTTCGCGACGATCGGCCTTGCGATGACTGCTTGCGGCGACCACACCACCGCACCGGCCAAGCCCGGACCGCCCGCACGCATGGAGCTCACGAGCGGTGACGCCCAGTCGGCGCTCGCCGGCACCGCCGTCGCCCAACCACTTTCCGTCACGGTGCGCGATGCGAAGGGAATGCTCGTGCCCAATGCCACCGTGACGTTTGCGGTAACGGGTGGTGGCGGTTCAGTCACGCCGACGACGGCGATCACCAACGCTCAGGGCGTGGCCGGCGACGTCATCTGGACGATCGGTACGAAGGGCGGCGATCAGACGGCCACGGCTGCGGTGGACACCGTCATCAAGAACTTTTCGGCAACGACGCGCTCGTCGTTCACGCTCGTGCTTCGGTTCTTCGGGCCCACGATGTCTCCCCAGGCACAGACGGCGTTCACAAACGCGGCCAATAGAATTCGCGCGGCAATTGTCGGGCAGATCAACCCGGTGAATCTGCGTAGCACCGACTTGGCGCTCTGCGGTGTGAGCGGCCTGACCGACGTGCTCACGGAAACGGCGCTCGGCGTGATCATCTACGCCTCAGTCGGGCCGATTGACCTTGCCGGCAAGATCCTCGCGCAGTCAGGTCCCTGCTTCGTGCGCGACCAAACCTCCCTTCCCGTGATTGGCATCATGAAGTTCGACGAAGCCGACATCCAGGGCTATCTCACCAGCGGGCGCTTTGAGTCGGTTGTACTGCACGAGATGAACCACGTCGTTGGTTTCGGCACCATCTGGGAAGACCTGAACCTGCTCCAGAATCCCACCTACAGATATGTGGGCAACGATACGGTCGGCACGCTCACCGGAAGCACGAACCCGCGATACATGGGGGCGGGGGCAATCGCGCAGTGTCTCACCGCCGGTGGAACCGCGAACCACTGCGCCTCCGGTGTTGGCATCGCGGTCGAGCAGTGCGGAACGGAAGGAACGGCCGACAGTCACTGGCGCGAAGTCTTCACCACGACGTGCAGCGGTTCGAGTCGCACGCCCGGGGTAGGCACGCCGGCGTTCGACGCCGAACTGATGACCGGTTACGCCGAGGCCACGGCCGCCATGCCGTGGAGTGCGATGACCCTCGCGCAATTTCAGGATCTTGGATACACTGTGAATCTCCTCGCGGCCGACGCGTACACCGTCCCGAGCCTCATCACGCTCTCGCGGCTGCGGGCCGAACAGGAAGCCGCGGCGCAGGAGCAGCCGGCCGAAGTCGTCATGTTTCCGCGATTCACCGTCGGGAACAACGGCATTCGGGCCATTCAGCGGAGGAAGCAGTAGCGATGCGCACTTCGACTGCACTCTGCGCGCCGGTCATCGCGGTTGTCATGGCGTGCGCCAAGACAGAGTCGGCCAAGACGCCGGCGGCTGATTCCACCGCCGCACCTGCGCTCGCACCCGTGTCCGCGCCGGCACCGGTTGATAGTGTCGCGAAGCCTTCAGCGCCCAGCGCAGCCGGCACCCCGACCGGCACGACGATGCCGTCAACGGTCGCGAAGCCAGCGGCCCCCGCCGCCACGCCCACTCCCGCGAAGCTCGAAACGGGCGACTACGATAAGGCCACTCGGCCAAAGTTCAGGATCAACGAGAAGACGGGGAAGGTTGATACGATCAAGAAGCCCTAAGAGGGACGAGGACGGGGTGCGGGGGCTTGGTGAAGAGGAATGGGTAGAGGGCGGAGGAACGAGAAGGGGGATGAGGCGATCGCCTCGTCCCCCTTTCTCCTCACTCCACTCGTCCCTCGTACCCAAGCCCCCGCACTCCGCCCCCGTCCCTCTTTACACGCCAACCAGCTCTTTCTTCTCCACGGTCGCCGATTCACTCACCAGCGCGAGCTTCAGCACGTCTTGCAGCGTGTCCACGAAGTGGAATGTCAGCACGCCGCGGGCTTCTTCAGGCACGTCATCCATATCCGCTTCATTGTCCCTCGGCAGGACGATGTGCGTGATCCCTGCGCGGAGCGCGCCGAGGACCTTCTCCTTCACGCCGCCGATGGGGAGCACGCGCCCGCGCAGCGTGATCTCGCCCGTCATCGCGAGATCCTTGCGCACCGCACGGCCGCTGAGCTCGCTCGCAAGCGCCGTGGCGATGGACACGCCCGCGGATGGGCCGTCCTTCGGAATCGCGCCGGCCGGCACGTGAATGTGCGTCTCGAGAGCACCAAGCCGCGCACGCGGAATGCCAAGCTGTTCGGCGTTCTTGGTGACGAACGAGAACGCCGCGCGCGCCGATTCCTTCATGACATCGCCGAGCTGCCCGGTGAGGATCAGTGACACGGGCACGCCGCTCGCGCCGTCAGCTGGAACACCGGTGCTGCCCGACATCGTCAGCGGGCGCGTGGACGCCTCGACGAACATGATGTCGCCGCCCATCGGCGTGTAGTACATGCCGGTCGCGACGCCCACCTCGTGCTGCGCCGCAGCCTTCTCGGGGCGCACGCGCGGCCGGCCAAGGAGTTCGCGTACCTCCTCCGCCGTGATGACGCCATCGCCCTCAATCATCGTGTGCTCCTCGCCCGTCGCGATGCGCCGCGCCACCTTGCGCGCCACCTTGCCGATCTCACGCTCGAGCTGCCGCACGCCGCTTTCGCGCGTGTAGTTCGTGATGAGGTGCATGATGGCCTCATTTTCGAGCTTCACGTTCTTCTTCGCGAGGCCGTTCTCGTCGAGTTGACGGGGAATCAGGTACGCCTTCGCGATCTCCGATTTCTCGCGCTCAGTGTAACCAGAGAATTCCACCTCCTCCATGCGATCACGCAGCGGGCCCGGGATGTTGCCGATGAAGTTAGCCGTCGCGATAAACAGCACCTCGCTGAGATCGAACGGCACGCCGAGGTAGTGGTCGGTGAACGTGTCGTTCTGCGCCGGATCGAGCACCTCGAGCAGTGCCGCCGATGGGTCGCCTTGGAACGAGACGCCCAGCTTGTCCACTTCGTCGAGCAGAAAGACGGGATTCTTCGTGCCCGCCTGTTTCATCCCCTGGATGATGCGTCCAGGCATCGCGCCGACATATGTGCGGCGATGGCCGCGGATATCGGCCTCGTCGCGCGCACCGCCGAGCGAGACGCGCACGTACTCGCGTCCCAGCGCCCGCGCGATGGACTTGGCGATGGACGTCTTGCCGACACCGGGCGGGCCGCTGAAGAGCAGAATCGGCCCCTTCGCCATCGCCCGCGCCTTCGCCTCGCGCTTGTCGGTGATCGTGCGCTCGTTCTCGCCCGCGACCTTAGCCAGCGACGTCGTCGCGTCACTCTTCCTCTCCTTGAGCTTCGCGACGGGATACTCGCCGGTTCTGTCCATCTCATCACTGAGTTGCTGCGCGCGCAGTTGGCGCACCGCCAGGAACTCGATCACGCGGTCTTTCACGTCCTTGAGGCCGTAGTGATCCTCGTCGAGCACCGTGATGGCGCGGTTGAGGTCGAGCTGGTCGTCGGAGCGCGTATTCCACGGCAGCTCGGCGATCCACTCGAGGTACGTGCGAATCACCTGCGCTTCCATCGACTCGCGGCCGGACCGCTCGAGGCGCCCGAGTTCGCGTTCCACCTCGGTGCGTGCTTCCTTCGGCAGTTCGAGCTTCATCAACTTGGCACGCAACTCCTCGATCTCCTTGGAACTGTCCTCCTCGCCGAGTTCCTTCTGGATCGCCTTCATCTGCTCGCGCAGGAACATCTCGCGCTGCCGCTCGCCAAGCTCCTCCTGCACCTGCGTCTTGATGTCCTCCTGCGCTTCGAGCAGCGAAATGTGCCGTTGCACGTGCACGAGCACGCGGCGCAGCCGGTCCTCCACCGAGAGGTTCTCGAGGAGGCCCTGCTTTTCCGCGACGGTCAGGTCGAGATAACCGGCGACGAGGTCGGCGAAGCGCCCAGGCTCGGTGACCGAATCGAGCACCTGGTGCACGACTTCCTCGGGGAGACCACGGCGCTCGCCGAGTTCCCCGGCGCGCTCGCGAATTTCCTTGTACAGCGCCTCGAACGCCGGATCCTTCTCGTCGAGCGGCGCCTGCTCCTCGACATGCGTCACCACGGCAGAGAGGAAGCCCTCCGCGGTGGTGTACTGCAGCGAGGTGGCGCGTAGTTCGCCCTGCAGCAACAACTGCACGCCACCCAGTCCGCGCTGAATCTGCCCGATGCGGGCGACGACGCCCATCGAGTAGAGGATCTCGGGGTTTGGTTCGTCGGTGTTGTCCTTCTGCGCCACGGCGAAAACGAGCCGGTCGTCCTTGAGCGCGGCCTCGATGGCGCGCAGTGTCCCGGGACGGCCGGCCGCGATCGGCGCCGTCAGCCCGGGGAAGATGACCGTCCCGCGCAGTGGCAGGACGGGGAGTGTCTGTCGAGTACTCATCAAGTTTCCTGGGTGCCAAGGCACCCGAACGGGGGGCCGAGGAGGTGCATACCACCTCTACTTTACAGCAACTGGCGTACCACGCGCCGACCGCACGACGGGCTCTCGGCCTATTCTCGGCACTCGTAATACCCCACGAGTTGAGATACGACATAACGGCGGGTCCTGCAACTTTATTCTGCCTCGGTGACGTAGGGATTCTGACAGAACGCACGCCACGCGCGGCGGCGAAGTTGCGGAAGCTCATTGTGTTTCCGCTGCGTCGGCAACTCGCGCGCTGACGGTGCGTTTCTTACCTTTCCCCACTCCCTGTGGAAGACTCTCTCCTTTCCAAGTCCGAGGCCGAACTTCGCTCGCACATCGCGAGCGTCCTCGACAGCGCGTACGAGTTGGACAAGGAGATTGGCCGCGGCGGGATGGGCATCGTCTTCAAGGCGCGCGACCGGCGCCTGAAACGCTCCGTCGCGGTGAAACTGCTGCCACCGGAGCTTGCATTCCGCTCGGAGATTCGCTCGCGCTTCCTACGCGAAGCGGAAACGGCCGCGCAGTTGAGCCACCCGAACATCGTCCCCATCTACTCGGTGGACGAAAAAGGCGGGCTGGTCTTCTTCGTGATGGGTTTCATCGACGGCGATAACCTCGCCAAGCGCATTCACGATCGCGGTCCGATGTCGCCCGACGACGTGCGGCGCATTCTGCGCGATGTCGCCGACGCCTTGGCGTACGCGCACGCCAACAAGGTGGTGCACCGCGACATCAAGCCCGACAACATCCTACTCGACGCACAGTCGCAGCGGCCGATGGTCACCGACTTCGGCATCGCGCGCGCGATCAGCGAGGGCGGCGAGGCACGACTCACTGCCACGGGCATCGCGATCGGCACGCCGGCATTCATGAGTCCCGAGCAGTCGGCTGGCGACCGCGACGTGGACGGACGCAGCGATCTCTACTCGCTGGGCGTCGTCGCGTACCAGATGCTGTGCGGCGACCTGCCGTTCACCGCCAACAGCACGCCGGCGCTTCTCGTGAAGCACCTCTCGGAGCGCCCGCTGCCCATCGAACAGCGCGCCAGCGTGCCGACCGACCTCGCGCGCATCGTAATGCTGCTGCTCGAAAAGGACCCCGCAAACCGCATTCAATCGGCGGCCGAGCTCAAGGCGGCGCTCGAGTCGGGACAGGTGCCGGCAATGCCGACGGGGGCGGGAAGCGCCTATCCGCAGACGCCCTCTCCGGGGGCCACGGCGGGCGTGATGATGTCGTCGACTTCGTCGTCGGCGTTCACGCCGCAGCCGCTCACTACGCTGCCGGATGGCGAGCGTCTGCCCACCGCGGACGAACTCGCGCGCTGGAACGCGCCCATGGTGGTGGAGTTCCGGCGGCGTCTCGCCCCGTTCATCTGGGTCAACGGCGCGTTCATCGCCGTGAACCTGCTGGGCGGGCCGAACATGCTGTTCATCACCGCCTTCTGGAGCATCAGCGTCGCCTACAAGTACGCGAAGTTGTGGAGCGAGGGATACGACTGGCACGATGTGTTCCGGCAGCCGCGCGAGCGCATGGTTGGCGACGTACTGCAGGAGTGGGGCGAGGGGATCAAGTCGCTCGTAGACCGTGACACGCGCGAGCGCGTGCGCACGCGGCACCGCTTGCGTGCGCAGCGGCCCGACCTCCTCCGCTCGCCCGCGGCCCCCGCCGCGCTCTCGGCGAGCGATGCGGCGGCGCTGGGCAGCGGCCCGTACGCCGCAGCCGCGCGCGACGCGCTGGTGGACCGTGACGAGATCCGTCGGCTCATCGAGAGCATGTCGCGCGCCGACCGCGCGCACCTCCCCGACGTGATCGGCAGCGCCACTACGCTCGCCGACACGGTGCTCTCGCTCGCCGCGCAGCTCGCGGACGTCGAGCGCTCTTCGGCCGGGCTCTCTGGCGCGGCGATTGACCGGGAGATTGCGGACCTCGAGGCCGCGGCCAACCCGCTCGATCACTACGCCAGCGAGGAACGCGTCCGCCGGCTGGCGCTGCTCAAGCGGCAGCGGCGCACCGTGGCCGACGTCACGCGTCGGTGCGAAGCGCTGGTCGGCCGGCTCGACAGCTGCTCGCTCGCGCTCAAGAACATGCGGTTCGACGTGCTGCGCCTGAAGACGGGCGCGCAGACCTACCAGCACGTCACGACCGTGGCCGAACAGGCGATGCAGCTTGCGCGCGAGGTGGACAGCGCGGTCTACGTCGCAGACGAGATGGCGCGATTGCGTCCGCGCCCAAGCGCGACGGGCCGCCCATGACCGACGCCCTCCGCGAGCGGGTCAACGCCGCGGTCGGATCGCTGTATCAGGTCGAGAGCGAAATCGGCCGCGGCGGCATGGCCGTCGTCTACCGTGCGCTCGACACACGGCTGCGGCGACGCGTCGCGCTCAAGGTGCTGCCGCCGGAGCTTGCGTTCCGCGAGGAGGTGCGGCGCCGCTTCCTGCGCGAGGCACAGATGGCCGCGCAGCTCTCGCACCCGAACATCGTCCCCATCTACTCGGTGGACGAAGCGTCGGGACTCGTGTACTTCGCCATGGGGCTCGTTGAGGGCGTGCCGCTCGCCAAGCTCCTCTTTCAGGAGCCGCGCCCGCCCATCCCCATGGTGCGGCGCGTCCTGCGCGAAGTCGCCGACGCGCTGCATTTCGCGCACGCCCGCGGCGTCGTGCACCGGGACATCAAGCCGGACAACATCCTCATTGAGACCGAGACGGGAAGGGCGGTCGTCACCGACTTCGGCATCGCCCGTGCGGCGCAAGCCGAGGTGAGGCTCACCGCGACCGGCATCGCTGTGGGCACGCCGGCCTATATGAGTCCCGAGCAGGCGATGGGCGAACGCGAAGTGGACGGGCGTGCCGACATCTACTCGCTCGGCATCGTTGGCTACCAGATGCTCGCGGGCGAGCTGCCGTTCTCGGCGGCGAACACGCCATCCATGCTGATGAAGCACCTCAGCGAGCCGCCGCGTCCGTTGCTGCAGTTGCGCCCCGACCTGCCGGCGAACCTCGCGTCGGCTATCGAGCGCGCGCTCAGCAAGGCACCGGCCGACCGCTGGCCTGATGCAGCCGTCTTCCGCGACGCCCTCGGCGAGAGCGCGCCAGTTACGCTCACCTCCGCCACGGCCGCTCCGCCGGCGGCAGCGCGAGGCGCGCCGCCGCCGGCACCACCACTCGCTCCTCCGAGCGCGGTGGCGCCCTCGGTGCCGCCCGCACCGATATCGTCCGGCCGGGCCGTCGTTGATCCGTTCAACGCCTTCGGCGTCTTCCGCGCGGGGCGCAGCGGTCATGAGCTCGACTCGGAGATACACCGCTGGCGCGAGCAGCAGCACGCCTGGCGTGACCAGCTACGCGCCGCACGCGCGGGAATGCGTCAGGACGCGCTGCATGCGGCGAACCAGGAGCTGCAGCAGGCGCTCCATCCGCGACCGCTCAGCGATGAAGCTCGCGTCTGGCAGGTGCGCCGCAAGATCGTCAACTACACGGCGACGACGGCCGTGCTGTTCGGCATCAACGTCATGACGCGCGGTGCGCCGTGGTTCCTGATTCCCGCATTGTTCATGGGCGTTGGCATCCTGCGTTCGGCGGCAGGCCTGTGGGCTGACGGCATTCCGCTTCGCAGGCTCTTCCAGCGCGGGCCGCGTCCCTCTGCTGCTGCACCGATGCCGATCGCCGGACACGGTATCGGCGTTCCCGCGTTGCCAGCGCCGGGTACCGATCCGCTCCTCGCGTCGGTGCCGCGAGACGTGCTCGAGGGCCAGCATGGACGCGCTATCCGCGAAGCGGTCGCGGCGCGCTTCATGATCCTCGACGTTCTGGCGAAACTTCCGGCGACCGACAAGCAACTGCTGCCGGACATCGCACCAACAGTGATGGGGCTCGTTGAGCGTATCATCTCGCTCGCTGGCGGACTGCATCAACTCGATCAGGACGCGTCACCTGAAGCGCTGGCCCGGCTCGATCAACGTTTGGCCGACGCCCGCGCCTTGCCCGCCGACGCGCCAGACCGGGATCGCCGCGTCGCACTGCTCGAGCGTCAGCAGCAAACATTGCGCGACTTGGCTGCGCGACGCGAGACGGTCGCCGCGCAACTCGACAACGCGTCGTTGGTGCTCGATACCATGAAGTTCGATTTGCTCAAGCTGCGCTCCACCGGGTTGGAGTCACAGATGGCGGACGCCAACTTCCAGACGCAGGATGCGCGCGCCGTCGTCGCCGAAATCGAACGCGCGCTCGAAGTCGCGGAGGAGGTGCAAAAGATCAAGTAGCGACGTCGCGTGGCTGCGAACGTCGCAGACCGCGCTCCCAGTCAGCGCGATGGGCGGCCGAGTAACTCGCCGACGGCAGCAGCCACGCGGTCGGGCGCATCGAGCGGCAGGAAGTGCGAGCCATCCGCTGCCACCTCGAGTGTCGCCTGCGGAATCGCGGCCTGCAGGCGCCGGGCGAGCGCGACCGGCACAAATGGATCGCGCGCGCCGTGCACAATGGCGGTGAGAGCGCGTACAGAGGACAAGAAAAGCTGCGCGGTCTCGTCGCTGCGCTGCGCTGCGAGGTGCGCGAGCAGCGCGCCGCGACCAGTCGCTGAGACGAACGGTCGCAGGAACTGGTCGAGCGCATGCCGGCCTTCATCGCGGTCGGTGAACCCGCGGAGCAGCGACGCATGCGCCTCGCCGGCGAGCAGTGGCGCGGGGCAATGCCGCGCGACGGCTAGGAGAGCGCGCGCGACGCGAATGCGCCACCGGGGCCAGGCGTCGAACCCGACGCTGTTGACCAAGGCGAGGTGCGTCACGCGATCCGGCGCGTGCACAGCCATCCACTGCGCCACGGCGCCGCCGAAATCGTGGCCAACGAGACAAACCTTGGGCACCTGCAGCGTGTCGAGCACCGCAAGCGCCCGCTCGCCATGCGCGGACACGGTGAGGGCGGCGCCTTCTGGACGGTCGCTGCGCCCGTAGCCAAGCTGATCGAGCACGATGAGCCGGTACCCGTCGGGCATAAGGCGCACGACGCCGTTCCAGAGGTATGAAGAAGTCGGAAACCCATGCAGGAACAGCACGGGATCTCCCGCCCCCCGCGTACCGGCGGCGTAGTAGTAAAGCCGGTGGCCGGCTAGGTCGAGGAACTCCCCGCGCATTCCGGGAAATCTTCCTCAGCCGCCGCGGCTTTCAAGGCTCAAAAATGCGTCGACGACTCTAGCGCTTTTCGACAAAAGGAGTATAGTTAGCAATCTTTGGCGGGGCATCGCCAAGCAGGGTGGCTATGTCTATTACTGCCAATAAGTTAGAGCGGAGTTTCAAGAGTTGACTTCACCAGTCGTACCGACCGTTCCCCTGTTCCCGCCGCCGCCCCCGCCGCCGGCGCCGGTGGTCTTTCCGCTCGGCTGGATTCTGGATACCGCGGCCCCTCCGATTCAGTATCGCGCCATGGTTGAGGTCGCCAAACTCGGCGACCAACTGCCTGCGTCGTACGCGAACACTCCGTTCTTCTACCGTCACGCCGTCGAAATTGCGGTGCGGCAGTCGTACGAGGGCACGTGGAATCATGCGATGCTCGCCCTGCCATCGAAGGGCGTGATTGACGGCATCGGCAGTGTCAACGCGGTGCGCCGACTGCTGGAGTGTGGCTGGGACAAGGACTCCCCGGCGGTGTATCAGGCACGGCGCGCGCTCTTCCGCCTGCTCGCGGAGGATGAAGATCCCGCGCAGCTCTACGAGTACCAGCCGAAGCCGGGCAAGTCGCTCGATCCGGACGTTGCCGCGCACTATCGCCGGCTGTTGCGCGAAGCCGCAGCCGCGACGCTCGCGCAAGCCGGCTTTGAGTCGGACCCGCGCGTGCGCGGCGTGGCGCGACGCACGATGGAACGCATCGTGGACTACCTCGCCTCGCCGCTCGCGCAGAAGCCGTGGGTGCGCTCGGGGAACCAGCAGGTGCTCGCCGCCGAAGCGTCGCCGCCGTCGTTGTACGCCCTGCAGATGCTGGCGCACATGCCGCTGTTCCGCAGCGAGCACTACACGGCGATGGAGACGCTGTACGAGTACCTCACGCATCCCCTGCCGCGGCAGGTCGCCGTGCAGATCGTCGGCCGCAAGATGATGCCGCTGCCGCTCTTCGTGATGGGCGACCTGCTGCCGCACCGCAACGCCGTGGACGCGGACATTCCGATGGCGCTCGCGTGGCTCGAGTCCATGGCGCGCCTGAACTTCCTGCGACGGAATGAGAACTGGTCGAAGCTGTTCGACCGCTTCGTGGACGATTGCGGCAAGGACGGCGTGTGGCATCCGCACAAGGGCATGGCGACGCCGAAGACGACGAATCCGTTTGTATGGCCGATGTTCCCACTCGAGTCGCACACGGCTGGCGAGGAACGCTGGACCGACGTCACGTTCCGCATCGGGCTGATTGCGCAGCTCTCAGGCCGTCCCATTGAGCTTGTGTGACGCACGTGGGCGCCGCACGGCAGGCTGAGGGCCGGTGCACGTGACCCGGCCCTCGCGTTTTCCCGACGGTCATGCCGGTTGCACGGCGCGCGACGTATACTTGGCGGACGGCACACGGTTGCGGCTCGTCGAGAGCGGTGAGCCGCACGCACCGCTGCTGCTGTTGGTGCACGGCTTCGGCGCCTCATCCTACCAATGGCGCTTCCAGTTGCCCGCGCTCGCCGCCGCGGGATTCCATGTGCTCGCACCAGACCTGCCGGGCCATGGCTTCAGCCAGCTCGCCTTTCCTGACGGTGAGTACACCCGCGAGGCGTACGCGCGCCGACTCTGGCTGCTGATGGATGCGCTCGGCGTCGCGCGTTTGCCGGTGGTCGGGCAGTCGATGGGTGGCGCCGTCGCGGCGGAGATGGCGCTGCGCCACCCCGAACGCACCGACGGGCTGGTGCTGATGTCTGCGGTGGGATTCGGCACGGTGCCGCCACGCGCCGCGGTGCTGCGCCCGGCACCCGACGCGCTCGCGCCCCTGGCGCAGTTGTTCGCCACGCATGCGATCGCGCGGTTCATCCTCCGCGGCGTGTACGGCCCGGATGCGTCTTGGACGCGACACGACGAAGACGAACTGTTGGCGCCGTACGTGCAGCGTGACATCTATCGGTCCCTGCTGAGGACACTGAAGGAGTTCAGTTTCGCCCTGCACTCACGCGATGCGCTCGCACGCCTGCCCGCGGGAACGCTGGTCATTTTTGGAGCGGACGATCATGTGGTGCGCCCCGCGGACTTGGCGGAGCGCGTGCGGGCCATGCGTGACGGCCGGCTCGTGATACTCCCGCGCGTCGGTCACCTGCCGCAGGTGGAAGCTCCGCAGGAGGTCGTGCGCCTGCTTACAGAGTACGCGCGAGGGCCGCGCGTAGCACGTGCGGAGAGCGCCCATTAGGTTGCCGGAGTGACCACAGACAAGAAGAAGCGAGGACCCGCGCGACGGGGCGGTGCACGCGGGAAGAGTCGAAGCGCGCCAGGCGCTGACACGGCGGAGGCGGCGGAGACGGTTGAGACAGCATCGGCGGATGCGTCGAGCCTGAGTCTTGCGCAGGCGGAAGCGGCGGCGAGCGTGAGCGACGGCGGCGGCTTCACCGAACTCGGCCTGCACCACGTGGTGCTGCGCGCGATCGCAGACGCGGGTTACACGCTGCCGACGCCGATCCAGCGGCAGGCGATTCCACTCGCGCTCAAGGGCCGCGACCTCATGGGGCTCGCGCAGACCGGCACGGGCAAGACGGCCGGTTTCTCGATTCCCATTATCGAGCGGCTGTACGGCGGCCCGCACCGGACGCGCGCGCTGATTCTCACGCCGACGCGCGAGCTGTGCCAGCAGGTCGAAGAGGCATTCCGCAAGTACGGCAAGCACGCGGAACTCAGCGTCGTGTCGGTGTACGGCGGCGTCGGCTACGAGACGCAGGTCGCGGCGCTGCGCGGCGGCGTGGACGTGGTCGTCGCGACGCCCGGCCGCCTCATTGATCATCTTGAGAAACAAAACGTCAGCTTCGACGACCTCGAGGTGCTGGTGCTCGACGAGGCAGACCGGATGCTTGATATGGGCTTCGCGCCGCAGATCCAGCGCATCGTCGCCACCATTCACCCGTATCGGCAGACGCTGCTGTTCAGCGCCACGATGCCGCCCGAAGTCGAGGCGCTGGCGCGGAAGTACCTGCGCAAGCCGATGGTTGTGCAAGTGGGACGCCGTTCAGCGGCAGCCACGACGGTGAAGCATTTCGTCTATCCGGTGCCCAAGCAGCGGAAGGCGGAACTCCTAGCCGAGTTGCTCAAGCAGGAGGCGATGGATTCGGTGCTCGTGTTCACACGCACCAAGCACGGCGCCGACCGCGTCGTGCGGCACCTCGAGCTCGTGGGGGTCAACGCCGACGCATTGCATGCCGACAAGACGCAAGGCCAGCGTGAGTCGGCGCTGCAGCGATTCAAGGACGGGAAGACGCGTGTGCTGGTGGCCACCGATATCGCGCAACGCGGGCTCGACATTTCGGGGATCTCGCACGTGATCAACTACGACGTGCCGCAACAGGCTGAGGACTACGTGCACCGCATCGGTCGCACGGGGCGCGCGGCGCAGACAGGCGATGCCTACACCTTCATGTGTGCCGACGAGATTTCGATGGTGAAGACCATCGAGCGGACGATCAATCAGGAGATCCCGCGAATCTCCGTCCCTGGGTACGACTTCGGGACCTAGAGGACGGCGGGCCACTTCGGGAACGCGCCACGGGCTCGGCAGCGATGCCGGGCCCATTTCTTACTCCGTCCACCTGATTCTCCCGAGACGAGACACGACGACCGAGTCAATCCGCGGGCCGCGCGCGATGAGCAGAGTCGTGTTCGACACGCCAGTGGCGAGTCCGTCAGGAGCGTACCGTACGGAGTCGCCGCTCGCGACGAGGGTGACGCCATGCAGTGCGCTGATCGCCCGGCGCGCGATTGTATCGCCGGCGCAGGTGACGGTGACTTCGCCGCGGACGCCGTCCACGACAAACGAGGCGACGGCGCCACGAGCCAGCGCGGCTTCGCGCGCCAGCACGAGCGCATTGACCACGTCGGCGACGGCGGCGCGCAGCCGCCAGCGGGCCGTCGTGTTCACAAGCGACGGCACCGCGATGGCCGCGACGAGCGCGAGCAGCGCGAGCGTGAGGACGAGTTCGGGTAGAGTGTGAGCGCGACGCATGGCAAACCTGGCGAACGGGCGCCGCTGGACGTGCGCGGCGCGCAACTCCGGCACATCTTGGGAGCACCGTACCGAGTCGCATCACCTTTTGACCGCCGCATCAGCCGTACGATTGCGTGATGCGAGTTCGGCACTGACCGCGCCACACGGGAGACTTGCCATGCACCGCTCCAGATCGCGTCGCCGCTGGGCGCTCGCCCTGTTCATTCTTGCCGCGGGCTGCCGGTCACCGGCGGCGGATGCCGCGATTGCCGAACAGCTCGCCCAAATGTCCGACGCGCTGGTGGCGATGCGCGACCAGATCGCAGTAATGTCCACGACCGTGGATTCACTGGTGATTGTGGCCGCCAAACAGGACACGCTGATCAAGAAACTGGCGACGGCGAGTGGAATGCCGACGCCATGACTGACGCGGGATGCCGCACCCGATGTTCATCCTGCCAGTGGCTAGATGCCGAAGCCCGCATGGACGCCCCAGAACGACTTTCGCTCACCGGCGCGTGGTGAACGCGCCGAGTAATAGCCCACACTAACGTTGACGAGGCCGGCGAGGCTGGTGCGCAGTTCGCCGCCGACGAAGCGCTGGTGTGCGGCGACATGCAACGGGTCGCCCCAGGTGCGGAGCAGCACGACGCGCCCCTCGCTGAGCAGGGCAATGGGGTTCTTGCGGCCTCCGGGGTCGCGTGAGCTCTTCCCCGTATCGTGGACGTTCTCGTAGCCTACGCCGATGCGGCCACCGGCGGAGCCTGGACTGACGGTCAACGTAAAGTTGTGCAGGTTCGCTTTGTGATCGCGGTCCTTCTGGAACATGTGGACATAGCGCGAAGTGAACGAGACGCGATCGGGCACTCCCCATTCAAGCGACGTGATGGGGAGCAGCGCATCATTCGGCGTGGGGAAGAAGAGCATCCGCAGCGGGTTGCGGTCCTTCTTCGAGGCGCTGATGCCGCCGGCGTCCTGGCCCTGGAGTGTTTGTGAAACGCCAAGCAGCGCAACGACGGCGAGAATGGTCCAGCGAAATGAAACTCGCGGCATCACCAACCTCCGGATGAAGTCATCGCCCTAGCATTCAACCCGCGTTCGGCTACTTTCCCGCGTCGAGTCCGCCATTCGCGTCGAACGCAACGCGATCTCCCTTGGCGAACGCGCGCCCCTTGATCGTCGCCACACGCCCTAACCGGCACGCAGCGAGCCGGCCATTCGAATGGAAGAAGACCGCGGAGGTGTGGCCGATCACTTCGGTCCAGAAGCTGATGGGACGACACGGCACACCTTGCACCTCCTGCGTGCGCGCGAGCCAGAGCATACGCGGCGTTCCATCGGGGTAGAGCGCGTGATGGGGACCGCTGGCCGTGCCGGCGAGTTCAAGCTGCTCGAACACCGCGGGCTTCGTGATCCAGAAGAAGTCGAGCGCTTTCGTGGTGTCATAGTGCAATCTCGTCCCGGCAGGGAGCCTGTGACCCTTGACGGTGTCGTCATGCGCCAGCGTGCACATGGTGCCGACAGACGGTTTGTTGCCCCACGGCTTGCACGACAGCGGCGAATTCTGCGCGCCGGCGTTCACGGCGACGCCTCCGAGCATCGCGAGCAATGCGACGGCGGCGGGACCGGTCACATCTCCGCCCGGTGCCGAAGCGCGCAGCAGGCAGACAGCGGCGACGATCGGCGGCATCGTGAGGAACAGCAACGCCTCGACTTCGCCCCATCCTCGACCATGGCCACCCGCGAGAATGCTGCGCGTCATGGCGATGACGACGCAGGCCGAGAGGACAAGCACGAGGATCGCCACCGGACGCGGCCACCGTTTCCCGGCGAGACCGACGCCGACGACAAGCAGGCCAGGGATGACATGAGCCCCGGCGCCTGAGAGACCGCCTTCAGCGATTCCGAACAACGCCAGCAAAAGGCCCGTCGCCACGAGAATGCGCACGCCGGCCACCAGTGGGTCGCCGACCATCAGCACGCCGGCGAGCGCCCGCAAGGCGAGTGCCGCCATCAGAACAGCGAGCAGCATCTCCCATGTGTGATCGCCCTTCGCCATAAGCAGGAGGATCACGATGATGACCCCGACGATCATTGCAACGAACCCCACATTACTCGCGCGATACTGAATGAACAGCTGGCGTTCGTCAGTGAGCTTCGGGAAGAAGCCGAGTGAATGCAGCGTCGGTCGCAACAAGTACGAGGCCACCAGCAGGAGCAGAAAAGCGTTGCCGACCAGCGCGGCGAGCAGTAGCGAAGCCACGAGGATCGCGCTGGCGACCCAGAAGATCCCATCGCGCTTACCCAGCATCGCTCGCCTCCAATACGAAGAGGTGTTCCACGGTGGTGCCCAGCGCACGCGCCAACTGCAACGCGAGCTTCACCGATGGGTTGTAGTCACCGCGCTCAATGGCGATGATCGTCTGCCGCGACACGGCGACGAGATCGGCCAGCTGCGCCTGACTCATTTCCCCCCGCTCAAAGCGGAGGCGTCGGAGATGCGTCTTCATGACACTCGTGGCTGGGACGACTCAGTCGGACCAACAGGACAGACAAAGCCAGCGAAGCTATGGTAAAGGATGATTTACGTATTGTCAAGTCCACTTTACATCATATTGGCGGTGTCTTTTGGCGGACACTCAGGTGAGAAGTCCGACCTCCTTGGAGCAGTGCGCCACCCTAGATTTCGCGGGATCAGGAGGCCAGCCGGATGCGCGTCAACATCGAGTTCTGCGTCGTTTGAAACTACGAACCACGGGCCGTCAGTTTGGCGGCCGCGATTCGCGAGCAGTTTCCGAACGCCGACGTGTCGCTGCAGCCGAGCGGCGGCGGACGGTTTGAAGTGACGGTTGACGGCGTGGCGGTCTTCGAAAAGTCCAAACTCGGCCGGCACGCGCAGCCGGGCGAAGTGCTTGGATTGATACAGCAACGCCTGCAGTAGCTCAGGACGCTGCGTGTCTGCCGTCCGCGCCGCACTTCCGTCCTCTGTCGTCCGTCTTCACCTTCCAGAGTCATGAGAATCGCCATCTCCACCGGCGGCGGCGACGCCCCTGGCCTCAATGCCGTCATTCGCGCCGCCGTCATGTCGGCGGTCCAGCGCGGCTGGCATGTGCTCGGCATCAAGCGCGGCTACATGGGGCTGCTGGGCGAGGACGAAGTCATCCCGCTCACGAGCGACTCCGTGCGTGGCATCGCGCATTTGGGCGGCACGATCCTCCGCACCACGAACCGCGGCAACCCGTTCCACTATCCGGTCAGGCAGCCCGACGGTTCGTTCGTCGAAGTGGATCGCTCGGACGAGCTGATCGACAACGCCCGCAACCTCGGTATCGAGGCGTTCATCACGATCGGCGGCGACGGCTCGCTCGCCATCGCACAGAAGCTCTTCGAGAAAGGCGTGCGTATCGTCGGGGTGCCGAAGACGATCGACAACGACGTCAGCGGCACCGTCACGACGTTCGGCTTCGACACAGCGGTCACGACGGCGATGGAGGCGATCGACAAGCTGCATACGACCGCCTCGAGCCACGACCGCGTGCTGGTGCTCGAGGTGATGGGCCGCGATTGCGGCTTTATCGCGCTGCATTCCGGCGTCTCGGGCCAGGCGCACGCGATCCTGATTCCCGAGATCGCCTGGGACATCGAAAACGTGTGCGCGCACATCATGGCGCGTGATGCCGCGGGCAAGAAATTCGCGATCGTGGTCGTCGCGGAAGGCGTCAAGTTCGAGGGAGAGAAGGGTGTCATCGGCGAGTCGATGCCGGGGCAGTCGGTCCGTGTCGGCGGAGTGGCGGACCGAATTGCGAAGGCCATCCAGTCCCGTACGGGCAAGGAGTGCCGGTCGCTCGTGCTCGGACACCTGCAGCGCGGTGGCATGCCCACCGGGTACGACCGGCTGCTCGCCACGCGATTCGGCGGGGCGGCCACCGAGGCCGTGGCGAACGCGAAGTGGGGGCACATGGTGGCGCTGCAGACGCCGCACATCGTCGCCATTCCGATCGTCGAGGCGCTGAGGGAGCACAAGCGGGTGGATCCGAATCACGACACGGTGCGAACGGCGCGGAAAATCGGGATTTCGTTTGGGGACTAGGCGGGACGGCTGAGGCGCGACGCCGATGGACCAGAAACGCGGCCCGCGGGTATGATTGGACCGGGTAGCGACCCCGCGTGCCGAATCGTCTGTAGGGCGGGGACATCACCCAGCGTGGAGGCAGTTCTGAAGCGTTTCGTCTGGATCTTCCCGGCCTTGCTCCTTGCGTCCGCCGCCGCGGCGCAGGAGCCGCGCGAGCGTCCCTCGCGCGAGCCGCAGGTGCGTGAGCAGCAGCCGCGCGTGCCGGATGCGTTCACGCCGCCCGTTGGGCTGTGTCGACTCTGGATCAACGGCGTGCCGGCGTCGCAGCAGCCGGCGCCGACCGACTGCGCGAACGCCATCCGGAACCGGCCGGCGAACGCGGCGGTCGTGTTCGGGCCGCAGCGTCGGAGTGAGACGACGGAAATGCCGTCCTTTGCTGGCCGCGCCCAGTTGCCGGTTATGCGTCAACTCGCGCCGAGCGCTCGCGCGATCCGTCCGCGCGACGATGTACGCGACCGCGCCGCGGACACAGCGGCGAAGCCCGCTCCACGCAAGCCGGAGAAGCCGCAGTAACCCAGCCTCTGCGCCCCGTCAGCGACCCGTACCTCCCGCGCGATCATGACGACTTCGTGCGGAGCGGGACCGGGGGACGCATCATCGTCATCGCGCCAACGCGCGCGGCGTGCGAAACGATCGAACTGGGCTTCACGCTCGACATCGAAACGGTTCTCTGGAAGAACCACGGCGAGCGGTTGCGGGCAATCGCCGCGCAGCTCACGCAGGAAGGAGTGCGCGACGGACGGCGCCCCGGGTTCGGCATCGTCGCGGGGACGGGCACCGGCAAGACGCTGAGCATCAAGCCGATCGCGCAGGTGATGCTCGCCACCGACGACTTGCGTGTGGGAGTGATCAACCGCGAGCGCGAAGCGACGCCCGAGACGCCCACGTGGAACGTCGTCATCGTCACCACCGGCATCGCGCGGCGCTGGTTTCAGGACGGCGACATCCGGCCGCAGGACACGCTGGTGGTGGACGAGATCCACCAGACGTCCGCGGAACTCGAGCTCTGCCTCGCCCTCGGCAAGCGCGTGGGGTGCCGCTACATCTGGCTATCGGCCACGGTGGATCCGGCGTTCTACGCGCGCTACCTCAACGCCGCCGAGGTGATCGAGAGCAGCGCGTTCGACCCGGCGAAGGCTGCTGACGTCGAAGTAGTTCGCAAGCAACCGCTCGACTTCCTCGACGACCGGTTCCTCAATCGCGTGTTCAAGGAGCAGCGCGGCGTGGGCGTGTTCCTGCCGACGCGCGCTGGCGTCGAACAAGCGGCGGCGATGGTGCAGGGGCGGTTTCCGCGCATGAACGTCGCCTTCTACCACGGTGGTGAGCCGATTCGCGTGATCCGCCCGTTCCTCGAGGGCCAGGAGCCCAAGCCGTTCCTGCTGGCGATGACCGCCGCCGGACAGAGCGCGCTGAACGTGCAGGGCCTCGATACGGTGATCATTGACGACACGCGTTTCACGAACCTCGTGGAGCACGGCAAGAACGTGCTGACGCGGCTGCACCTCGGCGCGAACGAGATCCTGCAAATGGCGGGGCGCGTGCATGGGCGCGTTACGGGCGGGCGCGTCTTCATCCTCAGCGATCGCGATATCCAATTCGAAGCACTGCAGCCGACCGAACCCGAGTTCCAGCTGGCCGGCGACAGCGAACGTGTGGCGCTCACGTGTGCGGCGCTCGGCGTGCGTGCGGACGAACTCGACCTGCCGGTGCCGCTCGACCGCGCGAGCTACCGACGCGCGCTCGAGTTCCTCGAAGAGCGCGGCATTGTTGAGAACGGCAAACTCACGACGTACGGCGTGAAGGTCGAGGCGATGCCGGTGGACCGTCCGTGGGCCGAATTGCTCGTGCATTGCGACGACGACCTTCTGCCGTACGTCGCGGTGATGGCGAGCATCGAGAGCCTGCATCGCATGACGCGCGAGGATCGCGATCTGTCGGGACTCATCGTGCCGGGCAGCGACCACCTGACGGCGTACAACGTGTACGCCGAGGGGTACACGCGGTGCGGCTTCGTCGGCGAGGTGTACGGCCTGCCGCGCCAGTTGTTCGATGACAGCGTGAGTACGTGGGCCGAGCGGCGCGGCGTGCTCGTGAAAGCGCTCGAGGACGCGGCGCTGGCGATGGCGAGCATCTACCGCGCGGTGGGACTCCCGCTGCCGACCATCATGCCGGCGGTCACGCCGGCGGTGGAACGGCGGTTCACGGCGCTGCTGGCGGAGATCATGCCGTTCGACCTGGTCATGGACGAGCAGACCGCGAGCGGGGACGAGGCGCGCGTGTCGAAGACGAGCGTCTGCGGGACGTGGGGAGCGATCGCGGGGACGGTGCGGTACTTCGCCGATCGCTGGGGCGTGCCGCGCGCGGCAGTGGAGGGCACGCAGCTGCCCAAGGATCTCGTGCGGCGGCATGCGACCGCGCACGCGCCGTTGCTGTCGTTCGACGGCAAGCACAAACAGTCACCGCTCGCGCTCGAACGGCGCGTCACTTACTTCGGGTTTGATCTATCACGGGAACGCGAACCGCTGCGGGAGTTCCCGCCGGGAATGGAGACGGAGGCGCGGCGCGTGCTTGCCGAAGCGATGGCGCGCGGCGAGGCGCATCACCAGGCCGTACAGCGCAACCGACAGGCTGTCGACGAGGTGCGCGAGGCATATCGGCGCAGTGGCGGCACCACACCTAGACTCGGACTCGCCGAACTGACCGCATGGTACGAACGCGAAATCGTCGGCGTGCATGACGTGCAGGAGTGGCGCGCGGTGCGCGCCGCGCTCGATCCGGACGCGTTCGTGCCGCGCGTCGAGCGTCAGCGGCTCATGACGCTTCCTGGCGCGGTGGAGGTGCGTGACCGCGCCGTGCCCATTGACTACGATGTCGAAGAGACGACGGAAGGAGTGACGGGCGTGGCCCGGCTGCGCCTGCCCGAGAAGATCGCGCGCACGCTCGTTGAGGAAGAATTGCCGGTACTCGACCGGCCGTTGCGCTTCGTGGTGCTGCGCGGAGCGCGGGGCGCGGTGAAGGCGGCGACGCTGCTCGAGCTGCAGGAGCGGCTCGATGAGCCGTTCACGGACGATGAACGGCAGCGGAGTTCCGATCGCGGCTTCACTCGGGATGCGAAGCGGGATCGGTCGGGACGATCACGTGATCAGAATGGTGGTCGCCCCGGCGGTCCGCGCGGACGTTCGGGAGGGAACCCGTGGAAGGGACCGTCAGGGGGCGACGCGACCGGGGCGTCACGCTACCGTCCGGGTTCTCCGGCAGGTCGCGGCAAGCGACGGGGAAAGAGGGACTAGAGGCTGGAGACTTGAGGTGTTGAGTTAAGACGCCGGAGTTCTCCGCCGAGTGCTTTTGACGGCCGCCCGATGACGGGTGGCCTTTGCGCGATTGCCGCAGGTGCGCATGTCGCACCAGCGGCGGTGCCCGCTGCGGCTCGTGTCGAGAAAGACACGCGGGCATGGCGGATCGGCGGCACAGCGGCGCACGCGTGAGAGTTCGCCGGTAACGAGTGCATCGGCCGCGCTTTCCACGATTGGGATCAGCAGTGCCGCGAAGGCATCGCCGGCGGGCACGAACGTCTGATGGAATGAACCATCGCGCGGGTCGTGGGCGATGCGGCGCACGCCGGTGGAGCGTCCGAGCAGGCGGTTGATCTCGAGCACGGCGGCCTGCGTCACGCGTTCCGACGCGTGCAGTCCGCGTTCGGCGAGCGGGCGCAACGTGCTGCGAATGCGACGCGCCTCGTGCAGGGCGGCGCTGGCGCTGGCTGGCTGTTCGACGGCGCGACGCTGCAGCGCCGCACGACGCACGGCATCCAGAAGCCCCGTGCGTTCGAGCCAGGCGAGGTATCCGTCGAACGAGACCAAGGTGTCCGGCTGGGCGTGGCGCGGCGCCTCGTCGGTGTTGACGAACTCGAGCCACAGCCGGCCGGCGGCAAACGGAACTCTTGCGCGGGGCATCGTGCGCCTAAGTTACATCCCGTGCCTCTCGCCAACATCCATCACGTCACCGTCGGGTCCACCAACCCGGTGAAGCTAGCCGCGGTGCGCGCTGTGCTCGCGCGGCTCGCACCGGACGCGGCGGTTGACGGCCTCGCCGTGGCGTCGGGCGTTCCCGATCAGCCCCTCGGCGATGTGCAGACGATCGAAGGCGCCACCACCCGCGCGCGCTCGGCGCGCGATGCGCACGACGCGGACCTCGGCGTCGGCATCGAGGGTGGCGTGGTGGAGACCGCCGTGGGGATGCGAACCTGCGCGTGGGCCGTCGTTGCGACGCGCGACGGAGCGGCGCACGTCGGCGGTTCGCTTTCCATGCCTCTGCCCAGTACCGTGGCGACGCTGATCCGCAACGGCGTCGAACTCGGGCACGCGATTGACTGCTTGATCGGTACGGAGAACATCAAGCATGGCCCCGGCGCGGTGGGCATTCTGACTGAGGGGTTGGTCAACAGGCAGCAGGCATACGAAACGATCTTGGCCTATGCGCTGGCGCCAGTACTCGGCGCGGAACTCTACGGAGGGACGAGGGCGGAGTACGGGGGCTTGGTGAAGGAGGATGAGCGAAGTCCGGGGTGAGCAGGAGCGGATCGCTCCTCACCCTTCACCCCTCCCTCCAGTCGTTCCTCCGCACCAAACCCCCGCACCCCTCCTCATGCCTCACTACTCGATTTCAGATCGCGTCCGCTGGTCCGACTGCGACCCTCTTGGCATCATCCACTACAGCGCGTACCTACGGATGTTCGAGGTGGCTGAGCATGAGATGTTTCGTGAGTGCGGCCTGCCATACGAAGCGCTGCGCTCGTCGGGCGGCGTATGGCTGCCGCGCAAGGCGCTCCAGGTGGAGTTTCATTCACCAGCGCAGATGGACGAGCCCGTCGAGATTGAGGCGTCGTTTGCGCGCGTCGGCGAGACGTCGCTGACGATGCGATTCGAAGTGTACCGCGCCGGGGACCGTGCGCACCGCGCGTCGGCGACACTCACCGTGGTCTGCGTGCAAAAGGACACGATGGCGAAGTACCCGATACCGGCCGACGTGCGGGAGAAGATCGCACGGTTCGTTGAGAGTGACTGATGGCCGACAAGCAATGACGGATGGCGCATCAGCCATCCGCCATCAGTTCTCCGCTTAGTGCACCCCACGGCGTGCGTTCAGCCCCTAGACTCCGCCGCCAACCCGCCTGACGCCCTGATGCGCTTCTGAAGCCGCTGCAGGCCGTCATACGCCGCGTACTTGTACGCCTCGGTCAGCGACGGATAACTGAAGACGGCCTGAATGAAGTAGTCCAGTGAGCCGCCGTGGGCGAGGACGGCGCTGGCCACATGAATGATCTCGCAGGCGCCTTCGCCGACGACGGTGGCGCCGAGCAGCTGCTGATCTTCACGGTTGAAGACGAGCTTCACGAATCCAGTCGTCTCGCCGAGGATCTGGCCCCGCGCGTTGTGCCTGAGGTCTGCGCGGCCAATCTCGCAGTCGAGCCCGCGGGCTCGCGCTTCCTGCTCTGACATGCCGACGGTCGCGACCTCGGGAATCGTCCAGACGCCGTACGGCACGACCGACGACACGGCCTGCTTATAGCGCAGGCCAAAGGCGTGGCACATCGCCACGCGCGCCTGCTCCATCGACGTGGACGCTCGGCCCGGATAGCCGATCACGTCACCCGCGGCATAGATGTTCGTCGTGCTCGTGCGGTACCGCTCGTCCACGAGTATGAAACCGCGAGCGTTCGTGGCGACACCGGCGTTGTCGAGTCCGAGCTGCGCGGTGCTCCCTTCGCGCCCGACGCAGTAGAGCACGCGTTCGGCGACGAGCGTCGTGCCGTCGGAGCTGGTGACATGGCCGAGCCCTTCCTTCGCCTCGATGCCCGTGATCTCAACGCCCAGTTGGACGTGAATACCCAGGCGCCGCGTGATTTCCTGCCGCAAGGCGTCGCCCACCTCGTGCTCAAGCTGGGCCAGCAGGCGTTCGCGCCCAGTCACGATGGTGACCTGCGCGCCGAGTGCGGCGAAAATGCACGCATAGGTGCAGCCGATCGTGCCGCCGCCGACGACGATCAGGCGCGCGGGAATCGCGGGCATCGTGGGCACGTCGGTGCTGTCGATCACCACCGCGCCGTCAAACGGAACGTTGGCGGGACGCCAGGGATGCGAGCCGGTCGCGACGAGGAAGATGTCGCCCGTGATGCTGCGTGAATCTTGCCCGTGGCGCGTGATCTCGAGCGCCTGCGGACTCGTGAAGCACGCGGCGCCTTGCACAACGGTGATCTGGTGCCGCGCGAGGTTGTCCTCGATGTCACGCCACGCACTCTCGACCACTTGGCGCTCGCGCTGCATGAAGTCCGCGACGGACAAGTCGGGCTGCACGTGGAACTCGACGCCGTAGAGCCCCTTGCGGCGCAGGCCCGACATTAGCACGCCCGATTCACGCAGCGTGTTCGCTGGAATCGTGCCGTTATTGACGGCGGTGCCGCCCGGCTTCGGCGCGCGCTCGATCAAGCAGACGCGCTTGCCGAAATAGGCGGCCTGCGCCGCGCCCTTCTCTCCAGCCGGGCCGGCGCCGACCACCACGAGATCGAAGTGCTCGCTCATCCCCTAGAGACTAGCCCCCGGAACCGTCTGGTGTCCACTAGATTCCAAATATGAGCGCCCCGGACGCCACCTACTTCCGCAAGGGCTTCGGCCTAAAGCAGGACGTCGAGGCAACGCTGTCCGCCGACTACTCCGGCCACGTGGTGGACCTGCTGCGCGCGCGGGACTACGAACTGACGGCGAGCGACGTGACTGTGCGCTTGGCTCGCGAGTTCGGGTTCTGCTACGGCGTTGAGCGCGCGGTGGAGTACGCCTACCAGACGCGCCACAAGTTCCCCGATCGGCGCGTCTTTCTGGTCGGCGAGATCATCCACAACCCACACGTCAACCTGCGCCTGCGCGAAATGGGGATCGAGATTCTCATGCCGGGTCCCGCCGGTTTCGACTACGCTGGCGTCCTGGCGGACGACGTCGTGATACTCCCGGCGTTCGGAGTGACGATGGCCGACTTCCAGACGCTGCGCGAGCGCGGGTGCGTGGTGGTGGACACCACATGCGGCTCGGTGCTCAACGTCTGGAAGCGCGTCGAAGCGTACGCCCGTGACGGCCTCACGTCGCTGATCCACGGCAAGTACTACCACGAGGAGACGCGGGCGACCGCGTCGCAAGTTGAGCGATTCCCGGGCGGCACGTATGTAGTGGTACGCAATATGGACGAGGCGCGCGACGTCACGGAGTATATCGAAGGCCGCGGCGACCGCGCCGCCTTCCTCGCGAAGTACCGCAAGGCCGCGAGCGCTCACTTCGACCCTGATGTGCACTTGCGACGCATCGGAGTCGCCAACCAGACGACGATGCTCGCGCGCGAGTCGCTGGCGATCGGCGACGTGGTGGGGAAGGCCATGGCCGCCGCCAACGGCGAGGAATACCGCCGGGCCAACTTCCGGACGTTCGACACGATCTGCAGTGCCACGCAGGACCGGCAGGATGCGGTGAACGCGATGCTGCAGAATCCACCGGACGTCATGCTCGTGATCGGCGGGTACAACTCGAGCAACACGCTGTCGTTGGCCGCGCTGTGCGCTGAGCGAGTGCGGACATACCATCTCGAGGACGCGCTCTGCATCGATCCCGCGCGCGGGTCCATCAGCGCGCGCGATCCAGTCTCGGGAGAACGTGTCGAGACGATGGATTGGCTGGGAAGCGGGCCGGTGACCGTTGGGTTGACCGCCGGCGCGAGCACTCCCAACAACAAGATCGGTGACGCCATCACGCGCGTCTTCGCCACACGCGGTATCGAACTGGCGGACATCCGGTAGGCCGGATGGCGACACCCGCGGCCGCGCTGTCCTTCGGTACCGTCGAGCTCCGCGGAGGGAATGCGCGCGTCGTCATCATCCCAGCGCTCGGCGGCAAGATTGCGGAGCTATGGTTCGGCGAGCGGCAGTGGCTCTGGCACAATACGCAGCTGCCGTTCCGGGCGCCCGTCGCCGGGACCTCGTACGTGCTCACGGCCGATAGCGGCGGCTTCGATGAGTGTTTCCCGACGGTAGGACCTTGCACATTGCCGACAATCGTGCGTGGCTATGGCGCCCGCGAGCTGCCCGATCACGGTGAACTGTGGTCTCAGCGGGCCGACATGTCGCTGACCACCGGCGACGAGGGACACCGGGCGCATCTGGTATGGCAGGGCGTGAACCTTCCGTACCGCTTTGAACGGTCGGTGGTCGTGACGCCGGATGGCGACGTGCGCTGCGAGTATGCGGCGACGAACACGGGCGATCTGAAGATGCCATTCATCTGGTCGGCGCATCCACTGCTGAATCTCGGGAAGGGCACGCGGCTGCGGTTGCCGGAGGGCGCGCGCGTGCGCGTCTGGGCGCAGCACGGAGTTGACCTCGGCGGCGCGAGCGCCGAGCATCGCTGGCCACGAGCGCGTAGCGGCGGGCAACTGCTTGACCTATCGGCACCGGCGCTGGCATGGAAGCGACCGTACGCCTGCAAACTGTTCATGGACCTACCGCCGGGTGATCAGGCGCTTCGCGTCGCTGAGGAGCAGGACGAACTCACTGTGCGGTTCAGCACCTACGAGATACCGCAGCTCGCCCTCTGGATCAACCATGGTGCATGGAACCCGCTGCCGCGGACGTCGTGGTTGCCGTGGCGGAAGCCGGCACCGTACATGAACCTCGCGTTCGAACCGGCCATCGGCGCGCCCGACACGCTGAGCGACGCGCTCGGTGCGTGGGACGGAGCGCACTGGATCGAACCGGGCCAGACGCGCGAGTGGACGATAACATGGACGGGCGGCGCCGCTCCGCCGCCCCCGGAGTCGCGGTAGCTTAGTCGCCGGGGCGCGCAACGCGGCCACGGTCCCTCTCACCTCTCAATCAAACCCTATGCTCTCGTGGTTTGCCGATCCGAACGTGTGGGTCGGGCTCCTGACGCTGACGGCGCTCGAGCTCGTCCTCGGCATTGACAACGTCATCTTCATCGCGATCCTCGCCGGCAAGCTGCCTCGGCATGAGCAGCCGAAGGCGCGGCGACTGGGCCTCACGGGGGCGCTCGTCACGCGCATCGCGTTCTTGTTGAGTATCACGTGGATCATGGGGCTGACCGGTAACCTCTTCACCGCCTTCGGACGCGCGGTCAGCGGACGGGATCTGATCCTGATCATCGGCGGCCTGTTCCTGATTGGAAAGGCGACCTACGAAATCCACTCCAAGCTTGAGGGCGCCGCGCACCAACGCGCAGCCAAGGTAAAGACGGCGTTGCTGGCCGTCGTGGCGCAGATCATGGTGGTGGACATCGTGTTTTCGGTGGACTCGGTCATCACCGCCGTGGGCATGGTGCAGCGGGTGGAGATCATGATCGCGGCCAACGTGGCGGCGCTGATGGTCATGCTGTGGGCGTCCACGCCGATCTCGGATTTCGTCGAGCGACACCCGACCATCAAGGTGCTCGCACTCTCGTTTCTCGTGATGATCGGCGGCAACCTGATCATCGAAGGCTTCGGCTATCACGTGCCGAAGGGATACACCTACTTTGCGATGGCGTTCTCGGTGGCGGTGGAAATGGTCAACATCAAGGTGCGTGAACGGGCGACGGCGGTGAAGCTGCGCCAGAGTCTGCCATGAGCGGTCGCGCGGACGAACTGGTACGCGAGCTTCGTCTCGCGCCGCATCCCGAGGGCGGCTTCTATCGCGAACTGTTCCGGTCGCGGCGGATGGTGCGCACCGACGACGGACGCTCGGAGCGGTGGGCCGCGACGACGATCTTCTACCTGCTGCGCGGCACCGACGTGAACAAGTGGCATCGGGTGGCGTCGGACGAGATTTGGCACTGGTACGAAGGCGCGCCCCTTGAGCTGCACCTGCTCGATGCGCAAGTGACGCGTGCACGGACCGAGGTGGTCGGCCCGGTGGGTGCCGCGCAGGTGCCCGTGCGTGCCGTGCCCGCCGGCTGCTGGCAAGCGGTCCGCTGCACGGGCGAGTACACGCTCGCGGGATGCACGGTCGCGCCGGGCTTCGAGTTCTCGGACTTCCGGTTGCTACGCGAGATGCCCGATCTCTCCGCACGCCTTACGGCGTCGTTTCCCGAATTCCTGCCGAATCTCTGAACCTCGGCGGCCGGGTGGCCGCGGGAGTCTTGCATGTCACTGCTTCAGCGTGTTCGCCTCGTGGCGCTCGCGGCGTTGCTGCTGGCGCCATCGATCGGCGCTCAACAGCGCCGAGCCATCACCTTCGAGGATTTTGCCGCGGCGAAGATCGCCTCGGATCCGCAGCTCTCCCCTGACGGGCAGTGGCTGCTGTACGCGGTGCGCAGTACGGACCTGGCGGCTAACAAGCGCACGACGCGCACCTGGCTGGCACTGGTGAGCGGCGGGGCGGCACGCCAGTTCCCCGACGGCAAGACGATCGCCGCCGAGGCGCGCTGGTCGCCCGACGGCAAGTCGGTGGCGTACACGAGCGCGGGCCAGATGTGGATTGCGCCGGTGAATGGTGGCGCGCCGCGGCAGTTGACCAACCTCACGGGCGGAGCGAGCGGTCCCGTCTGGTCACCCACGGGCGAGCACATCGCGTTCGTGTCGGCGGTGTATCCCGAATGCCGGGACGAGGCGTGCAACGCAGCGAAAGAGAAGGCGAAGGGCGAGAACAAAGTGAAGGCGCACATCGCCGACGAGTTGCTGCTCCGTCACTGGAACGCGTACGACGAGGGGACTCGCTCGCACTTGTTTGTCGTGAAGCCCGAGGGGAGCGACCCGCGCGACCTCGTGCCCGGAGCGACGTACGATGTGCCGCCCGGACCGTTCGGCGGAAGCGAGGGCTACACGTTTGCCCCGAACGGCCGCGCGCTCGCGTTCACGGCCAAGGATCAGGGGGCGAAGAACGCGTGGACGACGGACATCAACATCTACGCGGTGAGCATCGCGGGCGGCGATGCCCGCGTGGTGACAGCCGACAACGCGGGAGCCGATCAGAATCCCGTGACGCCTGTGGACGGAAAGACAGGGTTCTACGCGTCGCAGAAGCAAGCCGGCTTCGAGGCCGACAAGTGGCGTCTGATGGCGATGGACGTCACGGGGGGCAAGCAATACGAACTGTTGCCGACGTGGGACCGTAACGCCGATGGATACGTGCCCGCACCCGACGGCAAAACGTTGCTCGTACTCACGGGTGATATCGGCCGCGACAAGTACTTCCGCGTGACGATTGATGCCGCAGGCAAGGCCAGCGCGCCGCAGGCGGTGATCACCGAGCACAACAACACCCAACTTTCGATCGCGAAGAACAGCACCGTGGCATGGATCCGCGAGTCGGCGTCGGCGCCGGCCGAGGTGTGGATTGGCACGCTCGACGGTTCGGGGGTGAGCAACCAGCGCCAGTTCACGCACGAGAACGATGCGCTGTTGGCACCGCTGAACCTGCCGCCGCTCGAGGACTTCTGGTTCGCCGGCGCGAACAACGTGAAGATCCATGGCTTCGTGATGAAGCCGCCGCAGTTCGAGGCCGGGAAGAAGTTCCCGGTGCTGCTGCTCATTCACGGCGGCCCGCAGGGGGCGTGGCTCGATGCGTGGAGCACGCGGTGGAACTACCAGATGTTCGCGACCGGCGGGTACGGTCTGGTGATCATCAACCCCACGGGCTCCACGGGCTACGGACAGAGACTCACGGATGGCGTGAGCAAGGACTGGGGCGGCAAGGTCTACGTGGACCTGATGAAGGGGCTCGACGCCGCGCTGAAGGCGAATCCGTGGATGGACAGCACGCGCACGGCGGCCGCCGGCGGATCGTACGGCGGCTACATGGTGAACTGGATCGCCGGACACACGAACCGTTTCAAGGCGCTTGTGTCGCACGCGGGGCCGTTCAATCTCGAGAACATGTATGCGGCCACGGAGGAGCTCTGGTTCCCCGAGTGGGAATACGGCGGCCCCTTCTGGAACCCGACCGCGATGGCGACGCAGTACCGCAAGTTCTCGCCGCATCTGTACGCGCAGCACTTCAAGACGCCGACGCTCGTCATCAACGGCGAACTCGACTATCGCGTGCCGTACACTGAGGGTCTGTCCATGTTCACCGCACTTCGGCGCCAGGGTGTGGAGGCGCGCATCGTCGTGTTTCCTGACGAGGGGCATTGGATCCTCAAGCCGCAGAACAGCCAACTGTGGTACAAGGAGTTCCACGGCTGGCTCGGGAGACACCTGGACACACGGCCGAAGATGTGAGCACGGCAGACGGCAGACGGCAGACGGCAGACGGCAGACGGTGGACAGTGGACGGCAGACGGTGGACGGTGGACGGTGGACAGTGGGCGGCAAATGAATGCAGCGCTGCGAACACTCTTGAGTGAGCTGATTGACTACGCCGGCCTGTTCCCTCCCGCCGGGCTGTCCATGGCCGACGCGGTTGCGAACTACGCGGCGCACCGCGCGAGCGCCGACGGATGGGCGCTCGCGAGGTTCGTCGTTCCCGTCGCCCGGCTCGACGAGTTCGAGACGGCGGCTCGGCCCCATCTCGATGGCGCGCCGTGGCGACTCGCGGTGCTGGCGAAAGCGACTGATGCGGACACGATCCGCGCGTTCAATGCACGGATGACGGGCCGCGCACACGCCGATACAGTGGAGACGCGGGCGACGACCGTCGAGGAGGTGCGGGCGCTCGCGCCGCTTGCGTCCGTCGCCGCCGTGTTTGTGGAGCTGCCCGTGCGCGACGATCCGGAGCCGCTGGTCGCGGCGGTCGCGGCGCAGGGGATGCGTGCCAAGGTGCGCACGGGCGGCGTGACCGTTGAGGCGTTTCCCGCCGCTGATGACGTCGCGCGGTTCCTCCTCACGTGCGCGCGCCACGGCGTGATGATGAAAGCCACGGCCGGCCTGCATCATCCGCTGCGCGGTGAGTATGCGCTGACGTATGAGCCTCACGCTGCGCGCGGCGCGATGTTCGGGTATCTCAATGTTTTCCTCGCGGCGTCGTTCGCCCGACGAGGCAAGACACCCGACACTCTCGCGCAGTTGCTCGACGAGCGCGACATTCGTGCGTTCCGCGCCACGGACGCCGGTGTCTCGTGGCGCGACCACACACTCAGCACGAAGACGCTCGCCGCTGACCGCGCAGGTTTCGCCGTGAGCTTCGGCTCGTGTTCGTTCCGTGAACCGCTCGACGACCTTTCGGCCCTCCCCCTGCCGTGACCCAATCACTGCTCGACGAAACGCACGATCCGTCCGCCACCTCGTGGGTGGAGAGCGCGAACGCGCCGGACACGGAATTCCCGCTCGCGAACCTGCCGTTCGGGATCTTCCGCCACGACTTCGAGGAACGGCCGCGCGTGGGAATCGCCATTGGCGACCGCGTGCTGGACTGTCTCGCCACGGTGCACGAAGGCCTGTTCTCCGCCGTAGATCCGGCCGTGAAGGCCGCGCTGACGTCATGGTCGCTCAACGCGTTGATGGCCCTCGGACGCGAGGACGCGCGCAAGGTACGTCGCGTCGTGCACCGCCTGCTGCGCGCCGACACGGCCGAGGGTAAAGGCGCGCGCGCCGTCGCCGCGGACGTTCTTGCATCCACAGACTCCATCGGCATGCGCGTGCCGGCGGAGATCGGCGATTACACGGATTTCTACGCCTCCGTGCACCACGCGACGAACGTCGGGTCCATGTTCCGCCCCGACGATCCGTTGCTGCCAAACTACAAGTGGATGCCGATCGGCTACCACGGGCGCGCATCGAGCATCGTGGCAAGCGGCGCATCCGTGCGCCGCCCACGCGGGCAGACCGTGGCACGCCCCGAAGGTCCGTCGGCCGTGACGCCGAGCGCGCGCATGGACTACGAACTCGAAGTCGGCGCCTACGTGGCGTGCGGCAACCGGCAGGGCGACACCATCGCGCTCGCCCAAGCTGACGACTACCTGTTTGGCCTCTGTCTCGTCAACGACTGGTCGGCGCGCGACGTGCAGCAGTGGGAATACCAACCCCTGGGACCTTTCCTCGCCAAGAACTTCGCGACGTCGGTGTCGCCGTGGGTTGTGACCTTGGATGCGCTCGAGCCCTTTCGCGTGCCGGCGACCGTACGGCCGTCGGAGGATCCGGCGCTGCTTCCGTATCTGGAAGATGCGACGGACCGCACGCGCGGCGGTTTTGGCATCACGCTCGAGGTGTGGCTGCGCACGGCCGCGATGCGCATCGCCGGCGCCGGCGCCGAACGGCTGAGCCGCGGCGATTTCAGCAGCATGTACTGGACACTCGGGCAGATGCTGACGCACCACGCAAGCAGCGGCTGCAACTTACGCCCCGGCGACCTGATAGCGAGCGGCACGGTGTCGGGACCGGAGCGCGGATCGCGAGGCTGCCTCCTGGAACTCGCGTGGCGCGGGCAGGAACCAATCACGCTGTCCACCGGTGAGACACGTGTCTTCTTGCAGGACGGCGACGAGATTACGATGCGCGGATGGTGCGAGCGCGATGGCTTCCGGCGCATCGGCTTCGGCGAGTGCGCCGGTGAACTACGGCCAGCGCTTGCCGACGTGCCCGGCGCCTCGTCGAATTGAGGGAGAACCGGAGCCGCCAACCCATGACATCACGTTCCCTCTTCATCGGTCTCTGCGTCATCCTCGCCTCACGGCCCACGGCGCAGGCGCAGGGACGGCCGTCCACCGACATCTGGATGGCGACGCTCACGGGACCCGGTGTTCCGCGCGTCGGCCGCGCCGAGAACCTCACGCAGCGCATTGGCTACGACAACCAGCCAGCGTTCACGCCGGACGGCCGCGCCATTCTGTACACGGTGATCGAGGGCGACGGACCGTCGGATATTTGGCGCCTCGACCTCGCCTCGCGCGAGCGCACCAACGTGACGCGCACGCGCGTCGAGAGCGAATACTCGCCGACGCCGATGCCCGACGGCCGACACTTCTCGACAGTGCGGGTGGAGGCGGACAGTGCCCAGCGGCTCTGGCGGTTCGCGCTTGATGGGTCGGAGCAACCCGCGCTGTTGTTCGAGAACATCAAGCCGGTCGGCTATCACGTCTGGGGAAGCGACGTGATGCTCGGGTTGTACGTGCTTGGCGCGCCGCTCGGCGCGCCCGGCAACGCGCCCGCCACACTGCAACTCGCCGACGTGCGCACGGGAACGGCGGAGATCGTCGCGCGCGACATTGGTCGTGCGCTGCAGAAGATTCCCGGCCGCGCGGCGATCAGCTTTCTGCAGCAGGGCAAGGGCGGCGCGTGGATCACCGCGCTCGATCTGCGTACCGGAGGCTCGACGCCGATCGCTCCGGCACCGGCGCACTCCGATTTCCATGTCTGGACGCCGGACGGCGTGCTCCTCGCCGGCGCCGGCTCGCGACTGCTGGCGTGGGTGAGCGGGCGCTGGGGTGTGGTCGCCGACCTCGCCGTGGACGGCGTGCGCGGCATCTCGCGGCTGGCGCTGAGCCCGGCCGGCGATCGTCTGGTCTTGGTGGCGGAAGACCGTGTCGCCCCCTGAGAGAATGTCCCCCGGCGACTTTGCCGACCACTTCTCTGGGCACGCGCAGACGTACCTTCAGTTCCGGCCGCGCTATCCCGCGGTTTTGTTCCACTATCTCGCGCTGCGGGCACCGAGCACCACGCTCGCGTGGGACTGCGGGACGGGAAACGGACAGGCGGCGATCGGGCTCGCCGAGCGTTTCGCGCGGGTCGTTGCCACAGACCCGAGTACAGAGCAGATCGCACGGGCGAAACCGCATCCTCGCGTCGAGTATCGCGTGGCGACGTGCGACAGCGGCCTCGACCACTCGAGCGCGCAGTTGGTCACGGCGGCGCAAGCGTTGCACTGGATGAACGTGAATGCGTTCCTCGGCGAGGCCCGCCGCGTGCTGCAGCCCGGCGGCCTGCTGGCCGTCTGGTGCTACTCGCTCTGCAAGATCGAACCGGCCATCAATGAACTGGTCGAGTTCTTCTACCGCGTGACGATCGGCGCCTTCTGGCCCCCTGAACGGCGCCTCGTGGACGAGGGCTATCGTTCCGTGGCCCTGCCGATCGACGAGCTGGACGTACCCCCCTTCGACCTCGTCACGGACATGACCCTTCCGCAGTTCCTCGGATACGTGGAGACCTGGTCGGCGGTTCAGCGCTGCTTGGCTGCGCGCGGGCGGGACAGTCTCGACGCCTTCGCCCGGTCCGTCAGCGAGCGGTGGGGGGAGCCACACACCCTGCGGCGGGTCTCGTTCCCCCTGCACGTCCGCGCGGGGGAAATGCGCTAGGGAGCTTGTTTCACGGTGCGCACCCGGCCAATTGTTCAAAGCCCCCTCCCCCATCCCGGTCAAGGCGTTGGTATGCCGAACTCGAAAGGACGTCCTGCCAATGGCGGCGCGCTTGCGGTCAAGGAGCAGCCCACATTGCAGTGCGCAGCCGACAACATGTTTCGTTCGGCGGCAGAATGCTGCCGCCAGCAGGCGCGCGTCGGACGCGTGCTGGACCGGCATTGCTGCGAGGAGGAACTGGAAGCGGTCATCGAAGTGTCGGTGACGTGTGTCCGCATCCTCGCCGAGTCCTGTGAGCGCTACTCTGCGGTGGGATCCGGAGCACGCGACGGCCTCGATGAAGCCACGTGGCATGCGGCCAACACGCTCTGGCACGCCAGTCGCGAGTACGCGCGGCGCCACAACGCGTGCAACGTCAAGTCGGCGCAAATGAGCCGCCACTCCGCGGCGCAGCTCGGGGAACTCGCGGTCGAGTACGAACTCAAGGCTTCGGCGGTCCTGGCTCTGCGCTACGCCGTCGAGCAGTACGAGAAGGTGAGGCCCGCGGCGGTGTAGGTCGCACCTCTCGAAAGACAAAGCGCCCCGCTCGATGACGTCGAGCAGGGCGCGTCCGCTTTGCGCTAGTCGAGGTCGAGAGCAGCGGTGGCTTCGACCCAGCGATGCATCGCGCCGTCCAGCGCGGCTTCGGCGTCCTTGAGCGCGCGCGTGAACTCAGCCGCGCGGCGCGCGGCCGCGGCGCTGCCGTCATAGAGGGCAGGGTCCTGCAATGCCGCGCGCAATTCCTCAACCCGATGCTCGCACGCGCTGACCTCACGCTCAGCCGTGCTGGCGGCCGCCTCGGCCTGTCGCCGCGCGCGCCGCGCGGCCTGATCCCGATCCTGCGCGTCGGTGCTGCGCTGCGCAAGCTTCTTCTCTGCTTCACGGCGGGCGGCCGCCATGCGCGCCGCTTCTGCCGCAGCCGCCGCGGCACGCGCCTTTTGGCGCTCCTCCCACTCCACGAACGTGCCGGCAAAGTCTTCCACGCGCGTGCCGTCGAACGCCCATACCCGCGTCGAGAGCTCACGCAGGAAGGCGCGGTCGTGGCTGACGAGCAACACCGTGCCCGCGTAGCCGTCGAGGGCGTCTTCGATGGCTTCGATGGACTCGACGTCGAGATGATTCGTCGGCTCGTCGAGCACCAGCAAGTTGGCGCGCGAGAGCGTGATCATCGCGAGCGCAAGTCGCGAGCGTTCGCCACCCGAGCAGACGTCGGTGCGCCGCTGCACGGTGTCGCCCGAAAACCCGAACGCGCCGAGCAGTCCTTGAATCTGTCCGCGCGTCCAGAGGGGCCGCAGGTCGTTGATCACATCGTAGACGGTGGTGCCCATCGGGACCTGCGCGAGGTCCTGGCGGAAGTGCGCCGCCGTGATGGAGCCGCCGAGGCGCGCCTCACCCGAAGTGGGTTCGCGCTCGCCGAGGATGGTGCGCAGTAGTGTGGACTTGCCCGCGCAGTTGGGGCCGACGATGGCCACGACGTCGCCGCGCATCGCCGTGGCGTGGAAGTCCTTCACAAGAGTGCGCCGCGCGACGGCAATCTCGAGCCGGTCGCAAGAGACGACGCGATCGCCGCCGCGTTCGACGATCTCGAGCGAGAAGGACATCGCATCTTCCGCGCCAGGCGGCGGCGTGAGGCGGGGGAGGCGGTCGAGGCGCGTGCGCCGTCCCTGGGCCTGCTTGGTGTTCTGACCTGCGATGTTGCGGCGGATGAACTCCTCTTCCTTGGCGATGAACTTGCGCTGCTGGCTCACCTGGCGTTCGAGCGCCAGCCGCCGTTCCGCACGCTGCGTGACGAACGCGGAATAGCCTCCGCGATAGGCGACGACCGTGCCGTCCTCGATGTGCAGCACGTGATCCACCGTCTCGTCGAGGAAGGCGCGGTCGTGGCTGATGATCAGTGCGGTGCCGCGGCGGTCGACGAGGTACTGCTGCAGCCACTCGGTGGTTGAGAGGTCGAGGTGGTTCGTGGGCTCGTCGAGGAGTAGCACGTCGGCGGGCGCCACCAATTGCGCGGCGAGTCCTAGGCGGCCGCGTTCGCCCCCCGACAGCACGGCGACGCGCTTGACCTTTGCCTCTTCGGCGTCGAAGTCGAGGCCCTGCAGCACGGCGTCAACCCGCGCGTGGAACTCGTATCCGCCCTCATGCGCGAAGCGTTCCATGTCGTGACCGTAGCGATCGAGCGCGGCCGGATCGGGATGATCACCCATGTCCGCGAGACGATGCGCCTGCTCGGCGAGGGACGCCTCGAGCGAGACGAGAGAAGCGTATGGCTGCGCGGCCGCCTCCCACACCGTCACGGCGTCGCCGAAGTCGCGATGCTGGTCAAGCAGCGAGATCTTCAGTCCACCAGCGCGCGAGACGGCACCGGCCGTGGGACGTTGTTCGCCCGTGAGCAAGCGAAAGAGCGTCGTCTTGCCGGCGCCGTTGCGACCGACGATGCCCCAACGTTCGCCGTCGGCGACTGTAAATGACACGTCGCGCAGCAAGGATGTGGCGCCGAACTCGACGCACACGCCGGCCATGGTGATCTGGGTCACACGGGCAATCTAACAAGACGACCGATTGCCTTGGCACGACGCCCGCTGAGGGCTGTTATCTTCTGAAGTGTCTCGTGTATTGCATCGGAACTCGGCGGGCGGTCTGCGGTATCAGCAGGAATCGCGGACGCGCGCACTTTTCTCGCAGTGGAGTCTTCAATGGTCGCAGGTGGGGCAGTCGCGCTGATCGTGGCGCTTGGTGTCGGCGCCCCGCAGGGCGCGGACAATCCGCCAGTCGTCGGCGCCAGTCCTCGCGTTGAAGCGTCGCGCATCGGCGTGCGAGCGCCGGAAGCGGAGTCGGACGCGGACACCGTGCGCGTGCGCCGCCGTGCCGTGCGCCTGAGCGAGGCATACCACACGCGGCTGAAGATCCACAAGCTGGCATCGTACACGATGCTGCCGATGTTCGCGTTCGAGTACGCGGCGGGCAACCAACTGATGCAGAAGAACGCCTCCGCCCCCGAATGGGCAAAGGTGGGCCACCGAGTCGCCGCGACCGGTTTGGCCGGATTGTTTGGCATCAACACGTACACCGGCGCTCTCAATTGGTGGGAATCGCGAAGGCAGGAGAACGGCCGCACGTGGCGCACGGCGCACAGCGCACTGATGCTGCTGGCCGACGCCGGCTTCACCGTGGCGGGCCAGCTGGCGGATCAGGCGGAAGGTTCCATCGACAAGCGCCGGCTGCACAGGACGGTGGCATTGACGTCCATCTCGATCGCGACGGTGTCGTACGCGATGATGCTCAAGCCGTTCCGGAGAGACTGACGTGCCCACGCTCGATACGCTGATTGAACTGGCGCGGCCGTGGGCGAAGTTCTACTCCAAGTCGTCGCCGACGCAGGCCGTGCTGATGTTCATGCACCTGGCGGGGATGCTTGGCGGCGGCGGCCTGGCCATCGCCGCCGACCGGGCGATGTGGAAGGCGCGAACGGCGTCAGACGAAGCGCGGCCGCGCCTGCTCGCCGAAGTCGAACGAACGCACCGCCCCGTGCTGATTGGCCTCGCGATGGCTGTGGTGTCAGGCCTGCTCATGACGGCCGCCGACCTGAAGACCTACGGTCCGTCGCTGATCTGGTGGGGCAAGATGGCGGCGTTCGTCCTGCTCCTCGCCAACGGGGCGTGGCTGCAGTTCATCGAGCGTGGGATGCAGCGTGCACCGGCCACTATCAACACGACGTGGGCGCGGCTCGTGCTGTCGTCGCGCGTTAGCTACGTGCTGTGGTTCGCCGTCGTGCTGGGCGGCGTCCTTTTGAAGAACGCCTGACCTTCGCAACTTCCGCCACTCCATGAGCACTCACGACTGTTCGGGCGACTGCCCGGTCGCCCGCCGCACCTTCGTCAAAGACGTCTCCGTCTTCGCCGCGGCGCTGGTAGCCGCGGGGCTCGCGCCGCGTGGCGCTTCAGGCGCGCCGCCGCTCATGCGCGCGGTTTCGCGCGATCACGCCGACGCGCGCTACGCAATTCCTGCGGCGGACGGCGTACAATTCGACGACAAGAACGAAGTGATCCTCGTGCGGTATCAGGGGCACGTCTACGCGTTCGCACTCTCCTGCCCGCACCAGAACACGGCGCTGAAGACTGATCCCGCGGGCGGCGGGTTCTTCTGCACCAAGCACGAATCGCGATACAAGTTCGACGGCCAGTTCATCTCGGGACGGGCCACGCGCAACATGGATCGCCTCGTCATTCGCCGCGACGGCAACTTCGTGGTCGTCAACGTGGACAAGTGGTACGAGTCTGATTCGGAGCCCACGCAATGGGCCAGCGCTCAGATCACCCTCTGAAAGGGGTTCGCACATGGCCGACGAACACACCTGCGATCCCAGCTGCGCACTGCGGCGCCGCGAGTTCTTAGGCGCGGCGGCGCTGACCGCGCTGACGCTGCTCGAGGCCGCGTGCGGCGACGGACAGATTGGCCCCGCGGGGCCCGCGTCCACGACCGGAAGTACGACGCTCGTAGTGACGCTCTCGCAGTATTCCGCATTGGGTGCTGTCGGTGGCGTGGCGCGCGTGGACGGCGGCAGTGGTGCACCAGTCGCGTTGGTCCGCACGGGGGCGACCTCGTTCACCGCCCTCTCGCTGATCTGCCCGCATCAGGGGTTCACGGTGACCGTGAACGGCAATGCGTTCTACTGCCCAGCGCACGGCGCGCGCTTCTCGGGGACGGGCGTGTGGACGGGTGGCCAGCGAACGACGAACATGGTCACGCTGGCATCAACGTACGATGCGACCGCGGGGACTATCACGGTCACCCGATCAGGCAGCTCGGCTCGGCGCGACGACTGAAGACGGCAGAGGACGGCAGAATCCCGCGGAGGGAGCAGGTATGTCAAAGGCGCGGGCGCCCATCGGGCCCCGCGCCTCTGTTGTCTTCGGCTACGTGGTCCTCTACCCGATTTCAAGCTCCGGGCAGAGCTGCGCATTCTCCATCGCCCGCTCAGCCACGGCCTTCTGCCGCGCGTCTTGGTTGCGGGAGAGCGCGCGGACCGCGCGGCGCGCGCGCCGCGCGGCTGCGGCGACGAAGAGCCGCGTGCAGTCGAGGTCCGGCGCCGCCTTCGCTTCGTCGCCGCCCGCCGCGTCGAGCGCGGCGGTCGCGCGCGCGAGGGCGCAGACCGACAGGTAAATGTCAGTCGCGGCGTTGGACAGCCGCTCCTGATGAAACTGCTTCTCGATGATGCGCTTGCCCTCGCTCATTAGCAGGCTTTCGACGCCGAGCGCGAGGTCGTGGATGACCTCGGCGAGCTGATCGGCCTCCTCCTTCAGCGCGGGATGCACCTTGGTGAATTCCGGCTTCACGAGCTGCCGCTTTGCGCGGCCAGCGATGTAGCCGCTGATGGCGCCGATGGATCGCAGCGGGTCCTTGAACGCCTTGCCGATTTGCTTGAGCCGCTCGCCTGGCTGTTGCAAGGCAGACAGGGCGATAAGGGCGCGCAGGATCTCGTTCGTCCCCTCGAAGATCATGTTGATGCGAGAGTCGCGGACGAACTGCTCGTACGGATACTCCTTCGAATAGCCGATGCCGCCGGCGATCTGCATCGTCTCGTTCGCCGTGCGATTGGCGAGCTCCGAGGCGAAGATCTTGCACGATGCGGTCTCGAGCGAGAAGTCCACGCCGCCGCGATCAACCATGGCCGAGGTTACCATCCACGCCGCGTCCGACGCGTAGCAATCCGCGGCCGCCGACGCGAACTTGCGCTGGATCATCTCGAACGTCCCAATCGGACGGCCGAATTGCTCCCGCTGCTTTGCGTACTCGAGCGCGTGACGCATCATCTCACGCGTGCCGCGAGTGGACGCGGCGGCAAGGCCCAAGCGGCCGGAGTTGAGGATCTCGAGCGCGATCTTGAAGCCGCTGCCCACTTCACCCAGGCGGTCGTCAACCGGCACCTTCACATTCTCAAACGTGAACGTGCGTGTGTCGGAGGCCTTGATCCCCATCTTCTGCTCGGGCTGGCCCATGGACACGCCGGGGGCATGCGCATCGACGATGAACGCCGTGACACGCTGCTTCGCCTTGCCGTCCACCTCTACCGGCACCTTGGCGAAGACGGTGAGCAGGCTCGCGAAGCCCGCGTTCGAAATCCAGATCTTGGAGCCGTTGAGTACATAGTGCGTGCCGTCGGCGCTCGGCACGGCGGTTGAGCGCATAGCCTGCGCGTCGGAGCCCGACCCCGCCTCGGTCAGGCAGAACGCGGCGATCAGCTCGCCGGACGCGCACTTGGGCAGGTACTTCTGCTTCTGCGCCTCGGTGCCGAAGAGCGTTATCCCCTTGCAGCCGATCGACTGGTGCGCGCCGAAGTAAACGGTCAGCGCGGCGTCAATGCAGCCGATCTCACCCATCACGCGGTTGAAAACCACCGCGCTGGCGCCGAAGCCGCCGTACTCCTCAGGGATGTTAAGACCCATCAGGCCGAGTTCGGCCATGCCGGCGCGCGTTTCGTCGGTGAATCGCCCGTCGTGGTCATGCTTGCGAGCGTCCACCGTTTCCGTCGCCCAGCCGCGAAGGGAATCGAGGACGGCGGCCGCCGCTTCGCGATCGGCCGCGGACGGTGCGGGGAAGGGGAAGACGAGGTCTTCGCGGATCTCGCCCGAGAAGATGGCCTTGGTGAACGACGGATTACGGTCGGGATCGGCCAGATGCGATGTCTGCGACACGGTGCGTTCCTGAGCGCGCGCTAGCGCTCGAGCTTGAAGCCGGGATCGATGGGCGGTCGCTGGAGGGCGTTCGCCACCGACCACCCCATAAGATACAACCCTTGCGACATCCGGGTCAGTTTGGTGCCGTCCATCTCGTGGCGGTGCGAACGCGCTCACGCAGACGGCATGAACGTGCTCCACGGGCCAATGGTCTTTCGATACAACAGCTCGTCATGACCCTCGACGAGGAAATCCTTGAACGCGCCAACGTACTCGTAGCCGAGGTGCTCGTAGAGGCGGCGCGCCCCGGAGTTGAACGACGATACGCAGAGGAAGACGTTGGGTGACTCGCGGTGAATGCGCGCCTCGGCGAAGGCCACCAGCTGCGTGCCGATCCCCGACCCACGCGCCGACGCGGCGACGCAAACCGAAGTGATGTACCCGGGAATCTGTCCTTTCATCGTCAGCAGGATGAAGCCGGCGACTTCGCCGCCGACACGGGCGACGTAGAGTTCGCGCGCAGCGTCCGACACCGCGGTCAGGCAACGGGCAAAGTCGCGATCCAGCGTGACCCATGGTTCGGACTCGGACATCATCCGCGCACACGCGTTACGGTCGGTGGCGTCACGGGTGGGTTCAATAATGATCGGCATGGACGGGTGAGTTGACAGGACGCATCAAGGATAGAGTCCGCGCGCGGGCACGGCGAATACGGGCGCTGGCCTGTGGGGAATCCGCTCGTCCCGTCGAAGCCTCGAAGCAGCGCGGCAACCTTTCAGAACCCCACGCTGGGCGGTACGTTTTCGCGGTTCCCTACACCATAGAATCGGCCCATGAATCGCCTCCTCCGATCCGTCTGGCGCGCCGCTCCGGTCGGCGCCCTGATCCTCGCGTCCTGCGCTTCGCTTCACCTCCCGTTCCAGGGGGGCGGCTGGAAGCCGCTCTTCGACGGCACCTCGCTGGCCGCGTGGCGCGGCTATCACAGCCAGGAGATGCCGAGGGGGTGGGAAATCGCGGATGGCGTGCTCGTGAAGAAGGGCACCGCGGGCGACATCATGACGCGCGAGACCTTCGGCGACTTTGAACTCGAGCTGGAGTGGAAGCTCGAGAAGGGCGGCAACGCGGGCGTCTTCTACCGGGCCACCGAGGAGTACGAGAAGATCTACTGGAGTGGCACGGAGTATCAGCTGCTCGACGATCCCAACGCCCCCGACGGCCGCACCCGCCTGACCTCGGCCGGCGCGGCGTATGGGCTGTATCCGTCCGCGGCCGGGGCGCTGAAGCCAGCCGGCGAATGGCAGTCCACGCGCATCATCCTCAAGAAGAACCACGTCGAGCACTGGCTCAACGGCACGAAGGTCGACGAGTACGAGCTATGGAGCGCCGACTGGAAGGCAAAGGTCGCCGCGAGCAAGTTCGGTAAGTACGCCAACTACGGCCTTGCGACGCGCGGCGCCATCGGCATCCAAGGCGACCATAACGGCGCGTTGAGCCTCCGCAACATCCGCATCCGCCCGCTCGACTGACCCCGGCGTTTTCTCTCCACCGGAGCCGCGATGACCGCGACGCGCCTGAAGCTGATGACGATGATGTTCCTCCAGTATTTCATCTGGGGGGTCTGGTTCGTGACGATGGGGACCTACCTCGGCGCGACGCTGAAGTTCACCGGCACGCAAATCGGATACGCGTACGGCGCGACCGCCATCGCGGCGCTCGTGTCGCCGTTCTTCGTCGGTATGATCGCCGACCGGTTCTTCGCCTCGGAGAAACTGCTGGCCATCCTGCACCTGGCAGGCGCGGCGCTGATGTACGTCGCTTCCACGCGCACGACGTTCGCGACGTTCTACCCGGTGCTGATTGCGTACGCGCTCTGCTACATGCCAACGCTCTCGCTGACGAACAGCATCAGCTTCCACCACGTGAAGAACCCGGGGCGCGAGTTCCCCGCCATTCGCGTGCTCGGTACCATCGGCTGGATCGTCGCGGGGATGATTGTCGGCAAAGTGCTCAAGGCCGATGCGCAGGCACTGCCGATGCAGCTCGCGGCGTACGCGTCGGTGGTGATGGCGCTCTTCTCGCTGGTCCTGCCGCACACGCCGCCCAAGGCAGCGGGGACGCCGTTCAACTGGCACGACGCGGTGGGATTCGACGCGCTACAGCTGCTCAAGCAGTGGGACTTCACGCTGTTCGTCCTCGGGTCGTTCCTGCTCTGCGTGCCGCTGCAGTTCTACTATTCATTCGCCAACCTCTTCCTCAACGAGATCGGCGCGCCCGAGCCGGCGTTCATTCAGACGTTCGGCCAGATGAGCGAGATCTTCTTCATGCTCCTGCTCCCGTTCTTCCTGCGGAAGATGGGCATCAAGTGGATCATGGTCGGCGGCATGCTGGCGTGGGCACTGCGCTACTTCGCCTTCGCACACGGCAACGCGCAGGCAGGGATGTGGCTCATCTACGCCGGCATCCTCCTGCACGGCGTCTGCTATGACTTCTTCTTCGTGGCGGGCCAGATCTACACCGACGAGCGCGCCGGCGAGAAGATCCGCGGTGCCGCGCAGGGGTTCATCAACTTCGTGACGAACGGCGTCGGCTACTATCTCGGTGCCAACGTCAGCGGTGCGGTCGTGGACCGATTCACAACCCCCGCCGCACAGGTCGGCGGAGCGGTGACGCACAACTGGCCCGCCATCTGGATGCACCCGGCGGTCGCCGCCGCGGTGGTTATGGTGCTCTTCGCAATTCTGTTCCGCCCCAACACGTCCGGTGCGAAGGCGCCGGCCGCTTCCTACTGAGGACCGAGACGATGACGATCCGCGACACTGACCCCACGCCCGCCAAGCCGGAGAGCCCCAGCGTCTCGCGCCGCGAGTTCGTGGAGAAGACCTCGATGGCCGGCATGGCCTTCACTATCGTCAAGCCACACGTGCTCGGCGGCCGGCACGTGCCGCCCAGCGACAAGCTGAGCGTCGCGTGCATCGGCGTCGGCGGCATGGGGGCCAGCGACGTGCGCGGCTTTTCCGCCCTGACCGACTGCAACATCTACGCGCTCTGCGACGTGGACGACGTGAACGCGGAGCGCAGCTACCGGCTGCAGCCGCAGGCCAAGAAGTACAAGGACTACCGCGAGCTGATCGACAAGGAAGCGAAGAACATTGACATCATCACGGTGTCTACTCCTGATCACCATCACGCGGCGGCGTCGCTGCTCGGCCTACGCGCCGGCAAGCACGTGTACTGCCAGAAGCCGCTGGCGCGCACCGTCGCCGAAGTGCGGGCGATGAAAACTGAAGCGGCCAAGCGCCCGAAGCAGGCGACGCAGATGGGCAACCAGGGGCACGCCGCTGAAGGCATTCGCGTGCTCCGCGAGTGGATCGAGGCCGGACTCATCGGCAAGGTCGTGTCGATTGACTTCTACACCAACCGCCCCATCTGGCCGCAGGGCATGCGCCGCCCGACCGAGGCGCACAACGTCCCGCCGACGCTCGACTGGGAACTCTGGCTTGGACCGGCCGCGTTCCGCCCGTATCACCCCGGCTATGCGCCGTTCAACTGGCGCGGGTGGTGGGACTTCGGCACGGGCGCGATGGGCGACATGGCCTGCCATATCATGGACTGCGCGGTGTGGATTCTCGGCTTGAAGTTCCCGGGCAAGGTAATTCCCGAGACGTCGCAGCTCTTCACGGAGACAGCGCCGAAGATGTCGCGCATCACGTATGAGTTCCCGGTGGGCGGGACGATGAATGCGATCGGGAAGAACGGCATCGTCACGCTCACGTGGCGCGACGGCGGCATTATTCCGGCACGTCCTGACGGGCTGGGCGCCGTGGACAACTGGCCGCTGTGGGAAGACGGCTTCCAGCTTTGGACGGGTGAAAAGGGCGTGGCCATCGCCGGCACGTACGGCGAGAACCCGCGTCTCCTCGACGCCGAAGCCGACAAGGCGGTGAAGGCGAGCCCACTGCCGCAGAAGTTCCCGCGCACTAAGGGCGTGTACGGCGAGTTCATCGAGGCCATCAAGGCCGGCACGCAACCGGGCTCGAACATTGCCGGCCACGCGGGCCCGCTGACCGAGATGATCGTGCTCGGCAACCTCGCGGTCCGCGCCGGGCGGACGATCGAACTCAATCCAACGACAGGCGAGGTGCTGACAAAGGGCGTACCGGACGAGTGGATCACGCCGAAGTACCGCGCCGGGTACGGCTACTGATGCGGCGGTACCTGTCGCACCTGCTGCTCGGGGCGGCGTGCGTCTGCGCCGCCCCGTGCGCGCTATTGGCGCAGGCCGTGCCGGCACGTGACGGCGCGGCGACCAAGCACGTCCAAGTCCAGCCGGCATCCTACGCCCCCGACGCGAATCTTCTGCTCGCCGAGCGTGGCAGCGAGATGCGCGGCGTCGTGGAACGCTACACGGCGGACCGCGCGGTGCTCCTGCGGCGCTATCCACAGCAATACTCGGCGGCGCAGCAGGCGGTGATGGCGAAGTTCTACGATGCGTGGCTCTCGCAGCTCAAGGCCACGGACTTCAACAAGCTGAGTCTCGACGCCAAGGCCGATCACATCCTGCTGCGCAACAGCATCGAGCAGGCGCAGGACGAGCTGAAGCGCGACGCCACGGTATACGCGGACATCGGCGCGCTGCTGCCCTTCGGCGACTCCGTCTTCGCGCTCGAGGATCTTCGTCGCCGCATGGAAACGGTGGACGGTGCGCGTTCGGCGCGGACGCTGACGTACATCGGCACGACGGCCAACGCGTTGCGCACGAAGTTCGAGAACCCGCCCAAGGGCGATTCCTCCGTCGCGAAGATCACCAAGGTATCGGCCTATCGCGCCGCCGAGGTGACGGCGAGTCTGCGGAACACGCTCCGCAGCTGGCACCAGTTCTACGACGGCTACGATCCACTCTTCTTGTGGTGGACTTCTGCTCCATACCGCACGGCGGACTCGGCGCTGATGAACTACCAGCGCGTCCTGCGCGAGAAGATCGTCGGCTGGAAGCGTGGCGACGACGAGCCGATCGTTGGCCTGCCAATCGGCCGCGCGGGCGTCGAGAGCGGCATGAAGCACGAAATGCTGCCGTACTCGCCCGAGGAACTCATTGCCATCGCCCAGAAGGAGCTCGACTGGGGCGAGGGTGAAATGAGAAAGGCGTCGCGCGAGATGGGCTTCGGGGACAACTGGAAGGCGGCACTGGAGAAGGTGAAGCAGAGTTACGTGCCGCCCGGTGACCAGGTGAACCTCGTGCGCGACCTCGAGTTCGACGCCGTCGCGTGGCTCCGCGCGCACGACATGATCACCATCCCGCCACTCGCGCAGGAGGTCTGGCGCATCGAGATGATCCCGCCCGAACGGCAGAAGGTGTCGCCGTTCTTCCTCGGCGGCGAGGTGCTGCAAGTGTCGTATCCGACCGACAGCATGTCGGAAGACGACAAGATGATGTCGATGCGCGGCAACAACCCGCACTTCTCGCACGCGACAGTGTTTCATGAGATGATCCCTGGGCACCACCTGCAGGGGTTCATGACGTCGCGGTATTACCCGTATAGACGCGAGTTCGCGACGCCGTTCTGGAGCGAAGGCGGAGCGTTCTACTGGGAGACGATCCTCTGGGACAACGGCTTCCACAGCAAGCCGGAGGACCGCATCGGCGCGCTCTTCTGGCGCATGCACCGCGCGGCGCGGATCATCTTCTCACTCGACTTCCACCTCGGTCAGTGGACGCCGCAGCAGTGCGTGGACTTCCTCGTGGATCGCGTCGGGCACGAGCGGGCGAACGCGACGGCGGAGGTGCGGCGGTCGTTCAACGGGTCGTACGGCCCGCTCTACCAGGTCGCTTACATGATGGGCGGCCTCCAGTTCCGGGCGCTCCATCACGAGGTGGTGGATGGCGGGAAGTTGACGAACCGCCAATTCCATGACTTCGTGTATACGCATGGGTCCATGCCTGTGGAGATGGTGCGGGCACTGTTGCTGAAGCAGCCACTGGCGCGGGACTTCGGCACGCAGTGGAAGTTCGCGGCCACCCTACCGCCCCCCGGAGGCAAGTGAGGATGCCGGTGCGTGTGGAAGCGGCGGTTGACACGTTTGCGGGCGCGCAGGCGGCGCAGGCGGCCGGTGTGCACCGCATCGAGCTGTGCGGTCCGCTGCATGAAGGAGGCACGACCCCGAGCGCCGGGCTGATCGCGAGGTGCCTTGAGCGATTGCTCGTCTCGGTGCACGTGCTCGTGCGCCCGCGCGTGGGCGACTTTGTGTACACGGACGACGAGTTCGAGATCATGAAACGCGACATCGCCGTCGCCAAGGAACTCGGCGTGGACGGCGTGGTCATCGGGATTCTCACGCGCGACGGCGAGGTGGACGCCGTCCGGCTGGCCGAACTGCATGCGATCGCCGCGCCCATGCACGTCGGGTTCCACCGTGCGTTCGACAGCGTCAAGGATCAGGACGAGGCGCTGGAACTGCTCGTGTCGCTGCAGTTCGACACGATCCTCACGAGCGGCGCGGCGCCGTCGGCGCTGCAAGGTGCTGAGCGCATCAAGCACTTGGTGGAACGCGCCGGCGACCGCATTGGGATCATCGCCGGCGGTTCCATCGATGGCGGCAACGTGAAGTCGCTCGTGAAGGCCACGGGCGTGCAGATCGTGCACGCGCGGGCGTTTCCGGGCCTGGCGGGGGCGCTGGAGGGACTCTGAGATCCTCCGCGCTGGAAATCGAAACGGCGCCGTAGGGCGCCGTTTTCGTTTACTAGCCAAGCATCGACTTCACGACAAACCACACATTCGCCGGCCGCTCCGCAAGCCGCCGCATGTACCATTTGTACCACGCGCTGCCGTAGCTGATCAGCGTCTTCACCGTACGCCCTTCACTGCGCAGCCGCCGCTGGTCAGCATCGCGGATGCCGTACAGCATGTGGATCTCGTATTGCTTGTCGGACGCGCCGTGCGCCTTCGCGCGCGCGATGAGCCGGTTGAGCAACTCGATGTCATGCGTACCGAAGATCGGCGTGCACATGCCGGCCGCGGCTGCCTGCAGCATGCGATCCGATAGGTCAAAATAGTTGCGGTTCGTGTCGGCCTTCACGGGGAACGCCACGGCCGCGGGCTCGTTGTATGCACCTTTCACGAGCCGGATGATGGGATGCACGTCCATCAACCCCTCGAGGTCGGCCTGGGTGCGGCGCAGGTACGCCTGCATGGCGAGGCCAACCCGTGGATGCCGCTCCTTGAGCGCGCGGTAGAGCCGCAGCGTGCGGTCGACATACACATAGCCTTCCATGTCGATCCACAGGATCTTGCCGATGGCCTCGCTGCGCGCCGCGAGCGCAAACAGGTGTGCGAGGCACTGTTCGTACGAGAGGTCAAGCCCGAGCTGCGTGGGCTTCACGCTCACATGCCCGTCGAGCCCGGACGCGGCGAGTTGGTCGAAGAACCACAGATAGTGATCGCGCACCGCGTCGGCGTCGGCCGGCACCACAATGTTCTCGCCGAGTTTCGTGAACACGGTGCCGCGGCCCTCGGCTTTCAGCAGCTGCGCGGCACGCAGCGCGTCCTCAGGGGCCTCGCCAGGCATGAAGCGTTTCGTCGCGCGCTTCACGAACGCGCGTTGCGTCGCCTGCCGATTCAGGAACGGCGAGTCGGCCAGCTTGAGCAGAATCGTGCGCCCGATGCTCACGGCTTCCACGTCCCCCGCGCGACCTTCGGCTTGAAGGTATCAAGTCCCTTCGGCGGGAAGACGAGCGTCTTGCCGCTTTCCGCGCTCTGGTACGCGGTCATCAGCATCTTCACGACTTCGAGACCATCATCGAACGTCAGCAGCGGTTGCTCTCGCCCGAGGAAGACATTCACGAAGTGGCGATCTTCGTCGGTGTAGCCGTAGGCGGCGTGTTCCTGAGGCACCACGGGCATCACGCCCTGCTCGGCGTTCTGCTTTTCCACCAAATCCTCGCCGGCCCGGCCCGTGACCTCGCGGCTGAAGAAGAGCTGCAGGCCGCTATCGAGCGAGTTCCACTTCATCGAGTACTCGGGGCCGAGCAGTTCCGCTGACAGCCGGAGACCGGCGCCAACGAAACTCCAGGAGGTCGAAGCCTCGCCGATCACTGTATGGCCGTCGGCCGTCTCGAACTCGATGGTGAGCGAAGCGAAGTCTTCGGACGGCGCCTTCGAGTAATCCACCTGCGCGCCCATCATCTTCTGCAGCTTCTTCACGTACGCCGGCCGCGTCCACTTGAGCGACGCGATGCGCCCGGTGACGTGCACGGGCTTCACCGAGCTGAGCGGCTCACCCGGGCGCGTGAGGAGATGCCGCACGACGAGCGCCGAGTGACACATCATGTCGTTGAGCACGCCGCCGCCCTGCAGTTGTCCCATCCAGAACCACGGCATGTGCGGGCCGCTGTGCTCCTCGGCGGCACGCGCGAGGTACGGCCGGCCCGTGGTGGCCGCGCCGCGCGCCCAGATCAACTTCTTGCCGGCCTCGACGTGCGGCGCGAAGAGCTGGTTCTCGAGATAGCCAGTCTTGAGTCCCACTGAATCTACCAACTGCTTCACACGCTTTGCCTCAGCCACGTTTCGCGCGAGCGGTTTCTCGCAGGCGATGCCCTTGAGTTCACCCTTGCCGCGCTTGATCGTGTCAACGATCTCCTCGACGTTCTCGATGCGCGCATGGTTGGGACCGCAGAGCCAGAGCGCATCAATGGAAGGATCGGCGACCATCTGCGCGATGCTGCCGTACGGCTTGCACTCGCCGACCTTGAGCGACCGGCAGTATGCGGCGGCCGACTTCACGCCTTGATCGTCCGGACTCCACACGCCGAGGATGTCGGCGTCGCGCACGCCGACCCAACCTTGCATGTGGAACCGGGCGTTGAAGCCCGAGCCGATGAAACCGACACCAAGACGAGTCATGGGTGCGGGGTGCGGAGGTTTGGTAAAGGGGGACGGGTGGGGAAGAGGGAGGGAAGCGCGACGGTAATTATCGCCCACCGCGTTAGCGGTACGCCATACGGCCGAGCGCGGACGTTGAAATTCTTCGTCTTCCGCCGGGCGTCCCAGACGACGCGAGGACTCAGAACCGATCTAGGTCCTTCGCCACCACTACCGTGCCGCTGAACCCGCCCCTGCGTACGCCGGCGATCACTTCGTCCATCGTTCCGCCCATGCGCAACACGTGCGACAAGATGAGCTGCTTCGGCTTCGCGCGCGCTGCGATGGCGCCGAGCTCCTCATCCGACGTGTGGAACTCACGCAGGTATTGCGGCCACATCTCACCGCCCGGACGCTGTTCAGGCGCCACGCGCCTGCTGTCGTAGACCTCGTGCACCAACAGGTCCACGCCGCGCGCCGCTTCCTCCAGCGCGGCGCTGGGCGCAGTGTCACCACCCAGCACGATGGAGCGGTCCGGCGTGTCCACGCGGAACGCGAACGCCACCGGCCACGAACCGTGCGGCACCGGAATCGCGCGGATGCGTATGCCAGCGGAGTCATAGACCACGCCACCAGTCGTTTCCCTCACGTCCACCCGCTGACCGCCCACGCGGCCGCGCTCAGATCCTTCCGTGCGCACGACCACGTCCTCGATCCACGCCGCCTGCAGATGGCCTACCATCGCTCGCGTGCCCGGCGGCCCGATGACCGGCATCACGCGCGAACGTCCCATCACCCACGTCGTGAGTATGACGTCCGGCAGGCCGAGCGTGTGGTCGCTGTGCAAGTGCGTGAGCAGCACGGCGGTCATGCCGTCAATCGGAAGTCCGGCGGCCGCGACGCGGCGCATCACTCCCGCGCCGGCGTCGAACAGGAACACGCGCGTGCCGTAAGTGACGGCATACGCCGGACCAGCGCGTTCCGGATCCGGCACCGGTGTGCCGCTCCCGAGCACGATGAGGCGCGTGACCGCGCTCGTGTCGAGCGCCGCGCCGCCGAAGATACGCTGTGCCGCTGCGCGGCTGGTGACAAACCCCAGCAGGACGGCAGCGGCACAGACGACCGTGCGCGTGCAGCGCATGCGGTGCGTCAACTCCGGCGCACGGCGCGCATGGACATCTTGTACGACACGCCGAGTTTCGCGAGCTGCGGCTCCGGGCACCCGGTCCACTCGGCGACGATGCGGTTCCCGATGTAGCCGATGTCCTCGATGCCGATGCGGCTTGTCCAGAAGCCGCTCGCCGTCAAGTCACGGAAGCGCGTGAAGAACTCAACGCCCGGCTTGAGCGCCGCGGGCGCCTTTTTCGGGAACGCGATGTCATTCAGCACTTGCTTCTGCTGTACTTGCGAGCAGGCGACGAAGCCGCGCTTGAAGCGCTTCATGCACTCGCCGTTCAGCCACTGCAAGCCCTCGCGCATCCACTTCTGGTTGCCTTTGAAGTCGCTCACGATGAAATCCATGAACTCGGGAACGCCCGCTTCCACGGCCCCGGCCGACTTTGCGTCTTTCGGGATCACGAGGTCGGAGAGCGTGCGCACCATCGGCCACTCGGCGCTCGTGAAGAAGAGCGGTCGGTAGGCGGGCGCGCCCTGCTGCAACGCGGCGTGCGCATAATCCGCGGCGCGCGCGATATCCGGCGCCGCAAGACCGATGGCGGCGAGTGACGCCGCGCCGAGGAACTTCACGACGTCGCGGCGCTCCATTCCCTGCGGCTCAGCGGCGGAATCCGCCAAGAGCGGAAGCTCTCTATCTACCGTCTGCCGTCTAGCGTCTGCCGTCTTCTTCATAGCGCCCCCGCCTTCCGCTGCTGCGTGATGTAGTCCGCGGCGCGCCACGCAAGCGCCATGATGGTCCACGTCGGATTCTTGTCGGCCTGGCTAACGAACGGCCCGCCGTCGGCCACGAAGAAGTTCTTGCAATCCCACGCTTGCTGATGCGCGTTGACCGCCGAGGTCTTGGCATCGTTGCCCATGCGCACCGTGCCGAGTTCGTGGATGATCTGGCCGCCGTTGGATATGCCGTACCCCTTGTCGCGGCCGGGCATCGAGCTCCACACCTCACCGCCCATTTCGGCGATGAGCTTGCGGAAGGTCTCCTGCATGTGCTTGACCTGGTCGTACTCGTAGTCGCTCCACTTCCAGTGGAACTTCAGCACGGGAATACCCCACTTGTCCTTCTTTGTGGGATCAAGCTCGCAGTAGCTATCGGCGTTGGGAATCATCTCGCCGCGCCCGGAGAACCCGACGGTCGAGCCCCAATAGCGGCGGTAGTCCTCCTTCAGGCCCGTGCCATATCCGGAGAAGTTGGGGTAGTTCTCGATGCCGCCCATGAAGCCGTAGCTCGGCTGGCCCAGCCCGCCCCACACCTCAATGTGATAGCCGCGCGGGAAGCCGAGCTTCTTGTTGTCAACCCACCACGGCATGTAGATGTGCCCGCCGCCCACGCCGTCACAGTTGTGCCGCACACGATCGGCAAGCTTCGGGATGAAGCCGCCGACGTCGGTGCCTGTCGTGTCGGTGAGATACTTGCCGACCACGCCGCTCGCGTTGCCGATGCCGTTGGGGAAGCGTGACGACTTGCTGTTGAGCATGATGCGCGCGCTCTCGCAGGCGCTCGCGGCGAGGACCACGATCCGTCCCTTCACGTGCATGTCCTTGCCCGTGGCCTTGTCAACGTAGCTCACACCGGTGGCGTTCCCCTTGGCGTCCACCGTCACCTCACGTGCCATCGCGTTGGTGATGATGGAGAGCCGGCCCGTCTTCGCGGCCGGGAAGAGCAGCACGTTGGACGACGTGAAGTTCGAGTTCGTCATGCAGCCGCGGTTGCACTGCGCGCAGTAGTGGCACGGGGCGCGGTTGTTGAGCGGCTTGGTGAGGATCGAGAGGCGCGCCGGGATGCACCAAATGCCCATCTTGTCGGCCGCCTGCTTGATGAGCAGTTCATGGCAGCGCGGTCGTGGTGCGGGCTGGAAGATGCTGTCCGGATGATTGGGCAACTTCTCGGCGGACCCGAAGATCCCGATCAGCCGTTCCACCTTGTCGTAGTACGGCGCCACGTCGTTGTACGTGACCGGCCAGTCATCACCCAATCCGTCAATGCTCTTGCGCCGAAAATCGTCCGGGCCGAATCGCAATGATATGCGTCCCCAGTGGTTCGTGCGCCCGCCGAGCATGCGTGCCCGCCACCAATCGAACTTCGTGCCGGGCGCCTGAGTGTACGGCTCATCCGGTAAGGTCCAGCCGCCGATGCACGCATCCAACTCGCCAAATGCCTTGTCCGGTGTGCCCGCCCCGCGGTGCGGCGCGTCGTACGGCATCTTGAGCATGGTGGAATCCATCGTGTTGTCCCACCAGCCACCGGCTTCCAGCATCAAGACACTGGCACCGGCTTCCACGAGTACGTGGGCAGCCACGCCGCCCCCCGCGCCGGAGCCGACGATAACGACGTCGTATTCGAGGCGTTTCGGTTGGATTTGCATAGCGGCGAAGATGAACTGCGGGACGTTTGGGCGCCAGCGGCCCGCCGAACGTCGGGCGATCCCACACGAGAGGGTAATTCGAGTCACCACGCACCGGGCACCGCGACCGTCGTGCCCTGGTTGAGCCCGTCGCCCGGAATCGGCATGTTCTGTGAGACCCAGGAGGAGCCAATGTTCGAAGATGCCGAGCTGGGACATTCAGTAGACAAGGCGACGTATGATGCGCGGGTCCCCGCGCTGCGTTCGGAATTGCTCGACGCGCAGTTCATGCTCAAGGACGCGCGGGCGTTTCCGGTGGTGCTGTTGGTGGGGGGCGTTGAGGGCGGGGGGCGCGGCGAGACGGTCAACGCGCTGACCTCGTGGCTCGATCCTCGGCACGTCGAAGTGAACGGGATGGGCGATCCATCTGACGAGGAACTCGAGCGACCGCGTATGTGGCGCTTCTGGCGCGCGCTGCCGCCGAAAGGCAAGATCGGCATCTTCTTCGGCTCGTGGTACACGGCGCCTATCCTGCAGGCGTCGCTCGCCAAGGGGAAAGTGCGCTGGGCGAAGCTGGATCGACGCATTGATGAAATCGTGCGCTTCGAGCGTATGCTCGAGGAGGAAGGGGCGCTGGTCCTGAAGTTCTGGTTCCATCTCGCCAAGGGCGCGCAACGCAAGCGGATCAGGGAACTCAAGAAGGATCCGCTCACGCGCTGGCGCGTGACGGGAATTGATGAGGACTACTTCAAGAAGTACGACCGTTTCCGCGAGGTGTCGGAGCGCACGCTGCGCCACACATCCACAGCGCTCGCGCCGTGGCTCGTGGTCGAGGGTGTGGACCGTCGCTATCGCGAGCTATTTGTCGCTGAAGAGCTGCTGCGCGCGGTGAAGGCGCGCCTCGAGGCGCCCAAGGCGGCGCGGCCCACGCCGGCGCGCCCGAGTGACGCGCCTGAGGTGGACGCGCGCCGCACGTTACTGTCCGAGCTCAAGCTGACGAAGAAGCTCCCGAAGCCGCGCTACGAGAAAGACCTCGAGAAGTGGCAGGGCCATCTCGCGCTGCTGACTCGGCACAGGCGATTCCGTGATCGCTCCGTCGTGATCGTCTTTGAGGGCAACGACGCCGCCGGCAAGGGTGGCACGATCCGGCGCGTCACGAGCGCGGTGGATGCCCGTTTCGTGCGCGTTGTCCCCATTGCCGCGCCCACGGATGAAGAGAAGGCGCACCCGTACCTCTGGCGCTTCTGGCGGCAGCTTCCGCGCAAGGGCTACATCACGATCTTCGACCGGTCGTGGTACGGACGCGTGCTCGTCGAGCGCGTGGAGGGTTACTGCACGCCGTATGACTGGGAGCGGGCGTACGGCGAGATCAACGACTTCGAGGAGGAAGTCTCGAACAACGGAGTCGTCATGGCCAAGTTCTGGCTGGCGATTTCCAAGACGGAGCAGTTGCGGCGCTTCAAGGAGCGCGAGCAGGTGAGCTTCAAGACGTTCAAGATCACCGAAGAAGACTGGCGCAACCGCAAGAAGTGGGACGCCTACAGCGATGCCGTCTGCGACATGGTGGCGCGCACGTCGAGCGCAAAGGTGCCGTGGACGCTGGTGGAGGCGAACGACAAGTACCACGCGCGCATCAAGGTGCTCAAGACGCTGTGCGAACGGCTGGACGCGGCGCTCGACTAGAAGCGCAGCGCCTTCAGGTACGCCGCCGACTGCCTGATGCTGGCCATCGGGTCTGTCGGGTTGTCGTGCTCGACGAAGTAGTGTCGGATGCCGGCTGACTCGTGCGCGGCGAAGATCCGCGTCCAGTCCACAGATCCCGCCCCGACGTCGGTCATGGCGAGCGCGGGGGCGGCGGTAGCGTCCTTGACGTGTACCATCTCGAAGCGGCCGGGGTAACGACCGAAGAATGCGAGCGGGTCCTGTCCAGCCTTGATCGCCCAATAGAGGTCGAGTTCGAAGGTCACGAGCGCGGGATCCGTCCGCGTGATCAGCTCATCCATGGGCAGCACGCCATTCACCGGCGTGAACTCGACCGCATGGTTGTGGTAGGCGAAGCGCAGGCCAGCCGCCTTCACCAGGCGACCGACCTCGCTGAAGACGTCTGCGGTCCGCTTCCAATCGTCGCCGCTCTTAATCGCGCGCATGTCGAGCGACGCCACGGTGAGGTAGCGAACGCCGATGGCCTTCGCTGATTCAACCGTCGCGTCTAACCCCGCGCGCACGTCGTTAAGCCCCAGGTGCGTAGACGGCGCCGTCAGCCCATTGTCGCGAAGCAGCTGATTCACTTCACTCGGTGTGCGGCCGAAGTACCCGGCAAACTCGACCTCGCGATACCCGAACGCCGCCACGGCGGCAAGCGTGCCGGGCATGTCCTTGGCCATCAAGCCGCGCACGGTGTAGAGCTGCAGTCCGATCCGTTCGATCGAATCACGGGCCGCCGGATCGGTCGACGCCGCCCGCGCGGTGCGCGGCAGCGCCCCCGCCGCGGCGATGGCGGCCAGGGCTTTTACGACATCACGACGCGTGGTCATGGCGCTCCTCCTGCGCGCTCGGCGCGATCGCCGCGCGCAACTGACGGTGATGATGACGAATATGCTGCGCCGCGAACCGCACGACGTCATAGAGAGGCAGGTGGCCGAGAAATGGATGCACGAGCTGACGGTGCGGCCGCCGCTCTGCGAGAATGCTCAGGTCCCGCACGCACGCCTCTCCCGTCGCCCGAAACAGCGCCACACCATCAGCCGGAGTCTCGGGTCCAACGGTTGGTCGCAGCGCCCGCGGCGAACGCGCCTTCGGGAACGGCGCGCCGTTCAATAGCCGCGGCTTCACGAAGGTGCGCGCCAGCAGCAGGCGTACGAACCCGAGCTGGATGCGCAGCGAGTCCTTGCCGCGCGATTCGCCCGCGTACTGCGAATACGTGCGTGCAAGATGGTCGGTGATCTCAGCGGCCGACCAGCCATCAGGCGCCGGGCGCGACGACCACTGCGCCGCCATCAAGCCGCCGATCGTTGCCGCATACTCATCTGCCGCCGCCGCGTGCTCGGCAAGCACCGACGGCCACACGCGTCTCGTGACGGCGGCGTGCAGACGGCGACGGCCGTACCACACCACGCCGACACTCGCCGCCATCGCACCGAACGCCGCAATGACGACATCGGCGGCGGGCGCGCCGACGACACCCCATGTCGCCAGCGGCGCCACGATGATGGCGAGGCCCGCCATCAACCACAACAAGCGCAGACCAACGATGCGTCCCGTGAGCGTCGTGATCACAATGCCGAGCGCGGTGACGCCGATCGCGAGCTGGCCCACCGCCACAGCCCACGGCACCGCGCCACGAACGCCCGCCGGCGGAAACTCCTGCAACGCGTACGATGCGATAAGGCACAGCAGCGCGAGGTACGGCCACTCGCCAAGTGGGCGGCCGAACAACATCAGCTCGCGCGGAAGGCGCATCATGCCGACGGTCGCGCGCTCGACAGTTCGGTAGGCGCCACCGTGGCAACAGTCATGGTGATCCCTGTCGTGATGCGTCGGTGGTAGTCCACCTGGCCCAGGTGGTATCCGAGGTGAACGGCGCAGTGCAGCAGGAACTCCTGCGTATTCACGCGCACTGGGCCAATTGGCGGTGGAAACTCACGCGCGAGGACATCATCGGTGAGCAACGGTAGCGCGCGGTCCACTGCCTCAATGGTCGCGTTGAGTTCGTGCAGCAACTCCGCGCGCGGCAGGTCGCGCGCAGCGAACTCGTGCGGCCGGTCGCGTTCGTACGGGACGCCGCCGATGACGTGACCGACATAGAGCCGCAGGTTGCCAGCGAGGTGCAACACCAGCGTGCCGCACGAGTTGGCGATACCGGCGGGGAGCGCCCATAGCGCCGCGTCATCAGGATACGCCTCGACCTCACGACGCAGCGCGCGGAGGTCGCGCAGGATGATGGCGTGGAGGTGCGTAGCCAGGGCGCGGACGCTCATGTGTCTTTCCTCGACGGGAGACGTGTATAGATGTCGGGGTCCGCGATTTCCATGAACCGATCGGATCCCTGCATGGGAGTGAAGCCAAACTTCGCGTACAATCCGTGCGCGTCGCGCGTCGCGAGCATCCAGCGCCGCAGGCCCTGCAAGTCTGGGTGCGCCATCATGGCGTTCATCATCATCCGCGCAAGACCGCGGCCCCGGTACTCCTCGAGCACGTAGACATCGGCAACGTAAGCAAAGGTCGCGCGGTCGGTGACGGCGCGTGCAAACGCCACTTGCCGTTTACCGTCGAACACGCCAAACGGAATAGACCCGGCGATCGCTCGCCGCACGATCTCGACTGGAATGCCACGCGCCCAGTATTGCTCCGTGAGTACCGCATGGATGGCGGTGACGTCCATTTCCGCGGGATCCGTGCTCAACCGCAAGGCAGACATGGCCGTGATCTCCGCGCGATCAGCGCATCAGCGCAGGCATCTCGTGCAGCAGCGTTTGCACGCTCAGCCCCGCCATGGCGAGAGTGACAACGGCGCCGCCAAGCGTAAGCGCCAGTGGATGGCGGTAGTCGCCGACCACCGATCGCCGACTGGCCGCCACAAGCATCGTGCCGAGCGACAGCGGGAGGATCAGCCCGTTGAGTGCACCCACCAGGATCAGCACCTTGACCGGCCGTCCGACAGTCACGAAGACCACCGTCGAAAGCACGATGAATCCAATCACGAGCCACGACCACCGCTCTTCGGCACGCGGCAACAGCCCGCGAAGGAAACTCACCGACGTGTACGCCGAGCCGACGACCGAGGTGATGGCCGCCGACCACATCACGACGCCGAACACGCGGTAGCCCATTTCCCCCGCGGCATGCCGGAACACCGACGCCGGCGGATTCTCCGGGTCGAGCGCCAGGCCGTGCGACACCACGCCGAGCGCACCGAGAAAGAGCACGACGCGCATGAGCGACGCAATGAGCACGGCGCTCGTGGCCGACTGCGTGACGGCGCGCAGCGACCCGGTTCCCGACAATCCCGCATCGAGCAATCGGTGCGCTCCCGCAAACGTGATGTAGCCGCCGACGGTGCCACCGACGATGGTGACGATGCTGAGCGGCGCGATGCGCTCGGGCACGACGCTGCGCATGACGGCCTCGCCCACGGGCGGCGCCGACGCGATCGCGACATACGCCGCAAGGCCCACCATCACGAAGCCGAGCGCCACGGCAAAGCGGTCCATCGCCCGCCCCGCCTCCTTGACGATGAAGAGTGCGACGGCGATCGCCGCACTCAGCACGGCGCCCACGCGCACGTCCATGCCGAACAGCACGTTGATGCCGAGCCCTGCGCCGGCAACGTTGCCGACATTGAAGGCCAGGCCGCCGAGGACCACGAGAAAGGCCAACACATGGCCGAGGCCGGGCACGACGAGGTTCGCCACATCCTGTGCGCGGCGACCGCTCACCGTCAGCACGCGCCAGATGTTCAGTTGTGCGCCGAGGTCGAACAGAATCGAGAGCAGGATGGCGAATCCGAAGCTCGCGCCAAGTTGCTGCGTGAAGGCCGCGGTCTGCGTCAGGAAGCCAGGGCCGATGGCCGATGTCGCCATCAAGAACGCGGCACCGGCCAGCACGCGCAACGGCGCAGTGCGCACAGGGGGTGGCGGCGTCACCGCCACCGCTCGTGCTGCTCGATGTGAAAGTGCCGTGCGAAGCCGTGAGGTTCGTGCATCGGATGCCTATGGCATCGCCGGCATCCCAAGCGCGGCCCACTCTTCCTTTGACGGACCTACCATTCCGGGTACCGGGAGCCCCGCTTGCCGCATCAGCACCGTCATCTGCCCCCGGTGATGCGTCTGGTGGCTGATCAAGATGGCGAGCGTCAAGCCCTTGGGCCATTGCTCGCCGTACATCGGGATCAGGTCGCCGAGTTGGGCATCAGTCCATGTTGCCCGCACAGCGGCGACTACCGCGCCAGCGGCCGTCTCGTACTGCACAGCGATATCGGCTGCGTGTGTCGGCACTGCGCGGTGTGTCTTCTCGGTGGGACCATCCACGCTGAGGCCGGCCTGGCCGCCCATCTCCGCCATCGCGCAGGTGATGTGCCACCCGAGGAACCCCAGTGTGCGGCCGCCTGGCACGACGGGCTGCGCGAGTGACGAATCGGTGAGCGTGCGGAGAATCTTGAGCGTGCTTTCAGTCTCGTGCTGCCAGGCGGCAGCGAAATCATCGAGCGAACGAAACATCGTCTACGTCTCCCGTCGAAGTCATGTGGCGAATCTACCGTGGCTGCGCACGACCGGCGACCACGAGCAACCGACGCGGTCGGTCTATTCCCGCACCTTGTCGGCGTGCTTGGCGCGGAGCTTCGCGACCTTGGGCGCGATCACGGCGAGGCAATACGGCTGGAACGGATGCCGCCGGAAATAGCGGTCATGGTTCGACTCGGCCGGCCAGAAGGTCGCGTTGCGTTCGATAGTCGTGACGATCGGCAGGTCATACACGCCATCGCGGTCGAAGGTCTCGATCATCGCAAGCGCTTCGGCTTCCTGCTCTCGCGTGTGTGGGAAGATGGCCGAGCGGTACTGCGTGCCTACATCGGGCCCTTGGCGATTCAGTTGCGTCGGGTCGTGGATAGTGAAGTAGATCTCGAGGAGATCGTGGTACGAGATCTCACGTGGGTCGTATGTGACCTGCACGACTTCGGCATGTCCCGTGGTTCCGGTGCAGACCTGCTCGTAGGTCGGGTTCAGACGGTCGCCGCCCGCGTAGCCGCTCTTCACGGCACTCACGCCGCGCAATCGCTCGAACGCCGCTTCGAGGCACCAGAAGCAGCCGCCGGCCAGCGTGGCCTGCGCGAGTCCGTCGGGGGGCGTCGTCATGGGAGGAACCGGCCGGGGGATGAGCGAAATGTGGAGCCCGGCCCGGTATTTTGGAAGCGTGGGACGCTAGTGGTAGTCGTGCGAACGCGCGTCAATCGCTCCTTCGAGCGGGAAGAACTCGCGCGCCCGGATGTTGACCACCCGCTGCTCGACCTGAAGGACGCCGCGCACGAGCAGCAGCGGCGTGCGTGAGATCAGCAACGCTTGCCGCTCGAACGCCTGCGGCGTCACGACGACGTTCACCATCCCCGTTTCATCCTCGAGCGTGAGGAAGACGAAACCCTTGGCGGTCCCCGGACGCTGGCGGCAGATGACCAACCCCGCCATCCCGACCGGCGCACCGTCGCGCCCATGCTCGAGCAGCGCCTTGGCCGTGGCGATGTCGTTGAGCTTGAGCAGCACGCGCAGGTGGCGCATCGGATGCCCGTGCAGCGAGACGCCGGTGAGCCGATAGTCAGCTTCGGTGAGCTGCGGTGCAGTATAGGCCGGGAGTGTTGCTGGCACCGCCACCTCGGGGAAGAGCGCCAGCGGGCCGCCGCTGCCGCGCTGCGCCTCGAGCACTTTCCACAGCGCGACGCGCCGCCGACGCGCGAGCGGCTCGTCGCGCACGAACGCATCCAACGCGCCCGACTCGGCGAGCAAGCGCAGCGCGCGTCGGTCGAGTTGCGTGCGGTGGACGAAATCATCAATGGAGCGGAACGCGCCGCCGGCGCGCGCGCGGCCAATGCGCTCGCGCGCGTCGGGGCCAAGGCCGCGGATGGAACGCAGGCCGAGGCGCACCACGGGCGGTTTCTGTCCACTGTCCACCGTCGACCGTCCACCGTCTGTGGTGAAGACAACTCCATCCTTCGGCCTCACAATCTTCCCATCGGCGCAGACTAACTGGTGATCCCACCCGCTCCGCGTCACATCGGGTGCGAGCACCTGCACACCATGGCGCTTCGCGTCCTCGACCAGCGTGCCTTCGCTGTAGAACCCCATCGGCTGTGCGTTGAGGATCGCGCACAGGTACTCGGCGGGGTAATAGTGCCGCAGGTATGCGCTGGCGTAAACGATGAGCGCGAAGCTCGCCGCGTGGCTCTCGGGAAAGCCGTAGTCAGCGAAGGCGTTGATCTGGTTGTAAATGCGGTGCGCTACGTCGTCGGCAATGCCGTTGGCCTTCATGCCCACGATCATCTTCTCGCAGATGGCGGCCATCCGCTCGTGGCTGCGCTTGTGCCCCATCGCCTTGCGCAGCACGTCGGCCTCGCCCGGCGTGAACCCCGCAGCGACGATCGCCACCTGCATTCCTTGCTCCTGAAAGAGCGGCACGCCGAGCGTGCGCTTGAGCACCGGTTCGAGCGACGGATGCGGATACGCCACTTCCTCTTCCCCCGCGCGCCGCCGCAAGTATGGATGCACCATCTCGCCTTGGATGGGACCAGGACGAATCAATGCCACCTCGACGACGAGGTCATAGAAGCAGCGCGGCTTGAGCCGCGGCAGCGTGTTCATCTGCGCGCGGCTCTCCACTTGAAAGACGCCCACCGTGTCGGCATTGCACAGGTCGTCGTACACCGCCTGGTCGCGTGTGTCGAGTTGCGAAAGCTCGATCGTCACGCCGCGCGTGGCGCGCACGTACTTGATGCAGTCCTGCAGCAGCGTGAGCATGCCGAGGCCGAGCAGGTCGATTTTCACGAGCCCCACGGGATCGAGGTCGTCCTTCTCCCATTGGATGACCGTGCGCGCTTCCATCGCCGCCGGCTCGATGGGGACGATGGTGCGCAGCGGCTGCTCGGTGAGCACGAACCCCCCGACGTGAATGCCGCGGTGGCGCGGCGCTTCGTGGAGCGACTCGACGACGTCGGCGAGGGTGTGTAGCGCGTCCTTCGGGTCGGTGGCGACCGATGTCTTGCTGCGCGATGCTCTCGGATCGCTACGCGGTCCTGCAGCCGCATCGCGCAACGAGACATCGACCGCCACCGTCACCTGCCTGTGCGCTTCTCTTGCCCTCCGCATCCGCGCATACGCTTGCGTCCCGGGCATCATGTGCGTGCCGATGCGGTCGGCGAAGTCGCGGGCCTCGAGGCGCTTGGTATAGCCGGCGGGACCCATGGTATCCACCACTTCAGGAGCGAACGGATCGGCGGGTGATCGGGGCGAAGCGGCGACTGATGTCCCGTCGCGCGATGCGGCCGAAGGACCGCGCAGCGGCCCGAGAGCATCGCGCGACGGGACATCGGTCACCGCCGACTCGCGCAACGCCTCCGCCGTCCGCCGCGCCGAGAAGCGGTCAGCGACCAGTGATAGTTCTTCCGCTTGCTGCGGCGAGAATCCCAGCACACGCGCCGCGTCGCGCACGGCGCTGCGCCCGCGCCACGTGATGTGCTCGCACACCATCGCCGCGTGCTCACGCCCGTAGCGCTCGTACACGTACTGCAGCACGCGCTCGCGGTCGCGGTGCGCAAAGTCAATGTCAATGTCGGGCGCCTCGGTGCGTTCCTCGCTGAGGAACCGCTCGAAGAGCAGATCGAGCTTGATGGGATCCACCGCGGTGATGCCGAGGCAATAGCACACGGCGCTGTTGGCCGCCGAGCCGCGTCCCTGGCACAGGACCCCCTCGCGCCGCGCAAAGCGCACGATATCCCAGACGATGAGGAAGTAGCCGGCGAGCCCGAGCTTGGCGATGAGCGCGAGCTCGTGCGCGATCTGCTGATCGTGCCGCGCGGTGCGCCGCCATCCCCATCGCTCCTCGGCGCCGAGCTCGACGAGGCGCGTGAGGTATTCATCCTCGCTGACGCCGGGTGGGAGCGTGAAGTGCGGCAGGCGCGGCTTGAGGTCCTGCAGGCGGAACGCGCAGCGTTCGGCGATGGCGAGCGTCTGCGTGATGCCTGACTCATCGTCCTGCCAACGGCGGCGCATCTGCGCATAGCCCTTCAGGTACCACTCGCCGTTGGGACGCAAGCGCGTGCCCATGGAGTCGAGCGTCTCGCCGTAGCGCAGCGCGCAAAGCACGTCGTGCGCGATGCGCTGCGTGGCGCGCGCGTAATGGACATCGTTGGTCACCACCCACGGCACGTCGAGCGCGCGGGCTACGGCGATGAGTTCGCGCGCGAGTTTGCGTTCTTCGGGGATGGCGTGATCCCACACCTCCACGGATACTCGCCGCCCGAAGATGTCGAGCAGTGTGGCAAGCGATTCGCACGCCGCGTCGCGCCCGCCGCGCCGCAGTGCCTGCGGCACCGCGCCGCGTGGGCAGCCGGTGAGTGCGTACAACCCGTCGGCGTGATGGGCCAGCGTGTCGAGCGAGACGCGTGGCGTGCCGCGCGGGTTGTCCATCCGCGCGCGCGTGATGAGCGACGAGAGGTTAGCGTAGCCGGTGTGCGACTCAGCGAGAAGCACCAAGTGGCAGAGGGTAGATGGTAGACGGTGGATGGTAGATGCAGTCGCCGCGGTGTCAGGGCGGTTATCTACCATCTGCCCTCTACCATCTACCATCTCTGTCGTTAGTTCCGCGCCGATGATGGCCGCGAGCCCCGCCGCCTTCGCCGCGGTGGCGAATCGCACCGCGCCACCGAGGTCGTCGTGGTCGGTGAGGGAGAGGGCAGGGAGGCCCAGTTCGACCGCACGCTCCACGAGGCGCTCGGGGTCAGAGGCGCCGTCGAGCAGCGAGAACGTGGAATGGCAGTGCAGCTCGGCGTACACGGGCCGTGGACTCGACGGGAAGTGGCGGGGCTGGGGCGGCTCGCGCGCCGGACCGGGCGAGCGCTATCTAATGAAAAGATACCGAAGAAACACCGAAGCACAAGAACGGCACAACCCCTCGGAATGGGATCGTAGAACGGGTGGACGCGGTGAAAATGCGATGCGACCGGGGGCGCCTAGGGCACCGCCTTCGCGTTGCACCCTACTCCCGAGCAAGTGAGCGCGACAAAGACTTCAGCGCGAATCAGCCAGCGCCCGTCGCGCTTGACCCACTGCGCCGTGTAGCGCCCGATGATCACCGCAGGACCTTTCCCGCCGACGCGCGCGCTCCATGCTCCCGTTTCGAACGCAAGCGGCCACTGCGGGCTGACGTTCACATCGGTCGTCGTGCGCTGATACACGAGCGTGGTGTCGGGAATCGGCGCGCGCTCGAGGATCGCCTTGTAGGCCTCGATGCCGCTCAGACCGGCGCCTAGTCCGCGGCGAATCGTGACATCAGGAGTCCAGAACGTGGCGGCGCGGGCAGCATCGCCGGCGGCCATCGCCGCATTCTGTGCGATCCGCGCGGCGCGGATGGCGTCGGCGTCGGCGAGCTGAGGGGATTGCGCGAGAACGCGCCCTGCGCTGAGGAGCAGGGTCACGGCAAGCGGCAAACTCCGATGCATGGCCTTCTGCACCGTTGCCACAAAGTGGAACGGGAGACGGTACACCCGGATCAAGCATCGCAATCTTCCGTGCGGCGTCCTCACGATGTGGACTTGCCGGGGTACGTCTTCCAGATGTCGTACGCCATCAGAACAATGCCAGTAAGAACGAGCCAGCCTGCGCCGCCGCGATTCCTCTTCCATTGCACGACGCCAGCGATTGCCAGAATGAGGCCGACGGTTCCGATCATATCTCCTCCGTGAGGGTGTGTCCGTTCGAGCCAAGGCAGCGTCGTTGCGTGGCGAACCCGCGCCACCATTTCGTGGCGGTTCACGATACACCGTCGGGTGCGAAGCGCCAGTCGGAGAATCCACGGAGACGCGCGACTTGCGTCGCCAGCCGTGAAGGGCGACGTTGGCGCACCATTCGCATCCATCACGAGCGCCGCCATGACCCAAGATCGCCTTCCCCGATTCATCGGGCCGTTCGCCGCCGCGTTCTACACCGTCGGCTGGACGATTGGCAGCGCGGTCTTTCGCGTGCCGGGGCAAGTGGCCACCAGCGCCGGCTCCGTCACGGCAAGCCTGTTGCTGTGGGCGGGCGGCGGTGTCGTCGCGCTCTGTGGAGCGTATTGCTACGCGGAACTCGGCGTGCGCGTGCCGCGATCGGGGGCGGAGTACGCGTACTGCTATGCCTCTTACGGCAGGTTCGTCGGCTTCCTCATGGCGTGGTGCGTGCTCTTCTCCACGCCCATGGCGGTCTCGGCCGTCGCGCGCGCGTTTGCCGACTACTTCGCTGTCATCTGGCCGCTCGATGAAGTGCGACGCCGGATACTCGCTGCGAGCGTCATCGCCGTGCTCGGTAGTCTCGCCGCGTTCTCCACACGCGCGAGCCTGCGACTCGCCGGGCTCGCCGGCGCGGGCAAGCTGTTCGCGCTGCTCGCGCTCGGCGTCACGGGACTACTGTTCACCGGCGTACATCCGGGCGCGGCAACAGCAGCACCGCCTGTCAGTGGCCTCGGACAACTTGGACCGGCCATCGTCGCCATTCTGTGGGCGTACGACGGCTACATGGCGGCGGCGACGTTGGCCGGAGAAGTTCGCGAGCCACAGCGCACGCTGCCTGTCGGCCTGCTGCTCGGCCTTGCCTTTATCGCCTTCGCCTACATCGGCACGAACATCGTCTACTTCCATGTCCTCGGCTTCAACGGTGTGGCAACATCCGAGGCTGTCGCCGCGCAGACGCTTGCCGCCGCCATCGGTCCGCGCGCGGCACAGGTGATTGCCGCGTTGGTGATGTGCTCCACACTCGGGACCGTTGCGGCGCAGATGGTAGGCCAGCCGCGCTACTATCTCGCGCCAGCGGAAGACGGACTCTTCCCGAAGTGGCTCGCGCGCGTCTCACCGCACAGGGCCACGCCAGCCAATGCGGTGCTGGCGCTCGCCGCGGTCGCCATCGTCTTCGTATTATCCGGCGGCTACTCGGCGTTGATCGGTGTGTACGCGATCGTTGGCTATCCGATGGTCGCGCTCTCGCTACTCGGAGCCGTCGCCCTGCGCCGCCGGCACGGCCCACCGACGGGCTTCTCGATGCCGCTGTATCCCTTGCCGCTCGTCGGTTTCGTCTTCGGCATCGCGGCCATGTGCATCGCAAGCATCGCCGCCAACCCGATAGCGCTGGTCTACGCGCTCTTCGTGCCGGTCACGGGGACTCTGCTCTACGCCGCGGCACGCCGTCGGGGTGCGTTTGGCGAAGAGGCAGGCACCGGCAGTTGAGCGTAGATTGCGAGCGTGACGCGCACTCAGCTACCATCCGCATCCTGTCTTTGCGCGCTGCTCATCGCGGTGGTTCCACACACCGTGAGGTCGCAGGACGTCAGCGTCGGCAAGGCGAAGGCACCGGAACGCAGCGTCGCCGGGGAAATCAGCTATGTCTCGTTCGCGGGCGACGTGGATCCGTGGCGCTTGGCATCAGTTTCCCTCTGGCGACGCAGCACGGCCGGCACGTTCATCGCTCGCGCGAACTACGCCAACCGCTTCTCCACCAGCGGCGTGCAAGTCGAAGGCGACGCCTACCCTCGTCTTAGCGACAAGACATACCTCTACTTCAACGCCGGATATAGCAGCGCAACCGTCTTTCCCGCGTGGCGATTCGGCGCCGAAGCATTCTCTGCGCTGCCCGGCGCGTGGGAAGCGTCCGCCGGCGTGCGCCAACTGCGTTTCAACGGCGTGCCGGTGACAATGCTCACAGGTTCCGTCGGCAAGTACGTCGGCAACTACTGGCTGTCGTGGCGTCCGTATGTGCGCTTGCGGGCCGGAACGACGTCGCTCTCCTCGAGCGTCGCGGCACGTCGCTACTACGAGGACAGCGAGCACTGGGTGGGCGTGATGGTCAGCTACGGCAGCGGTCCCACCGAGCGCATCACGCCCGATGCTGTGGCCCGCACGCATGCCTTCTCGCTCGCTGTTAACGGCTCGACGAGTCTCGCACGCCGGCTGCTGGCCACGTGGACGATCGGCCGCGACGCCGAGGAACTTGCGCCGGGCAGCACGCGCACGAGCGTGACGGTCACGGCGGGCCTCAAGCGGAGCTTCTGAGCGCATGGCTGACGTATCGCCCGTACTGCGTGAACGGTTTCTCGCCTCGGCGCGCGCCACACTTGAGCGGCTGCAGCAGTATGGCGTGCTGCTCGAAGCCGATTCGCGCGATGCGGCGCTCCTCGACACACTGCGGCGAGAACTGCACCGGCTGCGCGGCTCGTCGGGCTCGTATGGATATGACGACGCGAGCGAGCGCATTGGCCAGATGCTGCAGCGCGCGGCGGCATGGGCCGTGGATCCCACGCTCGAAGCCGAGCACCGGGGCGCGCACGTGCGTCACCTGGTGGATGCGCTCTACACGGCGTTCAACGCCGTCGGCGAGCGGCCGCCGGAGACGGGGGTCCGCGTTGTCTGGTGTGTGAATCCACCGGACGGCCGCATCGCCGAGTGGAGCAAGATCGCCGCGTCCTCGGGGTTGCAGTTCTTCCCCATGGGCGCCGTCGATTTCGCCGAGCACACGCGACAGCGCGAACGGCCGTATGCGGTGATTGCGCCAGCCGATCTCGGGCGCAAGCTGCCAGTGCCGGACGGCCTACCACTCGTTTTGCTTGCGAGCGAGCGACATGCCGCCACGCCCGCCGGCCGATCCTTCGGCACGGTCACCGTGGTGGATCCAGCGATCGCCGCCGACGATCTAGCGGTTGTCATCGAACGACTCGCGCAGTGCACATCGGTGGCTGGCGGGTCAGTGGTGATCCTCGATGATGATCCAACCATCCTCGTGCTGGCGCGTGCGATTGCCGAGAGCGCCGGTCTGCGTAGCGTGACCATTGACGATCCCACTGAACTCGTCCGCACGCTCGAGGATGAGCGGCCCAGCGTGCTCCTCATGGACGTGCAACTGCCGGGGACTACCGGCTTCGAGCTCACGCGTCGGCTGCGCGCCAACGCCGATTGGACGAATCTTCCCATCATCCTGTTCTCGGGTGACGCGAGTAAGGAATCTCGCGAGAATGCTGTGGTCGCCGGCGCCGACAGTTTCGTGCCTAAGCCCGTCGCGCCAGCGGAACTGCGGACGCAGTTGCTGGCACAGATTGAGCAGGTGCGGCAAACACGCCTTGCGAGTGGCGCGAATCCTGCCACGGCGCTCCCCGAGCACGAGGTGGGCTTGCGTGAGGCCGAAAAACTCTTCGGCGCGATGCGTCGCGAGGGCGGTGCACTGAGCACGGCGATGATCCGTCTGCGCGATTCGGCCGACGAGGTGCGTTGGCCGCACACGTGCGCTTTGCTGATGCGCGCGTTGCGCGGCACCGGCGCCACGCTGGCGCACTATGACAGCGTCTCGCTTGTTGCCACCGTGCGCGACGGCTACTACCCGATGCTGCGCGCACTCAACGCACTGCGAGCTGCGGATCCAGACGATGAAGGGCCGCGGTGGGTGCTTGGATTTGCCGAGGCGTCCACGGCCGGCGCGCCGCACGCGGCGGACCTGTGGCACGCCGCGGCTGACGCTGCGGCCGCGGCCATCGCCTTGGGGCAGGACAATCATGAATGGGCGCCCGAGGACTCGACGCGCGCGCCCGACGTGGTGATCGTCGAAGATGATGTCTCATTCTCCGATCTGCTGGAATACGCACTTCGGCAGGAGGGCTACACGTTCAAGGTCCTGCGCACGGGCCCGGAGGCGCTGGAGGCGCTGCGCGTCATGCCCGTCGTGTCGCAGAAGCCGCTCGTTCTGCTTGACCTCGACCTGCCTGGACTCGACGGCCACGCGATTCACGAGCGCCTGCGGCTCGAGCGTCCACGTGACTTCACCGTGGTGTTCCTCAGCGCGCACACTGGCGACGCCGACCAGGTGCGTGCGCTGCGCGGGGGAGCTACGGATTACCTGACCAAACCCGTGAGCCTGCGCGTGCTGCTCTCAAAATTGCCGCGCTGGGTGCGCCAGCCACGGAGTGCGACGTGAGCTTGCTCCTGATCCTCGGCGTCATCGCCGTGACGCAGGTGATCTTCGTGGTCCTCTTGGCGGCGTTCGTCGTCGTCCGCCGCGAGCGACGGTCGCGGCGCGTGCAACGCGTGCAGAGCGGTCGCGCGCAGCTCAGCGCTCCACTGGCGAAGTGGCTGGTGGAGGCGAGCTCCGTCGAGAAGTTCGTTGCGGGTTTGCGCGTGCTGCCGCACGAGTCCGCACTGGCCTTCGCTTCGGAGATTCACGACATGCGCGTGCCGCTCGAACAGCGCGCGAGTTTCGGCGCCGCGTTGCGCAATGCACCCTGTGTGCACTGGGCCATTGCGGGGGCGGGAAGCTGGCGCTGGTGGCGGCGGCTCGACGCCGCGCGCGCTCTCGGAATTGTCGGCACGCTCGACGACGCCGATGCGCTGAGGGAACTACTCGAGGACGTGCACCCGGCAGTGCGGCTCGCGGGCACGCAGGCGCTGACTGCGGTCGCCGACGCCGAGCTCGTCCGCGTGGCGGTCGCGCACTACCCGTACGAAGCGCTCGCGGTGAGGCACTTTACTACGAATACGCTGCGCACCGTCTGGCAGCTCGCTGAGGCGCCGCTGCGGTCCTTCCTCACGTCTCCCGAGGCGACGGCGCGAGAACTCGCGGCGTGGCTGGGGCTCGCGGAGTCGCTCAATCTGCCGTCCTTGCGGTTGGCGACTACCGCGCTGGCCACGCATGCCGATTCAGAGGTGCGCGTGGCGGTGGCACGCGCGCTGCGCCGGTATCCGCACGCCGAAACGGTTGAGGCGCTCCGCAGACTGCTGGACGACCCGCAGGACTTCGTTCGCGCCGCCGCCGCGCAGGCGCTTGGCACGCTGCGGGCTGCCGAGGCACAGCCCTGGCTCGAACGTCGGCTCACCGACCAGGCGTGGTGGGTGCGCTTCCGCTGCGCCCTCGCCCTCGCCCTGCTGGGAGAGCCAGGGCGTGCCGCGCTGCGCCACGCCCGGCAGTCGCCCGATCGCTTTGCGCGCGAGATGGCCGTGATGACGTCGGGCCTCGCCGATGGCGCCGTGCTGGAGCTCGCAGAAGTATGATGCACGCCCTCGCCGAGATGCTCGCCGCGCTCGACACGACGATTCTCGTTTACTTCTTACTGCTCAATTCGTTTTACGCGCTGCTTCTGCTGCTCTCATTCCCGGAGTTGTGGACGCATTTTCAACTCGCCGACGATGAGTACTTCTCGCACGTGCTGTCCAGCGACGCGCTGCCGCCTATCTCGGTGCTCGTGCCGGCATACAACGAGGAAGTGACCATCGCGGCGAGCGTGATGTCGTTTCTGACGCTCCAGTATCCGCGGCACGAGGTGGTGCTCGTCAATGACGGGTCGAAGGACCGCACGATGGAGGAACTGATTCGGTCGTATGACTTGTACGAAGTGCCGCCCGCGATCCAGCGCACCATTTCGACCGCCGCAATCCGCGCGGTATACCGCTCGCGCACGCACACGCGGCTCCTCGTCATTGACAAGGAGAACGGCGGCAAGGCCGATTCGCTCAACGCCGGCATCAACGCGGCGCGCTTTCCGTTCGTCATTGCCTGCGACGCCGACACGCTCATCGAGCCCGACGCGCTCCTGCGCCTCGCGCGTCCGTTGCTGCTGGGGCGCGAGATCGCGGCGATCGGCGGCACCATCCGCGTGGTGAACGCGTGCAAGGTGGAACTCGGCCGCGTGACCGAGGCGCGCGTGGATTCACGCTGGCTCCCAGGCTGCCAGACGGTGGAGTACCTGCGCGCCTTCCTTTTCGGGCGACTCGGGTGGAATCGCATTGGCGGCAACCTCATCATCAGTGGCGCGTTCGGTCTCTTCGCGCGCAAGTACCTGCTCGCGATCGGCGGCTACCAGGTGGGCAACGTGACCGAGGACATGGACCTCGCTGTGCGCCTGCACGTGCACCTGCGCCAGCGCGGCATCAAGGCGGCGATGCCGTTCATTCCCGACCCAGTGGCGTGGACCGAAGTGCCGTCGTCGCGGAAGATTCTGCACCGGCAGCGCGAGCGCTGGCACCGTGGGCTCATCGGTACCATTTGGGAACGGCGTCGCATGCTGTTCAATCCGCGCTACGGTACGGTGGGCCTCGTCGCGCTGCCGTTCTTCGCCTTGGGCGAAATGCTCGCGCCGGTCGTTGAACTACTCGGCTACCTCGGCCTCGTGCTGGGTCTGCTACTCGGAGCAGTGAACAAGCCGTTCGCGGTCGCGTTTCTCGCGGTGGCCATTGGCTACAGCATCCTGCTCTCGATGTGGGCCATCGTGCTCGAGGAAGTGACGTTCCGTCGCTACAACGCGCGTCGCGATCTATGGCGCCTCTTCTTCTTCGCGCTTGTCGAAGGGATCGGCTACCGGCAGCTCACCGTGTATTACCGGTTGCATGCCTTCTGGAAAGTGGCGCGCGGCGAGAAGGGATGGGGCGTGATGCAGCGGGAAGGGTTCGCCAACGCAAAGTAGCGTCAGTCGTACCACCCCTGCAGCTTCCACCCCGACGCATCGCGATAGAGTAGGAATTCCTGCTCCAGTTCGTCGCTCTCGCAACGCCAGTAGTCGCGCGCGAACGATGCGTCGGTCCACCACGCGCCGGATAGCCGCTCCGGTCCGCGCGCGCGCGCAATCGGGATGCGCCGGCCACGCCAGTCAATGGCGCGCGGGTCGTTGCGCGGCCCAGCGATGACGGCAACCGGCTCGGGAGATTCGAGCAGGCGGAGAGAGATGGGAGATAGGAGATCGGAGATGCGAGATGATGGCGCGATTCTTCCTTCTCTCATCTCCCTTCTCTCATCTCCCATCAGTGTCCCCTCCCACAATCCTTCCCGCTCCGGACAATACGCATCCCGCGCCACCGGCCGCACCACACCCTGCGCACCCAGCGCCGTGCGCAGCCGCTCGAACGCGGCCTCGGCTGCTGCTGGATCGCGCCACGCCGGCGCGAGCAAATCGCCTTGTTCCGCGCCGAGCGGCGCCGCAGCCGTGATGGCCACCGTCACCGCGCACACCGGCGCGGTGAGCGTCCACGCGTCGAGCAGCGCGCGGCACCGCTCGAACCACGGCGCCACGCGCGCGAGCGCACGCGGCACGCGCACCTCGCGCGTGATTGTGTGCGGGGCGCCGCCCGATGGCAATGCGCCGCGTCCGTCGTCGAGCGTCAACGTGATCGCCACGGCCACGGCCGCGCGTCCGTCGCGCACGAGGTCAGCCATCAACCGCTCAAGCGCACCACGCACAAGAAAGAGCACGGGCTCGACGTTCGTGGTGCTCATGGCGAGTTCGGCATGCGCCTGCCGCGGCGGTGCACAATGCGCGAGCACCGGACGCCGCGGATCCATTCCCTGCGCAAGCCGCCACGCCGAGAGACCGGCGGCTCCCCAACGCCGCTCCACGTCGCCGCTCGCGAGCGCGGCCAGCGCACCACACGTGCCAAGGCCAAGTGCAATGAGTGCTTCGCGCACCTCGGCGTCCATGGGAATCAGCGAAAGCGGAAGCGGCGCGAGATAGGCCGCGTCGCCGCCCGGCGGGACGATGCAGCACGGTGAGTGATTCTCTTCGGAGGCCTCGCGCGTTCCACCATCCACCGTCAACCGTCCACCGTCAGCTGCTTGCCACGTTGCTGCTCTTGCTGCGACGCAAGAGTCGGCAATCGCGACCCTCGCGCGCGGATGCCACACCCGCGCCATGCGTTGCAGCGTGTGAATGAGCGCGCGTTCGCCGCCCAGCGCATCGAAACCCGCGGCGCCGATCCACCACGTGCCCGGCATGCCGGTGGCGGGGACGACTTGCGGGCTCGCCGAGAGAAACGCGGCACTCGTGCGCGCGACTTCGCGCGCGATGCACACGTCGTCCCACGCGCGCACTTGCAGTTCGGCACAGCGTCCGCGCGCCGCGGCGATGGTCATCCTCGCACGTACATGCGCGCGAGCCGCGGCCGCCGTGACAGCGCGCAGCCGCTGACCATCACGCAGGGCGAGTGGCTGCTCGTCCCAGTGCGACACGGGCGCTGCCGGCGCGCTCGCTGCGCCGGTTGGGGTCGCGTCGAGCCACACCGCGCCGATCGGGAACCTGGGGATCCTCACGCACGCAATGCGCGATGCGCCGCGCGGCGTGATCCGTTCCGTGGCGTGCTCCATCGCCGGCACATTCCACCTCCACCCGCTGCGCGGGCCCTCCTTTTTCGATCGTGATCATCAGCCGGCGCGATGTGGGCCGCGTCGGGGCAGGGGATGCGACGCGGGCGTGCCCGGTCAGCCGCGCCGTCAGGTCGAGCGCATCCACGCGCTGCTTAACCCGCGCACGCTGTACACGCAGTTGCAGCGTGCCGGCCACGCCTGCGTGCTGTCCGTCGGGGGCAAGCAGCACGAGCGCCGCGTCGCTCGCGCGCGCGAGACGCACCAAGCGCACCGCGACCACGCGCGACAAGGCGGGCGCGCCGTCAAGCACCACTAGGCCAAACGCACCGCTGCGCAGCAGCACGTCGGCGCACCACGCGCCGCGCGCGGGATCATCGGGACGCACGACCCACAGGCCGTCGTATACGCCGAGTGCGGCCCAGTCGCGCGGGGCAAGCGTGCGATCCGCGTCCACGTAGGCCACCCACCATCCCGTGTGCAGCGTAGCGGCAACGAGCTGGCGCGCGATCGTCGTGCGTCCGCTGCCGGGGGCGCCGGTGATTTCAGTGAGTCGGCCGCGCGGGAGGCCATGATCGGGAAGGATCGCGTCGAGTGCGGCCAATCCCGTGGCCAGCCCTGGCATAGCCGGGCGTAACCCTTCGACAATCTCGGCGAGTTGCTGGCGCAGGGCGGCAATGGACACGGCACACCATCAGAAGACGGGTTTTACAATTACCGAAGAAATACCGAAGATGCAAGGGTAAGTAGGATGGCGGAGGCAGTTTTTCGCTGGGGGATTCGCTTAAAGCGAGGGGTAATCTATTAGCGGAGTTGTATTGACATACGAGCATAATGTGACAAAATATCACATAGCTGAAATTCAAGATTCGGGGCCGCCAAATCCCGTCAAAGCCAAAGAAATCGTTCGGCATGCCCTTGAGCACAGCAGCCTGGATTTCTCAGCGCATGCGCGAACGGAGATGAAGAACGACGCGCTCGAATCGACGGACTGCCTCAACGTCTTGCGTGGCGGTGTGTACGAACCGCCGGAGTTAATTGATGGGACGTGGCGCTACCGGGTGACGACACAGCGGATCTGCGTTGTCGTTGCAATACCATCGGCAGATTGCGTGCGCGTAGTCACGGCATGGAGAAAAGGGAAATGAGAACGTGTGATGATTGTGGTGGCGGAATGACCGTCGAGACGGGTGCAGTTCGGCGATATGAGCTTGGCGGGTTGCCGCACGTTGAGCTACACGGGGTGGAGGTGGCGCACTGTCCCGCGTGCGGCGCAGAGGACGTTGCGATCCCGCGCATCGAGCAGCTACATCGTGTGCTCGTGTCGCACTTCATTAACCAGACGCGCGCCTTGGCACCGATCGAAGTGCGCTTCCTGCGCAAGCACGTCGGGTTCTCAACAGCGGACTTTGCGAAGTGCATGGGAGTGTTGCGCGAGACCGTCTCGCGCTGGGAGACCGGCAAGAAGCCGATGGGTGCGCAAGCGGATCGTCTGTTGAGGCTGCTCGTAGCGACGAGCGCGCCGATTCACGACTACGCAGTGAAGGACGTGCTAAGAGCACTCAATCCTTCGCGTCCCGCGCCCAAACGTCTTGGCCGGTTCGCCGTGCGTGCGAGCCCTGACGGCTGGCGGCCGAATCGCGAGATAGTGGCGGCGTAACGAAAGAGATCGCCTGTCCAACGCCCAAACGAGACGAACACGAAATGCAAGCCAGGCGCGGCGGGCCGCACACGTTTCAAATCACCACTGTGCAGTCGAGTGGCGACGAACAGGGAGTGATGACCCCCTCTTGTGCTTTGTTATCTATATATATAGACTAATTACATGCCGCGTCCACGAAACACCTCTCCGCAGACGCTTCGCGTACTTGCTCTGCTCCTCGAATCACCGCGCGCCTGGCACTATGGCTACGCCATGAGCCAGCGCACCGGTCTCAAGGCAGGGACGCTCTATCCCATTCTCGCCCGTCTGACGGAACAAGGATGGCTCGAGAGACACTGGCAGGAGCCCGAGCTTCCGGGCCGTCCGCCCCGCCATACCTACCGGTTGACGTCAGCAGGGACTCGAGCTGCGAGGCATCAGCTCGCCGAGTCGGCATTCTTGCCGGTGCCTCTGGCATTCGCTGGGTCACGCAGGAGCAGCGAATGAACCATTCATTCGACCGAGCAGCCACTGCCATTGCGACGCGCCTCTTGAGGTGGCTGGAGCAGCACGTAGATGTCGAAAAGCGTGAATGGGTCGGCGCAATGACTGCGGAGTTCGACGAAATGGACTCCGGCTGGCAGCGCCTTATTTGGGCGTTGAGCGGTTTGCCGCTAGTCTGGTCCTTCAGGCCGACCAAAATTGCTGAACCTGAACTCGTTCTTTCGGGGAGTTCCCTCATGACTGGTCCGTCGCTTGCTGTCGAGACGAGGTCGTCGCTTCGCGACTACTTCGCCGTCCTCACCGCGTTGCTTCTCGTCGTGGTCGTCGTGGGCTACATCGTTATGCTCCTGCCGGTCTTCCAGTCCATCGTGAGTTCATTCGACAAGACGCTCAACGTGGCGGGTGTGGATTTCGCGCGTTTGGGGAGACGGCTCGCCCAAGCAGCAGGGCTGGTCTTTCTTGTCGGAAGTGTCTATGTCGTGCGTCGCCCGCGCATCGAGTGGTCAACACGCACGCAGACGCTCCTCGGTGGCGTGAACCTGCTCCTTGGGACGAGCACGGTGTTGCTTGGTGTCACGCTCGTGCAGTTCATCATTTTGCTGATTCCTCAACTGCAGCAGCAGCGCGTATTGCGCGAACGCGAGCAAGCTGCGCTGTACCGCCTTGCGGCGGTGGGCGCTTCTTCGGAAGCGGCGAACGTCGCGAAGCTGGGCGGACCTGCCGAGGCGCGATTCTTCGCGCTCACGAATCTCTCCCACGAGGCGTTGCGGGCGGGCGACGCCGGTTCGGTCGCCAAACAAGTCGCGCAGGAACTGCGCACAATGCTGCCGCAGTTTGAAAAGAACTCGGAGTACGCAAACGCCGTACTCTACGCCAATCTGCTGGCGGGGCACGTCGCGTTGGAGCAAGGGCTGATACGCGATGCGCGGCGATATCTCGTGGCAGCTGGGAACCGTCCCCCTGCGCCCCCGATGACTCTCGGGCCGAACATGCGTTTGGCGAAGGGTCTCCTGGCCTACGGGGACCGGAAGATCGTGCTCGAGTTTCTCGCGCAGTGCCGCCGGTTCTGGCCAACAGGAACTGACCGACTCGACGCGTGGACTCGGGAAATCAATGCCGGTGGCAAGCCCGACTTCGGACACGACTTCAAATGATGGCTGCTGAGCGAAGCTGCGAGATGGTGGTACCGTGCACGCGACCATCGCGTGCTCGAGAGGTCTACCGCACCCTCGCTACCTCCAGCACGGCCCACCTTTCGTCCAGCACTCCTAAGTACACGACGCCGTCACCAAACCCGGAAATCACTCGCCCGAACGGCACCTTCACGCGGTCAATCAGCACGCCGTTTGAGTTGACAAGATCGTAGATGGGCCCGGCGTCGCTCGGTGCGGTGGTGCGAATCCAGAGGTTACCCGCGCCATCCACGCTTGCAACGCCCTGCTTGAACGCAGGGCGATAGTCGGGCAGCTCCTTCGCCGCGAAGCTCTCCATGTTGGGGCCTTGGAAACGCCGAGTCGCCCCGGGTCGCGACCGCTCGGCGCTGCCGGCGGACTGGCCGCTTGCGGAGGTGTCGCCGTTCACCCGGCTCTCGATTGCCGCGCGCTCAATCTGCCATTGCACCGTCGCCGAGTCCGCAACGCGCTGCTTGTCTTCGTCGGATAGCCGCTCCCACGCGTACGAGACCTTGGGCGACGACACCAATCGTCCGTCCGTCTGCAGGAACTCGACGTGAAAGTCGCGACCGCGAATGACGGCGATGCGCCCGTCGGGAAGCAACGCCCAGTCGTCAACCGTCGGCAGCGGATTCGTCTTGACCACCGTCAAGAACCCTCGCTCGGTCTCGGACACATGAAAGGTCATCGCCGGGATCTTGAGGAAGGCAACAGTGTCCGTGCGACGCGTGACGAGATCAACGCGAAGAAGCGGCGCCGTGTCCGGTGGCTGAGGCATGCGGAAGGGCTGGCCCGGTTCCGGAGGTCCACCGCTGGCATTGCGCCGGTTTGGCGTGGCGATGCCACGATAGATGATGCGCCCCGCGGGATCCACGCCCGGCGTCCCAAAGGGCCCGCCGATCATGTTGTTGGCATCCTGCGGACGTGGAATCGCCATCACACGAATCGTCGCGCCCTTGTCGTCCAGCACGGTCATCGTCAGCGCCTGCGGATCCACGAACAGCGACGAATCGCCGCGATAAGGAATAAGTCCCGCAACCTGGCTCGTGTAGCCTCCGGTGGAGGCGCCATTCGCGTCAGCGATGACGGACTTCAGCGCGAGCTTGCGGTCGAGCAGCACAACCTGCCGTCGCGTGAGGTCGTGCACGAGCACGTCGCCGTTCGGCAACGGCCGCACGTACGACACCGAGCCGAGTGCGTTCGCGGAACAGACGCTGATGATGGGTCCGAGTGGGCGAACGGGGGGAATCCCTTGCGCCGCCGCTTTCGCGGCCACGAATGCGAGCAAGAGCACTGCACGGGAATGAGCTCTCATGGACGTCCGGTGTCGGTCGAGCGCATAAATTACGATTTCCGACAGCGGCATTACAGAGCGTGTCGATATCGTTTGGATTAGCAAACGATGAAGCGCGCGGACTCTCGCCGCGACCACCATAGTTGCCAGCCCGCCAGTTTCGGATTACTTACGATCCGATGACTTCCGGCACGACCCGCTTCACATTCGCCGTCACCTGTGCGCTCGCAGTGATGGCGGGCGCATTTCGCTTCACTGCCGCGCCGGGTCCCGGGCTTGATCCCGACGCGATGTCGTACCTCGGTGCGGCGCGAACCCTCGCGGCCGACGGCACGCTCCGGATTCCGATGGCGCCGTGGTGGAGCGACAGCACCACGCAGCCGCTCACACACTTTCCGCCTGGCTACTCGGCCGTGCTCGCTGTGCCGGTGGCGTTCCGCTTGAACGCCGTGCAGGGCGCGCGCGTGGTGCAGAGCGTCGCGGCAGGCGCCACCGCCGCGATCTTCATGCTTGCGCTGTGGCCACTAGTTGGCGCGTGGGGGGCCGTGCTCGGTGCGGTCGCGCTCGCGCTCACGCCCGCGTACGCATTCGTTCACCTCTCGGTGCTCAGCGAGCCGCTCTTCCTCGCGCTCATGATGCTTATGATGTGGAGTCTCTTCCGCCGGCCGCGCGCGCCCCTGATGCACGGCGTCATCGCCGCGGCGGCCACGATGGTGCGCTACGCAGGGCTCTCAATGGCCGGCGCCGCGGCGCTCTGGGCGTTGCGCGATTCCACGGCGACGTGGCGTGAGCGCATGCGCCGCGCCGCACTCGCCATCGCGCCATCGCTGCTGGCGATGGCGGCTTGGACGCTGACGCGCGAACACGCGCCGGGACGCGGCGAGCCGATCCGCAAGCTGGCGTTTTACGGCGATTGGGGACCGACGTTGCACGAAGGCGCGCGCACCGTTGCACACCAACTCGCGCCGACGCTGGAATGGGAGCCGACGCCGTGGCTAGCGGCGGCCGTCGCGCTCGCGGCGATCGCCGCGATGATCTGGAGCACAGTGCGTCAGTCGGGCGGGGTGATGCCCAGCGCCGAGCCTGATGATTCGCGCCGGAGCGCGCAGGGGGAGATGTTGCGGGCCGCGGGATGCCTCGCGCTCGCCTATGTGGGGCTCGTCGTTGCCTCGCGCGCACTGGCTGACCCCGCGATTCCCTTCGACTTCCGCATGACCGTGCCGCTCGTGCCGCCGGCGGTGGCGGCAGTGACGATCATCGCCGTCCGTGCCTGGCGCATCGTCTCGCGCCCTGTGCGCGTCGTCGGCGTGGTTCTCTTCATTGGGTGGACGGCGGCGGCGATACGCGCGAACCATCAGCAAGTCACCGATGCACTCGCTGACGGCAGCGACTTCGCAAGCGCGGAGTGGCGCAACTCACCAACCCTCGCCTGGGTGCACGCGCAGGATCCATCGCGTGCGCTCTTCACGAATCTGCCCTGTGAGATTTGGTTCCACCTCGACCGTCAGGTGCGCAACGTGCCCGACAGCACCGACGTCGCGACGATGCGTGCCTTCACGGCCAAGCTTCGCGCCACCAACGGCGTGATGGTGGCGTGGAACCTCCAGAGTCCGGAGACTGCGCACACCGACTCCATCGCCGTACACTCGGGCCTCGTGCGCATCGCGCAGTTCGAGGACGGCAGCGTGTTCGAGATGCCGTCCGCGTCACCACGCGCGGCGCCACCCGTCACGCGTGCTGGCATTCGCGCGCCGGGTCCGGTGGCGCCACCAGCCATTCGGCGATAACGTGCGCGTATGAGCCTTGCCGCAATCCTCAATGAATGCGCTCGCCTCGCCGCCGGTGGCGGCGTCGGGGCGCTGGCGAGCGTCGTACGCCGACGCGGGTCGTTGCCGATGAGCGCCACGGCCAAGCTGCTCGTCACCGCGGATGGCGCGCGCTTCGGCACCGTGGGCGGCGGCTGCCTCGAGGCCGACGTCACCGAGCAGGCGCTGGACGTCTGCGAACGGCGCGTGCCCATGTGCACAACGCATACGTTGAATGCCGAACTCGCGGGAGATTACGGTCTCACCTGCGGCGGCACGGCCGACGTGTTCATCGAACCCGTCACGCGCGATCCGGCGCTCGCCGCGCTCTATGCTGAAGCGGCTGCGGTCATCGCGCGCGGTGAGCGGGCCGTGCTTGCCACGGCGCGCTCGTGGCCGGATGGCGCGCCACGAAAATTGCTGCGCACAGCGCATCGCATCGTTGGCGTAGGCGACGATGCCGCCCTTCGCCACGCGGTCGACGCGTTCGAACAGGGGCGTGACGAACCGCTGCTTGGTGATGACGTCGTGGTGGAGGCGCTCGTCGGCGCGCCGCGGCTGGTGGTCTTCGGTGCGGGGCATGTCGGCGCGCGCATCTGCCAGGCGGCCGCGTTCGCCGGCTGGCGCGTAACGATCGTGGACGATCGCGCAGAGTTTGCGGACGCGGCACGCGTTCCGTGGGCCGAGCAAGTGCTTGTGTGCGACTTTGGCGACGTGCACGCGGCTGCGGTGGCCGAGGCGGACTGCGTGGTGATCTGCACGCGCGGGCACCAGCACGACGCGTTGATTGCCTCTCAGGTCGCGCCGGTGCGTCCGCGCTTTCTCGGAATGCTCGGATCGCACCGGAAGGCGGCGCTTACCGCGCAGGCGCTGCGCGGGTGGGGTGTGGACTCGGCGGACATCGAACGCATCGTCTGCCCCGTTGGACTCGACGTCGGGGCCGACACGCCGGAGGAGATCGCGATCAGCGTGGTCGGACAGCTCGTCGCTGTAAGGCGACAGACGGTAGACGGTAGACGGTGGACCGTAGATGCGCGCTCGACGCCTGATATTGGAGAAGTCGGCAGCGGGCCATAGCGTTCACACTGCCCTGATCTACCGTCTACCGTCTACGATCACTCTCTTCCGCCATGCGCCCAGCCCTGCTCAGCGACATCGAGATCCATCGCGAGCTCAACGCGATGGACAGATGGTCGCGCAAGGGAGAGGCGCTGACGAAGACCTTCGACTTCCCGACCTTCACCGATGCGATGGTGTGGGTCAATCGCGTGGCCGCAGCAGCCGAAGCCGCCAATCATCACCCGGACCTCGACATTCGCTTCTCGCGTGTGATTGCTTCACTCTCAACGCACGACAGCGGCGGTATCACGTCGCACGATTTCGCGCTCGCCCACAAGATGGACGAACTGGCGGGGCCGAGGGAGCCGGAGGGGCCGGATCGAGGGGCGTGACGTTCTAGACTCCGTCCCGCATCTGCGCCATACTCTGCACACGAACCCTTATTGGACTGGAGCCATGATTCGTCCTCTGCTCTCGCTGGCCGCCGGCCTCACGCTCGTTCCTGCCAGCGCCAACGCCGTCACGTGCACGACGGCGATCGCGCCGTGCACCGAGTGGGTTTCCCTTGGCGGCGGCGCCGGCCGCTCGCTCGTCTACCGTTCCTATCCGCTCGACACGCGCAACGAGAAAATCACTCGGGTGCTCGTGATGATCCATGGCGCAGGCCGCAACGCCGATGGGTATTTCAGCTCGGCGATGGCGGCCGCATTCCTCGCTGGCGCGCTCGAGAACACGCTCGTCATCTCGCCGCGGATGGCGTCCAATGACGGTGCAGGCTGTCGCGATACGCTGGCCACCAACGAAATCAGTTGGCACTGCAACACCTGGCGCTCGGGTGGAGCGTCGCTCACCCATCCCGCGGTCACGTCGTTCGACTTCCTCGACGAGATCCTTCGCAAGGTCGCGCGCAAGGAAGTCTTCCCCAATCTCCGCGTCATTGTTGTGGCGGGGCACTCGGCCGGCGGGCAGGTGACGACCCGGTACGAGATGACGAACCAGGTGCACGACAAGCTCGGTGTGCCGGTGCGCTACATCGTCTCGAACCCATCGTCCTACGCATGGCCGAGCGATGAACGCCCCACGGCGGCGGCGTGGAGCCTCACCGCGAATGCGCCTGGCTACATCGCGGAGGTGCGGCCGGGTGCGCGCGCATTCGGGCCGTTCGGCGGAGCGCGCGGCTGCACCACGTACAATCAGTGGCCGGCTGGACTCGTGAACCGCTCCGGCTACTCGGCCGCGCAGACCGATGCGCAGATCAAGCGGCAGCTCGCCGAGCGCCCGACGACCTACCTCGTCGGTGAGCTCGACATTCTCCCGCTCGGCGGCTTCGACGGCTCATGCCCGGCGATGGCGCAGGGTCCGACGCGGCTCGCGCGCGGGCAGGCGTTCGGGAAGTACGTGAATGAGACGCTTGGCGCGAAACACGCCGTCGTGGTCGTGCCGCTCTGCGGGCACAACGCGCGGTGCATGTTCACGGCCGACGTCGCACTCCCCCTCATTTTCCCTGCGCCATAGAAGGGAGCGGCATCGGCACTGGATGGTGGTCTCGGGAAGTGATAGCGCCCGGCGAGCATCGCTCGCCGGGCGCTTGTACCATCTCCTGTCTCCCATTAGTTCCTGTTCCGCCCCCCGCCAAGCAATTGCAGTATCGCCAGGAACATGTTCAGCAGGTCGAGGTAGATCTGCACCGCGGCCGGCACGTAATCATCGGGGCCGTATACGTTGCGCAGGCGCCACGTGTCAAACACGAGCAGACCCGAGAAGATGAGCACCGTCATGCCGGCGATCCATAGCCCCGCCGTCTGGTTCTGGAAGAACATGTTCAGCAGCGACGTGCCGATCAGCACCCAGAGGCCCACAATGAGGAATCCGCCCCACGCGCTGAAATCGCGGCGGCTGACCCACGCATAGAGGGTGAGCACGCCAAACGTGCTCAGCGTGAGCAGCCCCGCCTGACTGACGATTCCGGGTTCATTGCGGCTGTACACGTAGATGATCGGCGCGATCGCCACGCCCATCACCAGATTGAACAGAAAAACGAAGCCCAGGGCGCGCGGCGCACTGTCACGCGTGCGCATCGCCATCCAGAGCGGCACGAACGCGAGAAGCATCGTGATGATCGGGTGCTGCGCAGCGCTGACTAGCAGCGCCTCCTGCGTCATCGCGACACCCGTGCCGATCATCGTCACGATGACCGATGCAAACACAAGCAGGTACGTGCGGCGCACCAGCGTGGCGCGCTGTTCACCGGTCAGGACGAGCGCCGGCATCTCCGCAAACCGTGAAAAGCCCATTGAGTGCAGCTCCTGATAGAACAAGGGGTATACCGGAATTATAACGCCCGCTGAGGCAGAAAGTTCACGCAGGGCCATCGCAACGCACAAAGGGTCACGAACCTCGTGGCCCTTCGCGACCTTCGCACGCCGCGCGGCGAACTAGTTCTTCCGCAGGCGGATCGAGCCGTTCACGGTGGACACCTTCATGTCTGGTCCGCCCTTGCCGATCGTGCCGCGCAGATGACGCCGGTCAATGCGTCCGACGACCGTGATCGGGAAATCGTCCGAGGTCACGCTGCCGTTGACCGTGCTCAACTCGACATTCGCATTGAGCGCCGCGGGGAGTTCGAGCGTGATGCTCCCGTTCACGGTCTCATACTCGACCGGGCCCGCGCCAACGGTGCCGGCCCTGACCCGGATGCTGCCGTTCACCGACTTGGCGCTCACCGGGCCGCTCGTCGAAGCGGCGTCGATGCCGCCATTCACGGTGCGCACCTTCACATCGGCGCTGGCCCCAGCGATCGTCAGCGCGCCGTTGACGGTTGACGCATCGGTCTTGACGCCCTTCGGCAGGAAGACCGTCACCTCAACCGACACGTCATTCCGGTTGCCCCAGTCCCGATCGCCGCCGCGCACGTCGTAGCCCTCTTCGTCGCAACGCGTGTTGCGATTCACATAGATGACGCACACAAGGATATCGCCGCGCGCCGTCTTCTCGGCGGTGACCTTCACGTCCTTCGGGTCGCCACGGCGCCACCGCTTCTCGGCGCGCACCTCGGCTGTCGCGCCCGTGGCACTTTCCATGTGGATGCCGCCGTTGAGGTTTCGCACGAAGACCGTACGGCCGGCGTCTATGCCGCTGCTCCACTTGAACGAATCGTCACGCTGGCTGTCTTGGGCGCCCACCATCGGCGCGAGTATGGCGACGGCCGCGCAGGCGGCAATCAGTCGCAGGGCACGCATGGTCAGTTCTCCTTGTTCGGGCGCGCGGCGCCCTTCTGAATCGTGATGTCACCGCTGAATGTGCTGAGCGAGATGCGCGCCCCGCCGCCGTTGATGGTGGTCCGCGTCTCGCGGCCGCGCCGGCCGATCGGTTCGCCGGGCTGCAGCGTCAGCGGAAATTCGGTGCGCAGGTCGCCGCTGAACGTCCGCAGGTCGAGGTTGGCGGCCAGGTTCTCGGGCAACGTCATGCGGATGTTGCCCGAGTGCGTGTTCGCCGAGAAGGTGCCCGTCCCGCGGAAATCGCCGCGGAACTCGAAGTCACCGCTCACGCTTTCGTACTCGATGCCGTCCAGCGCCCCGCGCACCGATAGCGTGCCGCTCACGGTCTTGCCGCGCAGATCGCCGGTCACGTCGTCCAGCCGGATGTCGCCGCTCACAGTGTTGGCGCGAACGCGCCCGCGGAACCTTTCGCCGCGCACGTCGCCGCTCACCGCGTGCATCTCGGCCACGTCGTTCGCGTCGCGCACGTCAATGTCGCCGCTCACAGTGTTCGCTGTCACGCGCCCGGCCGAGCCGCGCACAGCCACGTTCCCCGAGACGGTGGACGCGCGCACCTCGGTGCCGATCGGCACCGACACCTCGATGCGCGAATCGCCCATGCGATTGCGCCGTGACTTGGCGGAGATATGAACGCGCGATGGCGAGAACGACGACTCGAAGTAACCGATCTCGATGGTCGCGAGGATCTTCACCTCGGTCTTCGTCCAGCCGGTGACGACGATGTCGCCGGAGACAAGGCCGAGCTCGACCACGCCGTTCTTCTCGAACGCAAAGGTCGTGTCAATCTTCTGCCGTTCCTCCTGGGCGCACGCCCCGGTGGGCGCGGCGATGAGGAGGGCGGCGGTGGCAAGCAGGAAAGCACGCATGGTCAGGATCCTCTAGGAGCGCGACGGCAGCAGCGCGGCCGATCGCAGAAGTTCGAGCTTGGTGTCGTAGGCGCGGCCCAATTGCTCGGCGAGGAACGCGCTCGCCGGATCGGCCGCCAACGCGGCCTTGCTCTCGGCGATAGCCCGGTCAATGATCTTCAGGTTCTTCTCGAGCACGGCCACGGTGACGGAGTCGAGCTCGCCGCGGCGCGACTCGATGATGTTGTGCAGCGATGCGATCTCGCCTTCGTACGCGTTCATGCCTTTCTCGACAGCGACCGCGACGAGCTGCGTGCGAGGAGCCGGAGTCGTCGCGACCTGCGGTGCGAAACCAGTGCCGCGCGTGGCTGCCAACCACGTGCCACCGGCGGTCACCGCGATCAACACGGCCGCGGCGGCAGCGACTTGTCGCGTGGTCCAGCGCGCGAGCGGACGACGGCGGGGCGATTCCAATGATACGACGGGCGCCTCGATGCGTGCCTCGATGCCAGCCCACAGGTCGCGCGACGGCGTGAGCGTCGGCAGTTCACCGGCGTCGTCGCGAATCTTCGCGAGGTCGGCCGCCAGCACACAGCACCCTTCGCACGCGGCGAGGTGTGCGTCCAACTGCGCGCGCTGCGTGTCGCTCAGCGTGTTGTCGAGCAGGTCGCCCATCAGTGCCTGGGCGTCGTCGCAAGTGATCATGGGATGGGTCATCGGTTCAGGGCCTCCCTCAAGAGCATCCGTGCGCGGTGCAACTGCGCCTTGCATCCCCCCGAGGTGACGCCGAGCATGCCGGCGATTTCCTCGTGGGTGTAGCCCTCCACGTCGTGCAGCACGAACACCTTTTTGGCTCCCGGTGGCAGGCCGGCGATGGCCGCCTCCAGGTCAATGCTAAGCCCGGGCACCGGGAGCGGCCGCGCGTCGCCGTATGACATCGCGTCCATGTCCTCGATGCCATCGTCGTGCCGCTCGCGCCGGCGCCGTTCCGATTGCCGGTCGTTGAGCACAACGTTCACCGCCAGGCGGTGCAGCCACGTGCCGAACGCCGAATCACCGCGGAACTGCCCCAGCTTCTCCCACGCCCTGACGAAGACATCCTGCGTCAGTTCCTCGGCCCGCATCCGCTCGCCCACCATCCGGGCGCAGAGGGTGAAGACCTTGTCCACGTGGCCCCGATAAAGGCGCTCGAAGGCGCGTCGGTCACCGCGAGCGGCGAGGGCGACGTCGTCGGAGAGCGACGGCGTGAGGGTCACGAAGAGTGGGGAAGCCTGCATCCGGTGTGCTGGTCCTCAGTGGTTCGCAGGATCAGACAGAGGGATGCGATAAAAGGTTTGAAGGGGAAGGGTGCGGGGTGCGGGAGCTTGGTGCGGAGGAACGGGTGGGGTGAGGTCGTCCCCCCGCACCACGCCCCCGCACCCCGCCCTCGTCCCTCGAATGTGTCAGACACCATCCGTCCCCACCATACGTATAGATGCTGTACAATTGTGTCGTCCCGAACGGGTGGAGCCATGCTGATCATGCAGAACGCGAGGTCCACGAGCGCAGAGATCCGGCAGCAGGTGCAGAGCGCGGTGCAAGAGGCCGTGCAGGCGGCGCGGGCGGCGAAGGCGAACGCCGTGCAGGGCGGTCAGGGCGGCGCGCCTCGGGCGTCAACCGCGCCGCAGGCCCCTGTGGCGCTGCCGCCGGTTCCGGTCGGCGGCGGACGCGTGATCATTGACCGTCAGGGCGATCGCACGGTGATCACGAGCGCTGCCCTGCCACCCGATGTGATTCCCCTCGCGAAGATGGCACAGGAGACGGCGCTCGGCCTGATGGGACTGCTTGCCGCGATGGTCATCCTTGGTCCGTTCGCGCGGATGATCGCGCGGCGCATTGACCGGCGGCCCGAGCTCAAGGCGGCTGGCGAGCACTCGCAGGTGGTGCAGCAGCAGATCCTGCAGTTGCAGCAGAGCGTGGACGCGATGGCGGTGGAAGTGGAGCGGATCAGCGAGGCGCAGCGGTTCCAGACGAAGCTGCTGAACGAAGCGCGCGGCGGAGAACTCGGCGGGCGCTAATGCGGAGGGCACAGACGCCGCGCAGACTGCGCCAAGCTCAGACCTCACTTGAGTTCATTCGCGGGGCTCGAAGAGGAGAAGGGCCAGCAGTCGCCTGCGGCGAAGTGCTGGCTGTTTGTCTTCTGGTGAATGGTCGAGCACGGCAATCGCGTCGAGGATCGCTTCCACAGATGCGAGACGCGACGCGACGGTGAGCACCCGCTCAACGCCAGCGCTACGGTGCGCGCTGATATTCGCCAGCGCTGCGGCAACTCGAGGTTGCAACGCGGCGCGCTGATTGAGCGGCGAGAGCCGCAGAGCGTCATCGAAGCGGCGTGCAATCATCGCGCGTATGCTGGTTGCGCCGCCGTGCGCTTGCGCCAACCGCGCCGAATCGTCAGCGCGCCGCCAGCGATGAATGGCTCTTCGTGCCTGACATACCCGCACCGGAAGCGGTGTCACGCTAGTTCCGCGCGTCACGTTCTGCAGGGCAATAAGGAGCCGCTCGTCGTTCTCCACGACGACGCTCCCGTCGCTCATGATGACACGCTCATGGCCGGACGCGTCGCGCACGACTGCCACCCAGCCATTCGTGCCAGCACGCACGGCCGCCACGCGGGCAGCGCCGGCCGCGCCGTGCAACCATGGACGGGTAAGCGCGCACAGGGCTTCTCGCGTCCTGCCGGGGGCGATGCCGGCGTTCATCGCGACGCGTTTCTGAATCAGGCGTCTGGTCAAGGCAAGCGTGCGTGCCGCACCGCGCGGAGGTCGCACCGCGTAGACGGTGACCGCGTGGTGTGACGACCCGAGCCGCATCGCGCGACCTTCGCGTTGATCGAGCCGCGCCGGCGTCCATGGCTGGTCGAGATGCACGATGACCGATGCGGCGCGCAGGTCGAGCCCTTCGCCCAGCAGCTCCGTACTCAACACGAGGCGTACTGGCATTCGCCCATCGCTTTTGATGCTCGACGCCAGGGCCACGAGCATGTCCTCGCGCCGCAGTCCACCGCCCGCTGAACGCACACCGCGCGCGGTGATGGCGACAACACCTCCGTCAAATCGCAGGGCGCGCCAGAGCGCGTCCACCGTAGCTGCGTACCGAGAGAAGGCGACAATAGTCGCCGTGGGATGCGCCGACAGCAGGTCGCGCAGCATGGCAGCGCGAGCCGTCGCGTCGTCATCACGGACCACCGAGAGCAGGGTGCGTAGGTGATCAAGCGCGCGGCGATGCCTCGCCAGCGTCGCGCGCGCATCCGGGACGCTGATGTGCGTCGGCGCCGCGACGAGTTCCGGGAACGTCAGTTGCGAAGACTCCGCCGTGGTCACCCAAGCGCGCAACTCGCGTCGCGTTGGCCAGCGCCCCGCCGCGAGCGCGTCGTCAATGGCCGCCGCGTGATGGAGCGCGCGTCGCACGCTGGCGTCGAGTGCCGCCACGCTCGAAGACCATGCGTGCGTAAACGTCATGCGCAGCAACGCGAGCGCCTCGCGTCCATCAGCCGCGGGGAGCGGCGGCGGAAGCGCACGCAGCAGTGAAGCAACGTTGGGAGTGGCCGGCGGCGCGAGCCAACGCAGGCGCGCGCGTCGCGGCAACAGCGTTCGATGCGCCTCACGTCGCACGACCAAGCACGCGAGCGTTTCCGCGCGCAGTGCACTGGCCGCGGAGCCAAGAAAGAGTGCGAACAGCGCGTCACGATCAGTCGGGCGATTGTGCACCGGCGTGGCCGAGAGCAGGAGTACCTGCTTGCCGATGGCGAGTGAGGCCGCATTTGCGTAACGCTGCGTGTGCGGATTGCGCAGGTGGTGCGCTTCGTCCACGATCAGGAGTGCCGCGTGGAACGCGACCGCTCGCCGGCTGAGGGTTTCTAGCGAGCACCATTGTACGGGCACCGCCGCGAGTGCGGCGGAACGCAGCCACTGCGACTTGAGCCCGGCCGGGGCAACGACCACGACGGCGCCATAGCTGCGAGCGACGGCGAGAGCTGTATAGGTCTTGCCCATCCCGGGGGCATCGGCGAGGAGTGCACCGCCGTACGCGTGAAGCGCGTGTTGCAGCCGCTGCACGGCCTCGTCCTGATGCGGTCGAAGCTGAATCGCGCCAAGAAGCGAATCGGCATCAGCGGCGCTACGGACGATCGCTTCAGCGATGCGACGTCGGACGGCTACCAGTGCATCCACGTCAATAGGGGCTCGATGAGGGATGCGCTCACACGGAACGCGCGCAGCGAACACTCGTGGAGATCGGCGGGGGACAGCATGCTTCCGAGGCGCGCTGCGTGTCCGAGCGACGCGAGTGCATCGCGCGCCGCTGGCCATTCGCGCGGCAGGGGGAGCCGCGCCATGGTCCACCCCAGAAAGCGGTGATAGCGTCCGCGAGCAGGTTCGGCGATGGCGCCGAGCCATGCGACTGCCAGCGGTGCGTTGAGCCATGCGGCCAGTGCGTCGGCGTCCGCCTCGGTGGGCGCGCGCACGACGTAGCAGCTGTTGAGCGGCACCGTGTCGTCGTCGGGGGTGAGCACCACGGCACGCGGGGTGCGCCCCACATCGCCCCAGACCACGCGCCATGCGGGCGACGTGCCATCGAGGCGGAACAGTGACCACCATCGATCGCGGAGGCGCGCGTCGGCACGCCGTTCGAGCGTCGGCCGCCAATGCGACAGCCAGCGCGCGGCGCGCGGCGGGAGCGTGCGCAGCGGTTGCAGAACGGCGTCGTGCGTCCAGACGATGGCGTGTGGCGCAGCGCGCGCGAGAAACGGCGCGAGATCCTCTCCGCGCAGGGCGGGGCGCAACAGCGTGCGCTCGATAAGCCCCTCGCGCTCGCCACTTCGGACCGCGCAGGTGGTCGCGCCCGATCGCGCGCGCCACGCCCCATCAGGCTGCACGACAAAGGCGTCGTTGCAGCCGCTCTTCACGCCGAGCAGCGGCCGCCCGAATGGCGTGTCGGCGAGCGGTATGCCGGCGGCGGCGAGTGCGTCGAAGGCCGCGCGCACCGGCGGCGGCAGCAGCAGCCAGGGCGCACCCTCGCTCGCCTCGAGTGCCAAGTGGCGGCGCGGTGTGCGCCAGCGCAACTCGACGTCGCGGCGCACCACGGCGCAGTTCACCGCTGAGCTCGTGGTGGCGTCAACGCCGCGAGCGTCACGCTCGCGTGCCCTATCACGCCGGACGACGACGGCGGCGGGATACACCGCCGCGTCGAACAAGGCCCGGCCGGCCGAATAGTCTTCGCATGAGAGCACGGCAGTCGTGCGCGTAAGGAACGATCGCACGCCGCCCCCAGCGAGGCTGCGAAACAACTTCGCTGGCAGCAGCATCGCGATGACACCACCGGGTCGTGCGAGCGACACGGCGCGCTCGACGAACAGCGCGGCGAGGTCAGCCTGCATGCCGAAGCCGGTCATCGCGCCGCTCGCCGCCGCTCCCGCGCGCCACGCTGCGTTGCGCATCGACTCGTATCGTGCGCGCAGGGCCTCGCGCTCGTTGGGCGGAATGCGGTGCAATCGCACCCATGGTGGATTGCCGACAATGAGATCGAAGCCGCCGCGCCGCGCGACGTCGCCGAAGTGCGATGCAAACCCGAATGGCACGGCGCCGCCGGCGCGGAGCGCCGCGAGCGCGCGGCCGAGCCCCTGCGCGCCGCGCCGCCAGTCCGCCAACACCGCGCGCTCGGTGGCCGTGGCCACGCGGCGCCCGCCGAACAGGTCGCGGCCGCGCAACGTGCAGAGCAAGTCACGCCGCTTCACGCGCGCTGTCTCAAGCCGTGCGCGCAGCGCCTCGACCGCCAGGCCGCGCTCGGCGCGATCAAGCGCGCGCTGGAACGTGTGCTTGCGCCGGCCCGTAGCGCGCGCGTAGCGCTCACGCAGGCGCATCACCCCCGCGTCATCACCGCTGGTGACGTCGAACGCCGGGCCCGCGAGCGCGTCGGCGCAGTGAATATGCCGGTCGAGGTTGGGAAGCGGCGGCACACAAAACGGATCGCGCTCGGGACTGTCCACGACCACCGATAGCCACAGGCGCAGCTCGCACAACCAGACGGCGGTTGGATTGATGTCCACACCGAAGATCGAATGTGCCAGCACCGCGCGCCGCCGCGCATGCTCCGGACGATCATCGTTCGCTGCGGCGAGCAGTCGCGACACCTCGGCCATCGCGTGCACGAGAAACGCGCCGGTACCGCAGGCCGGGTCAAGGATGCGCAGGTCAGTGAGTACAGCCCGCAGCTGCACCGCATCGGCGGCGCGCGCCACGTGACCGCCGCGCGCCTCGTCGAGCACGGCACGTTCCGAGGCACTCGCAAACGTCGCGTCCAGCGCGAGGTCAGTCACATGGTGAATCATCGCGGGCGGTGTGTAGAACGCCCCGGTACTCCGCCGCTCGTCCGACGCCATCAGCGACTCGAAGGCGCGGCCGAGCATTTCGGGATTCACCGCGGCCTCAGCAAACTCCGCCGAACCTTCATGCGCTGTCACGCGGTATCGCGCGAGCAGGTCGCCCACGACGCGAGCAATATCGACGTCCGCAAACCGCAAGGCGCGATGCTTCTTTTCCAAGACGTCACGCGTGAACAGTCCGCCGTTCAGGAACGGCAGCCGGCCGAACGCACGCGCCGCCGGGGCGCGCCGCGACATCGGCGCATTGAGGGTGCCGAAGAACAGCGGCTCAAGGAGTGCGCGATGCAGATTATCGCCGCGGGCTGCCACCTGTCGCGACAGAAAGGCACGGTCTCCGTCGAGCCATCCTTTTGCCTCGAGAAACGCGAGGAAGAGCAGGCGCGACACACAGCGCAACGCGAGCGCCCTGCGCGCCTCGCCGGGCGCGTTGCCATGCGCGCCTTCGCTGAGGGCGTGCACCGCGTGTTCGAGGTCGCGGTAGAATCGCCGTGTCAGGGCGTCGCGGCCGAGCGTCTCGCGCCAGCGCAAATGCGTGTCGAGATCACTCTCGCCGCGCGCACCTTCGAGTGCGGCGAGGGACTCGGCGTCGCCTGGTCGCACCGCCTGCGGATCGACGAGCAAGGCAGCGGCGGCGCTCGCGCCGCCAGGCGCGGGAACGACAATGACCAGTTCACCGCCTCGGTGTGCCGCGAGCACCAGCCAGAGCAATTCAGGGGCACGCGTCGCGAGGCGACGGCCCGCGCGGCCCGCGGTGTCGCCAAGTCCGCATGACGGCGGCAGGTCGAGCAGCAGCGCCCGCAGGGTGCCCGGCCCCTCGGCGACCTCCGCACGCCGCACCTGCTCATCTAGTCCGAGGCGGCGCGCCGCATCCGCATCGAGATTGCCGGCCGGCGCATGAAAGCCAAGGGCGCGCAGCAGCGCGACCCGGCCGCGACGGTCAACAGCACGCTGTAGAAGCAGCGCGGCATCGGCGACAGTGAGCACGCGCGCACGCTACGGCGACCGCGAGCACAGGCCGTCACCGCATTCGTGCGCATCCAGTCAATTGCGTGCGGAGCTTCGCACGGCATCGCCGCTACAGCAGCGACTCAATCTCCGTCAGCGTCTCCACGAGATGCGTCGGCTTCGCCGATTCCATCGCCGCGCGGTCGTAGGGCCCGCTCAACACCCCGATCGTCCGCACCCCCGCCGCGTGCCCCGCGATCACGTCGTACGGCGAGTCGCCGATGAACCACGCGTGGTTCGCCGTCGCGCCGAGCCGCTCGAGCGCAATCAGCACCGGCTCGGGGTCTGGCTTGTGCTTCTCCGTCGCCTCGATGCCGATCAGCGCGCCAAAGCAGTCCGTCACGCCGATGTAATCGAGGCTGCGGCGAATGCCCGCCTCGACCTTCGAACTCACGATCGCCATCGCATGCCCGCGCTCATGCAACCGCCGGATGAGATCCACGACGCCCGGATACGGCGCCACAAGCCGGTCGTGATGCGCCACCTGATACGCGCGATATCGGTCCCACAGGAACTTCACGTCGTCCTCGTCGTGCGCCCAGCGCCGCAGCATCGGCGCCAGCGGCGTGCCGATGAGTGCCACCCACTCCTCGCGCGACGGCCGCGGCCCCTCCCGCCCATCAAACGCATGCTCGGCGGCCTGCACGATCAGTTCGATCGAATCAACGACGGTGCCGTCGAGGTCGAACAACAGGGCGGGGGTGGTCACGAAAGAAAGATAAGACGGGGACGGGGAGGGGTGCGGGGGCTCAGAAGGAGGAACGAGTGGAGCGAGGAGGATGAGAAACGAGGCCTCCTTCCCGCTCCTCGTTCATTCACCCGTCCCCCCGCACGAAGCCCCCGCACCCCGCCCGCTTCACCCCGCTCGATACTCCCGTTCCTTCCACCGCACTCGATCTCCCTTCCACGCCGCCTTGGCGAAAATCCATGCCGTCACCGCCGCCCCCAATGGATGTAGCAGTGCGTACCAGAGCGGAATGCGAAGCACCCACACCGTCGGCAGCGTCCATAGCACCGACGCGCCGTACGCCACCGCGCCGAATGTTGTCCAGAACGTTGGCACCACGCCAAGTAAACCGAATACCAGAGCCGCGAACGGCACGAGGTGCGGCAGCGCCGAGAACGGCATCAAGAGCCGCATCCCACCTTGGAGCACCGGGTGCTCAGGCAGTAGATAGCGCCCTCCGGCCCAGGCATTCTTCGTCCATCCCTCGATGATCTCGCCGAGCGAGCTGTACATCCGCGTGGAGAGTTGATCGAGTCCCGCCACGATGTGCACGCGCTTACCGGCGGCGCACCACTGCTGTGCGATCATCAGGTCTTCGGCGACGAACTGGCGCACGGCCTCGTGTCCGCCCAGCGCGACATACACGTCACGGCGCACGAGGTAGCACTGCCCGTTCGCGATCTTCGAGCGCGGACGCGTCGAATTCGATACCGCGTTGGTGCCGCCGAATGTCGAGAACAGCACGGCGAACATTGTGGGCTGGACGACGCGCTCCCAGAATGAGACGAGGTCCTGCCGCCCCAGAACGGAGAGCAGGTCGCTCTGCCGGCGGCGCATTGCGTTGATGCCGCGCAACAGCAGATCCGGCGCGTGCCGCGTGTCGGCGTCGGTAAAGAGCAACACATCGCCGTGCGCATGTTTGGCGCCCACGTGGCATGCCCACTGCTTGCCGAACCACCCCGTTGGCAGCGGGGGCGGATCAATCACCTGAAAGCGCTCGTCGCCCGCGCCCGCCGCGCGCGCCAGTTCCCCCGTGCCGTCGGTGGAGTGATCATCCACCACGATGAGTTCACAGCGCGGATATGTGGTGCTCAATGCCGCACGCACGAACTCGGAGATATGCCGCGCCTCATTGCGCGCCGGGCAAATGATGCTGATGAGCAGCGCGTCCGCGGGTGGCGTATCCGGCTCGTCTCGCAGATACGTAGAGCGCGAAAGCCGCCAGAATCCGATGGCCGGTACCACGATCCACGGCAGCGCGAGCGCATACGGCGAGATCATCGGACCTGCGCGCAAACCAGCCGCGTGGCACCGCGCACCGTGGGTACGCGCGCGTTCATCGAGCGCGTCACACGCCCAACGCCGGCGGTTCCTCCGCCTCGCGTTCACCCCGCGCAAGCACCACCGCCGCGCTCAAGTGCCCGGTCGTATTGGTCGTCGTGCGGAACATGTCGAGGATCGTGTCCACGCCGAGCAAAATGCCAATCCCTTCCACCGGGAGGTGCACGACCATCAGCACCGGTACCATCGCGACGATCGAGCCGCCGGGAATGCCCGGCACCGAGAACGACGTCACGAGCGCGGTGGCGGTGATCGCGGCCATACCATCGGGGCCGACCTCGATGCCATAAAGCCGCGCGATGAAGAGCGCGCCGAGGATCTGCCCAACGCCCGCGCCAGGGCGGAACGTCGACGCCGCCAGCGGAATGAGGAAGCCGTGAATGGATGCCGGCAGCTTCATCCGGTCGCGTGCCACCTCGATCATCGCCGGGAGCGCGGCCATGGACGACCGCGCGCTGAAAGCCACCGCCTGCGGCGCCAGCCACGCCCGCACAAAGAGCGATGTCGGCACGCTGCCGAAGAACGCGGCCGCCGGATACAGAATCGTCGCGCAATACAGCACGCTCACGCCGCAGACGATCACCGTATACCCCGCGAGCGCACCCACCGCCGAGAGCCCAAGCTTCGCGGCGAGCGGCACCGCGAGGGCGAAGACGCCATACGGCGCGGTGTCAATGACCCACCGCACCATGCGCAGCGTCGCGTTCTGCACCGCTTCGACCATCGTGATGAACGACGCTCGGCGCGCCGCATCCACGCGCGTGATGGCGATGGCGAATGCCAGCGTAAACGTGATGAGCGGGAGCATCGCGCCATCAGCCGCGGCCTTCACCGGATTCAGCGGCACGAGGTCAATGAACCACTGTGCGACCGTCGGCATCGAACCGGGAGGCGCGCCTGCCGTGCTCGCCGTCGCGCGCAGAGCCGCCACCGCGGTTGGATCGAGCGTGATGCGCGCCATCAGCGGCGCTCCGACCAGGATCGCCATCACCGCGGCGATCGTCGTCGCAACGATGAAGAACGTCAACGCGCGCCCGCCGAGCCGGCCGATGGTCGCCGGATTCGGCGCAAGATTCACGCCGACGATGAGGCTGCTCATCACGAGCGGAATGACCGTCATCCGAATGGCGGCAATCCACATCGTTCCAAGTGTCTCGAGCACGCGCGCAGCCGGGGCGAGGAACTCGGCGTTGCCGCCCGCGATGACGAGTCCCACCGCGAATCCCGCGGCGAGGCCGAGGAGGACCTTGAGGGCAAATGGCATGGCAAGAACCTACGAGCGAGCCGGCCCGCCGCGCGAGGGCGCGCCGCGACTACGGCGCTGGCATCGCCAGTGGCTTGCCGGTCTCGATGATGTACGTGCTGAGCAGTCTCACAGGCACCGTGCCGGTGTTCTTGGCGACGTGCGGCGTGTTGGCCGGGATGAAAAAGGCATCGCCGGGCCTCAGCGAAATCGTCGGCTGTCCCGCCATGTCGAAGGTCGCCGTCCCGTCAAGCACGTAGACAAGTTCTTCTCCTGGATGCGTATGCCGCGGCGCCGTACCGCCGACGGCGAGTTCTGCGAGGACGGTGATGCCGTCGTGCCCGGGCACTGTGGCCAGGGCCTTCGTCTGCAACACGGTGCGCTTGAGCGGCGAGGCCGCCGTCTGTGCAGCCGGCGGATTCTGGGCGCCCGCGGATCCGGCAATGGCGGCGAGGGTGACAACAGCAACGAGGGCAGCGCGAACGCGCATGGGTGAATCTCCGGCGGAGGTTGCGCTGATCCTCGCTCGGCGCGCGCCGGCGCGCAAGCAGAAACTGGGCGGCGATGTGATATTGTCACGCGCGACTCGGCGACTCCCGTCTCCCGTCTCCCGTCTCCCATCTCCTATCTCCCATCTGTCATCTGTTGTGACGCATCTCGAACTCACGCGCATCGCCCGCGCGCTGACGGCGAACACGCCGATTCCCGCCCCGCGCGACGAACCGTTCTATGAAGCGGCGGTCGCGCTTGTGCTGCATCCAACGGACGACGGCCTCGAGACGCTCCTCATCAAACGCGCCGAACGCGCGGACGATCCGTGGAGCGGACAGATCGCGCTCCCCGGGGGACGGCGGAACGCCGACGAAGAGTCCCTGATGCTCACGGCGGTGCGGGAGACGCTCGAGGAGACCGGCATGAACCTGGCCGCGGACGGCACGCTGCTGGGCGAACTCTCGGAACTACGCCCGCGCACCCCGGTTCTGCCGCCGATCATCGTACGCCCCTACGTCTTCGCGGTGACGTCGCGACCGCCGCTGGTGCTCAGCGAGGAGGTGGCCGAGGCGTTCTGGGTGCCACTCAGCGACGTGTATGATCCAGAGAGGCGGCAAGAAGTCACCGTTCGCATTCCTGGCATTCATATGAAGCGGCCGGCCATCGGCGTCGGCGAGCATGTCATCTGGGGCATGACCGAGCACATCCTGCGCACCTTCGAGGAACTCTGGCGATGAGCGAGAACAAGTCCACGTGGGGCGGCGGCACGGCCCAGCGCACCCTTTGGCTGATCGGCTGCGTGCTTGTCTTCGGTGCGCTGCCGATGCTGGCCGACCGCTACTTCTACGACCACTGGTATCACGAGAGCATCTACGATCTCGACTGGGCGCGGCTGCTGCGCGTGATGGGCTGGGCACCGACGTGGACGATCGCCGCGCTAGCGATGTGGCTGCACGAGCGGCCGGAGGCCGCGCACCGTGCCGCCGCGCGCGCCTGGTACCTCGTGACGGCGTCGCTCGCCGGTGGCCTCCTCGCCGAGATCATGAAGCTGCTCCTGCGGCGCGAGCGCCCCGACGTGCTCGGCGGCGACTACAGCTTCCGCGCGTGGAGTGACCATCCGTTCTCGACGAGCGGGCTCGCGTGGCCGAGCAGCCACACGATGGTGGCGTTCGCGGCGGCGACGGCGCTGGCGCGGCTCTTCCCGCGCGCCAAGTGGGTGTGGTATGTGCTCGCCGCCGGGTGCGGCGCGACGCGCATGCTCTCGCATGCGCACTACTTCAGCGATGTCACGCTCGGCGCGCTCTTCGGGTGGAGCGTCGGATGGGGGGTGTGGTTCTTGATGAGGGAGAAGATCAAGGCGTAGCGGAACGAGGAGGGGTGCGGGGGCTTGGTGCGGAGGGACGAGTGTAGGAACGAGAGAGGGGGGCATGATCGCCTTCTTCCCCCTTCTCCGCACTTCACCCATTACCCCGCACTAAGCCCCCGCCCCCTTCCTCGTTCCCCTTGCCAGAAAGTTAGCAGCTACTAACTTTCATCTGTGGCCTCTCCTACCATTGTCCCGGCCGTCCAACCGCCGCCCGCGGGCGCGGCGCCGATAGTCGAGTCGCCGTCCGCCGGCTTCCGTCACGCGCGCACCGCGCCGTCGCTCGCCGACGTGTACCGCACCATCCCCGTCGAGGGGCTCGGGTGGTTCCGCAAGCTGCTTGCCTTCGCCGGACCCGGCTATCTCGTCGCCGTCGGATATATGGACCCAGGAAACTGGGCCACCGATCTCGCCGGCGGCTCGCGCTTCGGCTACACGCTCCTCAGCGTCATCCTGCTCTCCAACCTCATGGCCGTCCTCCTGCAGGGACTGGCCAGCAAGCTCGGCATCGTCACGGGTCGCGATCTCGCGCAGGCATGCCGCGATCACTACTCACGCCCAGTCGCCATTGGCCTCTGGTTCCTCTGCGAAATCGCCATCGCTGCCTGCGACCTTGCTGAAGTCATTGGATCGGCCATCGCGCTCAAGCTGCTCTTTGGTATCCCGATCACGTGGGGCATCCTCATCACGGCGGTAGACGTCCTGCTCCTTCTCGCGCTGCAGCGGCGCGGCTTCCGTCTGCTCGAGGCGGTCGTCATCATCCTGATCGCCACGATCGGCGCTTGCTTCCTGTTCGAGATGGTGATTTCACGGCCCGACTTGGCCGCCGTCGCGCGCGGCTTCGTGCCGGACGCCGAGATCCTGCGCAATCGCGATATGCTCTACATCGCCATTGGCATCCTTGGTGCCACGGTCATGCCGCATAACCTGTACCTGCACTCGTCCATCGTGCAGACGCGGCGGTATGAAGAATCGGTGCAGGGCAGGCGCGAGGCGGTGAAGTACGCCTTCTTCGACTCGACCGTCGCGCTCACGATGGCGCTGTTCATCAACGCGGCCATCCTCATCGTGGCCGCCGCCACGTTCAATACGACCGGCAACACGCAGGTGGCGGAGATCCAGGATGCGCACAAGCTGCTGACGCCGCTGCTCGGTGTGACCGGCGCATCCACGGTCTTCGCCCTCGCGTTGCTGGCGAGCGGGCAGAACTCGACGCTCACCGGCACGCTCGCCGGGCAGATTGTAATGGAAGGGTTCCTCGATCTCCGCCTTCGGCCATGGGTGCGTCGTCTCATCACTCGCGCTGTGGCCATCGTGCCGGCGGTCGCTGTGAGCGCGGCATACGGTGAGAGCGGCACGGCAAAGCTGCTCATCTTCAGCCAGGTGGTGCTGTCGCTGCAGCTGTCGTTCGCCGTCTTCCCATTGGTGGCGTTCACTTCGGACCGCAAGAAGATGGGTGAGTTCGTGAACCCACGCTGGCTCAAGGCGGCCGCGTATTTCGTGGCCGTCGTGATAGCGTTCTTCAACGGATGGCTGCTCGTGCAGACCATCGCCGGAGGGGTGTCCTGATGTACACGCGCATCCTCGTGCCGCTCGAGAACACGCGCACCGATCGCGTCATCGTCGCCCACGTGCGCGTGCTCGCGCGCCATTGCGGCGCGTCGGTCGTCCTCATCCACGTGGCCGACGGGTTTGCCGCGCGCAACATCGAGCAGCTGGATTTGCGGGAAAGCGAGGAGATGCGCCGCGACCGCGCCTACCTCGACGCCGTCTGCGACGAATTGGTCGCCGACGGACTGTCGTGCGACGCCGTGCTCGCGTGCGGCAATCCCGCGGACGAAATCAGCGCCGCCGCGGCGCGCGAGGGGGCCGACCTCATCGCGATGGCGACGCATGGACACCGCGGACTGAACGATCTCATTCGCGGCAGCGTGGCCAGTGAGTTGCGCCATCGCACGCATGTGCCCGTGCTCATGGTGCGCGAGAGCCCGGCGAAGTGAGCACGATGCCGAGCGCCAAGCGGACGAAGCCGATGCGCCGCGGCATCGCCTCCGGATCGGCCGCGGTCGCGCTGACGCGGCAGGCGGAGGATTATCTCAAGACCATCTATGAGATCGAGCGCAACGGTGACGCCGCGGCGACCACGCTCATCGCCGCCCGTCTGCACATCGCGCCGGCCTCGGTGAGCGGAATGGTGCGCCGACTGGCGCGGCAGGGACTGGTGGAGGTCGAGCGGTATCGCGGCGCACGGCTCACGATTCGCGGGCGACGCCGCGCGCTGCAGATGATTCGCCGGCACCGCATCCTCGAGAGCTATCTCGTCACGCGCCTCCACTTCGGATGGGACGGCGTGCACGAGGAGGCCGAACGGCTGGAACACGCGGTGAGCCCGGACTTGATCGAGCGCATGGCGGCCGCGCTCGGTCACCCGGCGGTAGATCCGCATGGCGCGCCGATTCCGCGCGCCGACGGGACTGTGGACGACATGCGGCTACGCACCGTGGGCGATCTTGCCGTCGGCCGATCAGCGCGCGTGGCGCGCATGAGCGATCGTGACCCCGCGCTGCTGCGCTACCTCGGCGAGCTGGGCATTCGTCCCGGGGTGTCTCTGCGGCTGGTGGACCGTGCGCCGTTCGAAGGGCCGCTGACCGTCGCCGTAGGCCGGATGCGCCATATCATTGGCACGGCGGTGGCGCGGCAGGTGTATGTGCGGTAGACGGTAGACGGTATGCGACACCCTACTTGCATATATCTCAGTACTAAGCTAATATCATTCATTCCCCCCGGCCCCCCGGCCCCCCGGCCCCCCGGCCCCCCGGCCAGGCGGGACGAACCTCAGGTCACATGGAGTGGTGGATGATGCGCGTCGTGGCAGGACTGATGTTCCTCGTTGCCGCGACAGCCGGCGCGCAGGACATGAAGGTCGTGAAGGATCCGAACCATAGCGAGATCACGTTCATCGCCGAGTCGCGCCTGATTGACGCGCATGGCCGGTGGGACAAGTGGGATGCCGACATCATGGTGAATCCATCGGCGTGGGAGCAGTCGTCGGTCAAGCTGACGATCGACGCCCGCAGCGTGAACACGCAAGTGGCGATGCGCGACAACGACCTGCGCGGCCCGCGCTTCTTCTACGTGGACTCTTTTCCCACCATCACGTTTGAGTCGAAGATCGTGAACAAGATCTCCGACACCCGGTTCAATATCACGGGCGACCTGACGATCCGCGGAATCACGAAGTCGGTGACCATTCCCGCCAACCTCGTCTTTTATGACGACAAGACGCGCGGCGGACGCTTCCGCGGCCAGTTCACGGTGCTGCGCAACGACTACGGTGTCGGTTTCAACCCGCCGGGCAATCCGATTGCCGATGAAGTGGCCGTGTCGTTCAACGTGACATTTCGGCCTGCGGCGAGGTAAGAGGGCGGAGGGACGGGTGCAGGGGCTTGGTGCGGAGGGACGAGTGTAGGAATGGGGAGGGGGAGTGAGGTGATTGCCTCGCTCCCCCTTCTCTTCGCTCCACCCATCACCCCGCACCAAACCTCCGCACCCCGCACTCATCTCCTGCAGTGCCGCATCCCACTCCGCATATTCCGAGCGTGCTTACCATCCACCACGCCGACAATCTGACGGCGCTCGCCGGCTATCCCGACGGCCACTTCGCGCTCATCTACATTGACCCGCCGTTCAACACGGGGCGCGCGCAGGTGCGCACGAGTTGGAAGGCGACGCGCGTCGCCGACGGCGACGCCGACAGCGGGCGCGTGGCGTTCAACGGCCAGCGCTACACGCAGGTGCGCAAGGGACGCCGGTCGTTCGCCGACGCGTTCGATGATTACCTCGCTTTCCTTGAGCCCCGGCTCGTCGAGGCGCATCGGCTGCTGACGAGCACCGGCTCGCTGTTTGTGCACCTCGACTACCGCGAGGTCCACTACGCCAAGGTCCTGCTCGACCGCATCTTCGGACGCGCGTCGTTCATCAACGAGATCATCTGGGCGTACGATTACGGCGCGCGCACGAACAAGCGGTGGAGCCCGAAGCACGACAACATCCTCTGGTACGCGCGCGACCCGAAGCGCTACACCTTCAACCAGGACGCCGCTGATCGTGTGCCGTACATGGCACCAGGGCTGGTGGGTGCGGAGAAAGCAGCGCGGGGGAAAGTCCCGACGGACACATGGTGGCACACGATCGTGAGCCCGACAGGAAAGGAGAAGACCGGTTATCCCGCGCAGAAGCCGCTCGGCATTCTCGAGCGCATCGTACGCGTGCATTCGAATCACAGTGACCGCTTGCTTGATTTCTTCGCGGGAAGCGGATCGTTCGGCGACGCGGCCGACCGCCATGGGCGCGACTGCGTGCTGGTGGATTCGAGTCGCGCCGCGGTGGCGGTGATGAAGAGGCGATTCAAAGGCAGAAACGTCGAGTTCGCGGCCGGGCGCTCTCCGTGAGTGCTAGCGACGTTCTGCGGAGGCGTGGCGCGCCGCATCCCACGCGCCGCGCAGTTCCACGACTTCGTCGGGCTCCCCGAGACGAATCAACGTCCACCTCATCGGTGCGAGGAATGTGATCCGCCGGCCAAACTCGGTCGGCTCCGCGAACGTGATCGTGTAGCGCGGTGGATTTGAAAGGCTCGCGCCGCTGATCTTCTCGACGGCGGCGAGCGGAACGCGAATCTCCGTCCGGTAGTTCGAGACGATGAGCTCGTCGTTGTCGAGTTCCACGTGCTTCAGCGCTGCGAGCGCCCACCACAGGATGACGCCCACGAGGCCAGCGATGGCGACGACGGTCAGCCACGCATAATCCGGGCCGATGCCCGGCGGCAGCTTCTGACGCTCGGGATGCACGTAGGCGAGCCACGCGCCGTAGCCCATCCCGCCGAAGACAAGCGACGGGACGATGAACTTGTAGAACGGAGTCCAGCGAGAGGAGAGTGGAGTGCTCACGGCGGATGCGCTTCGCGGCGGTGGTTACGGCTTGAGCCGCGCAACAAGCCAGTCGGCGAGCGTGCCCATCACCTCACTATCAATGTGGCCGTTCGTGAGCTTCACGTAGCCGCCAGGAAAGCCGCTCGGATCGTTCAAGAACAGGTGATTGCGGTCCTTGAAGACCTTCGTCGTCACGTCCTTGTTGCCGCCGGCCTTGAACGCCTGCTCGAGCAACGGCGCCTGATCCGCCGTGATCTGCTGGTCGGTGGCACCTTGCATGATCAGCACCGGCACCTTCACCTGCCTCGCCGTCGGCAGGGGATCGTAGTCGAGGAAGTACTTCATCCACGGGATCGTCGCCATGGACGAATCGAACTCAGCGGTCGCCGCCTTGAGCGCCGAGTCCTTGGACGCGGCGGGAATCTGCGCCGCGCCCATCACGCCGTTCTTCAATTGGAAGGTGATGATGCGGCGCCCAGTGTAGGCGGGGCCGGCGAGCAATACGATGCCGCCGAGTTTCGTATCACTGCTCGCAATGAGTGGGGCAATCATCCCGCCTTCACTGTGCCCAGCCAGCGCGATGCGCGCGCCGTTGATTTCTGGGCGCGCGCGCAGATACGCGATGCCCGCACGAATGTCGTCGGCGAAGTCGACGCTCGTTGCTTTTTGCACGTCGCCGCCGCTGCCGTTGATCGCGCGATCGTCCATGCGCAGCACGGCGATGCCGCGGCGGCCGAGCGTGTCGGCCACTTGGCGGAAGATCCGGTATCCCGGCACGAGCCCGATATACTCATCACGGTCTTCCTGCCCGCTGCCGGTGATCGTGACGACGGCCGGCACCTTGCCCTTCGCGTCCTTCGGAATTGTCAGCGTGCCGGTGAGCATGTGTCCGGCGGGCGTCTTGACCGCGACTTCTTCGGCCGTGTAGGGCGCTCCGGCCGGTGCGCTGTAGTCTGGCCTGCCGATCGCGATCTTGTCGGCCGCCGCGCCGTCCACCCGCGTGATGACGACATTCTGCGACGGGAGCACACCGCCGGTAATCAGTCCGTGCGCGTCAATGCCGAATCGCGTTTCCTGCCCCGCCACGCGCACGACGCACGTATCGGCGCCGACGAACTCGAGATTCACGTCGAGCTGCACGCCGCCCGAGAGCGCGAACATCGGCACCGTGGCCTTCGCGGCGCCCGCGGCGCGCGCGGCGCGCGCGCGCTGCACCGCGAGTTCGAACATCGCAAACTCGTTGTTCAGCAACGGCAGCGGCCTGTTGGTGATCGCCTTCGAGAGTTTGCGCTCGCCAGCGGGTGTCTGCACGACGATGAACGCGGAATCGGCCGTCATCGTCTGCGTACCAGTCTGCAGGGGCGGCGAGTCGGTGCTGGCGCCCGCGCCCCACGCCTTGAACGTGAAGGTCGGAACGAACGGTCCCGCCGTCACCTCGGCCGTGAAAATCACGCGCGCCTGGCCCTTCATCGTCAGGTCGCCGGTGATGCTCGAGCGGCCACGGGTCAGGCGTTCGACGACGATAGTGTCGGCGCCGCGCGTCAGCACGTACGCCGACTGCGGCACCGCCACCGGGGCGGCGAGCGCCTCCTGGCTCGCCGCGGCGCGCGGAGTCAGCGCGAGAAAGAGGCCGAGGGCGAGCAACCCGGCGACGATCGCGATGAGCATCATCATCCAGTGCCGACGGTCTTCGATGGTGGCGTCGGCGGCGGATGGAGCTGTCGCCGACTCCTCGTCGCGTTCGGGTTCATGCATCTGGCGCATGAGGTAGACGATCACGGCCGCAAACAGGAGGCCGGCCGTCACGCCGGCGATCCACGGAATGCTGACGTGCGGGCTGCGCCGCGCGCCCGAGAGTACGGCACCGAGGGCGGCAGCGACTGCCGCGAGGATCATTGAGGCGCGCGAGGCCCGGTGGCCCCTGCAGCGCGGCGAGTATGGAATGAACATCACGACTCCGAATGCGAATTGTCTTCGTGCGAACCAGCAGCGTCGTCGCCCTGCTCCTTGAGCCAGGAGAAGAACGCAACGATCGCGAACAGGACGGAGAGGCCGACCACGAACCAGCCGACGAGAGGGGGCGGCGGGTTGTGACTACGCGGTCCGCCAATGAAGATGAACAGCGCGATGCACAGCATGATGATCATCACGACGAACATGCCGACCGTCGTGTCGTGCTGGGTCGCGGGCTTGTTGGACCGCTGAGACTGCGGCGGGATGATGAGCACGGGCTACTCCTGTTCCGGCTCGGACTGGTGCGCCGCCGCCTCGTCGGCCGCCTCCCGTTTCGGGAGACGGCCGCTGCGACGAAGCGCGTCACGCAAGAGGTACTCGATCTGCCCGTTCAGGCTGCGCATCTCAGCCGTTGACCACCGCTGCAGAGCGTCCAGCAGCTTGGGGTCGACGCGGAGGAGGAAGGGCTTGCGCGAGGACACTGAAGGGAGATGGGAGATAGGCGAGGGGAGATAGGCGATGGGAGAGCGATGAACGCGGATTACGTGTACAGCGACCCGGCGTTCACGACGGGCTGCGTGGACCGCTCGGAGCAGAGCACCACCAGCAGGTTGCTCACCATCGTCGCCTTGCGCTCCTCGTCGAGGTTGACGATCCCCTTCTTGGAGAGCAGGTCGAGCGCGTTCTCCACCATTCCCACCTCGCCCTCGACGATCTTGAAGCGCGCGGCGATGATCGCGCTGGCCTGCTGGCGCTGAAGCATCGCGGCCGCGATCTCAGGGGCATACGCGAGATGCGAGATGCGCGCCTCGACCACCTCAACGCCGGCCTTGCTCAGCCGCTCCTGGATGGTGTTCTGCAGATGCTTGCTCACCTCAGCGGCGTGCGTCGAGAGCGACTCCTCGCCGGCCTGGTGCGCGTCGTAGGCGAACTGTGAGGCCGTGGCGCGCAGCGCGCTCTCGGTCTGCACGTTCACGTACTTCTCGTAGTTGTCCACTTCGAACAGTGCCTCAGCGGTCTCGACGACCCGCCAGACCACGATCGCGCCGATCTCAATCGGGTTGGCGTGGTTGTCGTTCACCTTGAGCTTGGCCGTTTCGAAGTTCCGCACGCGCAGGCTGACGCGGCGCTTCACGAGGAACGGATTGGCCCAATAGAAGCCGTCGCGCTTCACCGTCCCCTTGTAGCTGCCGAAGAGGACAAGCGCCTTCGCGTCATTCGGGTTGACGATGAAGAGCCCGCCAAGGCAGAAGATCGCGATGATGAGCACCAGCACCGAGGCCACAATGACAAAAGGCTCGTTGCGTGGTGCGGCGCGGATGATGGAGAGGAAGGCGAGCACAGCGACGGTGAGCAGGAAGAGCAGCGCCGTGAGGCCGTTGGACGTGGAAGCCGGTTTTTCGCGGTACATGGTTGATCACTCGAGAGGGGTGATGGCAAAATGATATCATTTTGAAAGCAGGAAGTCAACACCTAATGTAAGACAATGGTTTATAACGAGTTACTTCTTCCGCGAACTGGCTGGATTCCGCTTCGGCGTAGGCCCAAACGGCGGAATACGCTCGCTGCGCGCTGAGCACGCGATGACCAGCTCGAGGCGGCGTTCGCGCGTCGCGTCCCGCTTTGCCTCCATCACGTACGCGGTCATCAATCGCCGATAACTGGGCGGCTGAGCTTCGAAGAACTTCCACGCGGCCTTGTTCGCCGTGAACCGCTTTCGAAACTCGGCGGAGAACGCCTTCGGTCGGTTCTCGAAGGAATAAATGCCCGTGCGCGCCGGGTCGCGACGCTTGAATGCGGCGAGGCCGGCTGGCGTCATGCGCTTCGCCGCCATGAGCTCGCCGACGCGCTGCACGTTCACGTTGCTCCAGATGGAGTTCGCTTTCCGCGGCGTGTAGCGCTGCATGTAACAGTCGCCGTCAATGGACTTCACGAGGCCATCAATCCACCCGGCGCACAGCGCCTCGTCGAGCGCCTGCTTGTAGACCACGCCACCCTTGCCCGAGGCCTTCTTGTAATAGCCGATCCACAATTCGGTCTTGGTCGCGCCGTACTTGGCGAACCAGGCACGCAGCGATTCAGGGGTCTTGAAGAACTTCGGCTCGACGAGGTGAGTGACGGGCACGAGTGTGGTACGGAAGGAAGGGAAGCATTGAAGTCGCAGCAAACGTCGGCGGCAGACTAGCGAACGCCTCAACGATGCATCAATTCCCAATTCCCCGCATTGCCTACGACACCCGCTTCCTTCGACTTCTTCCGTTCCAACACGCCATGCCTGCCCGAGTCGCATTCGCCGCCATCCATGGCATGGGTGCGCAAGATGCAACATTTGCCGACACGTTTCTTCGCGACGTGCATGCCCGCGTCACGGCGCGCGGCGTGGCGAGCGACGCGCTCGAGACGACATCCATATGGTGGGGCGATCTCTTCCAGATTGACGAAGACGATCTCTGGCGCCGCATGTCGCAGGCGCACCGGCTCGATTGGGCGTGGCTGCGGAAGTTCGTGATGGGCGTGCTTGCCGACGCGGTCGCATATCGCCGCCCGAATCCGGGGCAGTACGATCACTATCAGGCGATCCATCAGCGTGTGTACGAGCGGCTGGCCGAGTTGGCGGCGCGCGCGGGCTCGCGAACACCGCTCATCGTCGCCGCGCACTCGCTCGGCAGTGTGATCTTCTCGGATCATGTGTGGGACGAGCAGCATCACCGAGGGCCGGGCCGGGACACGTTCACGCGCTGCGAAACGCTCGCCGGGCTCATCACGTTTGGATCGAACATTGCGCTCTTCACGCTCGGCCTGCCGGAAGTACAACCGATCGCGTTCCCTCCTCCCGGTCATGCGCTGAGCGCGCCGGTGCGCGCGGCGGCGCGGTGGTTCAACTACTTCGACCGTGATGATGTACTCGGCTATCCGTTGCGCGAGATCAGCCCGGCGTACGCCGCAACCGTGAGCGAAGACCTGGCGCTCGAAGTCGGCGGTATGTTCTCAAACTGGAATCCGACGTCACACACGGCCTACTGGGAAGACTCTCATTTCATTGACCGCGTGGCGGCGCAGCTCGTCGCCGTGGCAACGGCAGGCGCCGCATGACCGCAGAAATTAAGCTCGGCTGCCAAGGGTGGAACTACACCGCGTGGGTTGGACCGTTCTACCCGGCTCGCACGCGCGCCACCGACTTCCTCACGGTGTACGCGCGCGCCTTCACCACGGTGGAGGTGGACAGCACGTTCTATGCGACGCCGGCCGCGCAGACTGTGCGCAGCTGGGCGGCGCGCGTGCCCGATGACTTCCGTTTCGCGCTCAAGCTGCCGCAAGAGATCACGCACGAGAACCGCCTGCGAAATTGTGAGTCGCAAGTGCAGCACTTTTTCGACGTGGCGCGCGAGCTAGGGCCGAAGCTCGGCCCGGTGCTCATCCAGCTCGGTCCAGACTTCGCGCCGTCAGAGTTGCCCGCGCTCGCCGCGTTCCTGCCGCTTTTGCCGCGCGACCTGCACGTGGCGGTGGAGTTCCGCCAGCGCGGCTGGATCAACGACGGCATCCTGGCGCTTCTCGCCGAGCATCACGTGGCGCTGGCGCTGGTGGACGCGCGGTTTGTCCCGCGGTCGGTGATGCTCAAGCTCGCCGATCGTCCGACGTCGGACTTCGCGTACCTGCGGTGGATGGGGCCCGACCGCGAGATCGTGGACTACTCGCGCGTGCAGCACGACCGCCGCAAGGAACTCGACGCGTGGCAGCAGGCAATGCCCGTGATCGCGGCGCGCGTGCGGACCGTGTTCGGCTACGTGAACAACCACTTCAGTGGCCATGCGCCGGCGACGGTGCGCGAGATGCAACGACAACTGGGCCAAGTCGCGGTGGACCCGGCCCAGTTGGGAGACCAGCTACAGCTGTTCTAGACGCTGACTACGGCCAGGTGACCAACCCCATCTTGTAGGAGATGCAACCGCCGCCGCACGCGGTCATTGCGTTCGCGGCAGTTGGGGTCGGACTTATGAGCGTCACCGTCTGCGTAGCCGAGTTCCTGAGGTACAACCCTGTGCTCCCGAGCGTCCCTGAGAAGGTGAGTCCCGAGAACGAGTAGGTCCCCGGTGTCTCGCGCTGGAACTCGAACATCGTGGAGCCGAAGCTGGTCGAGAAGCCCTCGAAGATGGCGTTGTTGAACGTGCCGTTCGAGGTGCCGTCCACGAACTTGAGCATCAGGTTTGTGAACGTCATGGGTGTCGTTGCCCCGGTCTGATTGAGGCCCGATACGGTGAGTAGGTTCGCCCCCGAAGATGTGAGACCTGCATTCCCCGTGACCGCGCCGTGGGCAAGTGTTCCATTGATGACCGCGTCGTACACGAAATCAACCCCGGTGCCCCCGTCAATCTCGACATTTTGGAAGGCCGAAGGCACTGCAGGGTCGAACGTGACGGTGTTGGCAGGGCCGGTGAAGACAGTCGTGTGCGTGCCGCTCGGCGCAAAAGCACCCGGTGTGCTTCCGCACAGGCCGCACGTGTTCAGTACCCCGGTGTTGATCTCGAGTCGTCCCGCGGTGAGCAAGCCAGCAGTGCTTCCGCCGTAGAAATAGGCGCCACCGGAGTTCACGAAGACCCGGTCTGCGGCGTTGGTCATGGTCAGCGTGGCGCCGTTTTCTGTATACAAGCCCGAAGTGCCCACATCCAGACGCCCGCCGTTGACCGTGAGGTTTGCGCTCGCGCTCGAGGAGTTATCAATGATCAGCTGATCGGTCAAGATGAACTGACTTCCCGGGCCAGCGATCTTGTAGTTCCCGTAGACGTAGGCAATCGAGAAGTTGCCGACGATGGTGTTGAACGGACTGCCGTCGCCCTTCAGGTTCAGTCCTTCGCCCTCGCAAGTGCTGACCGCTTCGGCACCGAGCGCCGAGACCACGTTGCCATAGACATTGATGCCCTGTTGGCCACTCGGCCGGCAGTTCAGGTCAATGGTCGCTCCGGCTTCGATTGTCAGATTGTGGACCTCCGCGGGGCCGCCGACGTTCAAGGGATAATTCGCTCTTCCCGCCGGGATCGTGACGTCATCGGTCAAGCCTGGCACCACGCCGGTGTTCCAGTTTGCGCCGTTGCTCCAATCGTTTGATACGTTGCCGTCCCAGGCGAAATTCGCGGGCCAGTTGGTCTGTACATTGCCGTTAAGCTGGACGTGTCCACCATGCACCGTCGGATACGGGGAATCCATCGCGAGATAGAGCGGGTCCGGCGGTGTTGCACCGCGCGTGTCAGTCGCCGAGATGTAGTAGCCGGTCGTCGGTGCCGCGTAGAAAGACCACGAGTACAGCTGTACCCATCCCAGACTGCAGTCGCAGTACGGCGAGGGCTCACCCGCGCGCTGGATGGTGAACTGCGTGACCGTGGGATCCATGTAATCGAAGATGACGTTGTCCATCCTCTGAATCGGGCTGCCGTCGAGCAACACCCACCGGATGTTGTCGAACTCCAGGCTGGACACGTCAGCCCCGTGCGACGTCACGGTGTGTTGTGATGCCGATGTCGAGCTGAGAGTGTACCAGTAGGGGCCCGTTGAGAACTGGCCCGTCGCCCAGACGTCGCTGTCGAACTGGACATCAAGGCCGATGAGATAGAGCCAGCCGAAATACGACGTAGCTCCGCAGGGATCGGCGGTGCATGGATTGTCGAAGTGGATGACCGATGTGTACGAACCAACGGACTTGGTGGTCCGGTGAAGCCGAGCCCGTTCGCTGTTCACTTGCGCCGCGGACTGATTGCCGAGCGCGAACGGGTGGCGGCGCAAGGCGGCGGCGCGCACCGTCTCATGACGTTCGAGCATGCGAGTCCGGCGAACCGCCACTGCCTGCTGCGCGGCGGGGTCCATCTGACGACGCAGCGGCCGCAACGCCCGCAGGCTACCACGGCTGCTCAAAGGCATCGTGCGCACATTCGCCCGTGCCTGCGCGCGCATCGCCGCCTGCGCCTCCATTGGAGGGACGGTCCCTACGTCAATTTCGACGGAGTCAGCAGCAGCGAACGCATCGGGGGCACCGCCGCCCTGTATGAAATCTCCGAACAACTCCATGTAGCCGGCAGTGATCTTACCGGTGGAGCTTCCGCCAGCAAAGATCGCGGCGCCCATCACGCCGAGGTAATCCATTTGGTCGGTCATCTTCAGCACGCCGCCCGAACGCGTGGCGAAGTCGCCAATGACGGACACGCCGTGCCCACCAAGCTCGAATAAGCCCGACGCACCGCTGGCCGTCAGGTTGCCGTTGACCTGGAAATCCTGCGTCGGCGTCAGATGTCCCGTGACGGCCAGCTTCGTCGTGATGACTGACGCGGTAATGGACGTGCCCCAGAACTCCGTGCTGTCCACCTGCCAGATTCCCGATGTGTCATAAATCGTGTCGAGTACGAAAGTCCCGCCAATGCCGACGACTGCGCCGGGCCCGGTCACGGCCGGACTCGAAGGACTCGTGCGCTGAACCAAGACGTTACCGAGGAAGTTGATCTCACCGGAGATCACAATGGGCATGACTGACTTGAAGACCGCGTGATGAAGGCCTTGGCCGGCAACGCGAGACGGGGCGCCGGTGATGATCTGTGCAGCCTCGGAACTCTGCGCGAAAATCACCGTGTGATTGCCAGTGGCCTGTATCGCCGACCCGCTCAGCAGCGCAAAATCACCGTGCACGACCATCTTGCCATCGGATGGGGCGCTGATGCCGGCGTCGGCGCTGAACTGAATGGTGTTGGAGATGTCCAAGGAATCTGCGGGATCCGAACCGGCCAAGCGACCGCCGCTCGCGACCAGGAGATTCTGGCCGATGATAACGGTGTGACCGTTGGGATCGAACACGCCGTTCGACGTGATCGCCATGGACTCGAGCACGGTGAGGTCTGAGTTCAGCGTCGGCGTGCCGGTGACGGAGACGGCCTCGAATTGCCGGTGCAGCATGATCTGCGATGCAGTGCCGCCGTATCCGATCGAGTCAATGACCGTCGTCGTGTCGAGCGCCAAGAGCCCCTTCGCGGAGAACCGCGTGAAGTAGACGCCCGTGCCAGAAGCGGTGCTCGTGTTCCCCTTTACGGTGACGACGCGCGGAAACCCTGTCGCGCCGATCGCGGACACCGACGTGGCTGAGTCAATCGCGAGGTTCCCCCGCACGTTCGACGCGGTCAGGAGCCACACGTCGCCGCTCGCCTTGCCGATGGTCAGGTTCCCGAAGCACGACGCGGCGCACGTTGCGCCGTTGGCGGTATCGGGATTGGCAAACGAGATGTTCTGTGTCGCGGTGCCGGCGAGCCGGACGCTGTGAGAGCCCGATGCGGCGAATGCGGCTGGGTTGGCGCTCTGCGCGAAGTTGCCGAGCAAGGTCAGCGTGCCGGCCGTCAGCAGACCCGTTGTGCTGCCGCCATTGAAGATCGCGTTGCCAACAACCGTCAGCTGGCTGCTGCCGGACTGCATGATCACTACACCGCTGGCAAATGTCCGCAGGTCCTTGCCGATGGTCAGCGACTTGCCATTCGGATTCAACAAGCCATAGACCACGACGTTTGCATTCGGCAGGGAGAGATCGGTCGACAAGGTCACATCGCCAGCGGAGATCTCGAAGTGCTTGGCTGGCAACGAGGCAGGCAGCTGCGTCACGCTGCTCGCGCCGACGAAGATCGTGTCCACGTTCCAGCTGCCCGACGTCGCGTCAATGATGCCGACGCTGCGGAGCACTGTGCGTGCCGGACCCGTGAACGCCCCCGATCCCGCCAGCACGAAGCCGGTTCCATCAATGATCATCTGACTTGGCGCGGCAAGCGACTTCGCCCCGGCCCCTGAGAACTCGACGTTGCTGAACCTCACATTGCTGCCGCTGGCGAGCGAAATCACCTGCGCGCTCCCGCCGTTGAACTTGGCCACGTGCGGCGGAGCCATCGAATCAACGGCGGTGCTCGACGCTGTGAAGTTGCCCGCAACCGCGAGCGTGCCGCCGACCATCGTTGTGAAGCCGGTACCGCCGAGGCTGACGTTGCCACCAACGCTGATCGTGCCGGCGCTCTGGTTGACCACGCCCGTGCCGCTAGTGGAGAAGTCACCCGAGACGGTCACGTTGTTGTTGACGGCAAGGCTGCCGCTCGTCACGGCAACGTTGCCCGTGACGTTGATGCCTCCACTGAGCGTGTACGCACCGCCGCTGAACGACACGTCGGTCGTGTAGAAGCCAACGATGGAGCCGGAAGTGCCACCAAGGATGAGCTTGCTTCCCGCGCCACCTGAGAATCCGGTTGCCTGCACACCGATGCTGCCATTCACCGTCAGTTGGTAGGTGGCTAGCGACATCGTCGTTGACGGATCCATCGAGAACCCGGCGACCGTCGTGTTCGCCGCAAGCACCGGGTAGTTCACGCCGGTACCGATCTTCACCGAGTCCGTAGCCGCTGGGACGCCACTTGGCGACCAGTTACCCGCCGTGGCCCAGGCGGTGCTCACCGCGCCGGTCCACAGCTTGTTGTAGGCCACCGCACTGGCCGACGCGTTGAACGTCACCGCGTTCGTGGTCATGCCGGTGTCGGCGGCTGTGGCGATCACGCTCTGAGGACCAGCCGTGAGGCCAAGGCTCCACTGCGCGCGCACGCGTCCACCGGTGTCACTGACGGTGGTGGTGCCGGCAAGCGAACCACCGCTCGTCGGCGTGCCCCACGCAACCGCGCGACCCGTCACCTTGTTGCCGTACTGGTCGATGACCTTGGCGACGATCGCACTCGTCAGCGGCTGCCCGGCCGAGCCAGTCTGGCTCTGACCCGAGTCGGCGACGATAAACTTCGGCCAGCCAACGGTGACATTGAATGACGACGACGTGGCGCTCGTGATCCCCGACGATGCGAGGGTGAGCGTGTACGTGCCCACCTTGTCGAAGGCGACGCCATTGAACGTCGCCACGCCGGCCACCGCCGCCACCGAGTCAAGGGCAATTACCGACGCACCGGCCGGCCCAGAGGCGATGGTGAGCTTCACACCGGCGGTCGAGCCGGTCACGAGATTGGCGCCGGCGTCCTTCACGTGCACGATGATTGTATCAGCCTGGCCGGCCACGCTCGACGCGCGCGGCTGCCTGCTGATCGCGAGCTGCGTCGCAACGGCCGCAACTCCCGTGGCAGTGAAGCTCACGGGGCTGCCGGTGAGACCGGCGCTCGTTACCTGCACCGCGTTGCTTCCCGCCGAACCGCCGAGCGTCCACGTCGCGCGGCCGCGGCCGCTGGTGTCCGTCGTGGCCGAACCAGTCACCGAACCGCCGCCTGCCGTCACCGCCCAACTCAACGGTGCGCTCGGCACCCTGTTGCCGACCGAGTCGGTGACAACGACGACAAGCTGTTGCGCCAACGCCGAGCCGGCGTTGCCGCTCTGTGCATTGCCGCTGTCGGCGGCGATGGTCTTCGCCGGCGCGGGATTGACGACGAACGACGACGTGGTCGTCGACGTCAGGCCCGTGGCGCTGAACGTGATCGTGTACGTTCCCTTCTTCGTGAGTCGCAACGCGCTGAACGTCGCAGCGCCGGCGACGGCGTTCACCGTCGCAGTGCCGCCGAGCGTCGCGCCCACGGGGCCCGACGCGATCGTGGCCGTGACCGCATTCGTGAATCCGGTCTGCACCGCGTTCAGCGTGTCCTTCGCCTGCACCACAACACTCGGCGCAAGTGCAACGCCCGCGGTCTGCGTAGAACTCGGCGCCGTGCTGATCACGAGCTTCGCCGCCGCGCCCGCAACACCCGTGGCGCTCACGACGGTGCTGATGCTCGGCGTGGAGAGCATCACCGACACAGTTTGCGTGCCGGCGAGGGAGCCCAACGTCCAGCCGAACGACGCATTGCCGCCGGCATCGGTCTTGGCAGAGGAAACGCTGACGCTGCCGCCGCCCGCAGTGACGGCGAAGTTGAGCGTCAGGCCTCCGATGCCGTTGCCAAGCGCGTCGCGCAACTGAACAGTGATCGGACTGAGCGCTGACCCGACGGCGGCCGTTTGAGCGCCGCCCGATACGACAGCGATGACGGCGGGAGCACCCGGTGTCACACTGAACGGCGCGCTGGTGGCACTCGTGAGGCCAGTCGCGGCGGCCGTCAGCGTGTAGCCGACGCCGCTCTTATTGAGCGTGAGGTTGTCAAACGTGGCCACGCCGGCGACGGCGTTGCGCGTGAGCGTGCCGCCAAGCGTCGCGCTGCCCGGATTCGTCCCAACGGCGATGGTGACCGCGCCGGTGAAGCTCGACACCGCGTTGCCCGCCGCGTCTTGTGCGGAGACCGTGATCGGCGGTGCGATGCTGATACCTGCATCGACGGCGGCCGGCATCGGACCGAACAGCAGCTTGGCCGCATCGCCGGCCGTGATGTTGAACGCGCCGCTCGCCGCTGAAGCGAGTCCCGAACTCGAGAAGAGCAGCGTGTAGCCCGTTCCCGGGCGATCGAGCTTGAGGTCGCTAAAGGTCGCAACACCGGCGACCGCCTTCACCGTCGTCGTTCCCGAGAGCGT
>JAHFCU010000016.1 GCA_023249305.1 Gemmatimonadota bacterium
CCGAGCCCGTGGCGGCAACGCTCGGCGTATCCGCAGGCGCCGCCGCGGGCGCGCGCGCCGGCGCCGGCGCCATATGCGACTTCAACACGATGGCGCCGCCGATGATCAGTACCGCCGCGACAAGTGCGGCATAGAGAAGTCCGCGCGACTCGCGCGGCGCGGCCGCGCCGGGCGCCGGTGCGGCGGCGGCGGCGGTTGCGACCGTCGGTGCCGAAGACGCGCTCGCATCCGTCGCTGAGGCCCGCTGTGTCGGCACCGCGATCGGCATCGTCGGCGCCTTGCGCACCGCGGAGATGACGCGCGATGCACTGGGGGCCGCGAGCACGCCCGACAACTGCGCGATCTCGGCCGACACCGAGCGCGCGTCAGTGACCATCCGCTCGAAGATGCGCTTCGGTTCGCGCAGGTCAGCAAAGCGATGGGCCGGCTCCTTGGCCAGCATGCGCGTGATCGCGCGCGCTACGTCGTCGGGCACTTCGGCGCGGAACTGGCGCACCGACGGCGGTGCATCGTTGAGGTGTGCGAGGTGCACCTCGACCGGCGAACCGACCCACGGGCCGCGCCCGGCGAGCATTTCAAATGCGGAGACGCCGAGTGCGTATTGGTCGGTGGCGCCGGTGAGCGGCTGCGAGCAGCGCTGCTCTGGACTCATGTAGCTGAGCGAGCCGAGCAGCATTCCTTCGCCGGTCATCCCGGGCACATCCTGCCGGCGCGCGATGCCGAAGTCCGACACGAGCGCGCCGCCATTGGACGCGAGCAGCACGTTGGCCGGCTTGACGTCGCGGTGAATGACCTTGTGTTCGTGCGCGTATTGCAGCGCCGACGCCACGTCCGCCGCGAGGCGGCCGGCGACGCGCAGCGGGAGCTTTCCCTGCTCGTGCAGCACCGCGTCGAGCGACCGGCCTTCCACGAAAGCCATGAGCATCACGAGTAGGTCGCCGCGTGAGCGGGCGCCGAAGACGCTCACAATGTTCGGGTGCTGCAACTGGGCGGCGGTGCGCGCCTCGCGCAGGAACCGGTCGGCCATCTCCACGTCGGCGGCGAATTCGGGGAGCATCGCCTTCACCGCAACCCGGCGCTCGAGCAGCGGGTCGCGCGCGACGTACACGACGGCCATGCCGCCGCGTCCGACGACGTCGAGCAGTTCGAGTTCGCTGCCGAGCAGCTCCTGCAGGCGTTCGCGCAGTGGATCGCGCGATGCGGCGGCCACCGCGGTGCCGCACCGGACGCAGAACTGCTGCCCGCTTTCCAGCGGCGCCCCGCAAGCCGCGCACCTCGCTCCGTCTCGCATCATCCGGGTCGCGTCTCCGTTGCCGTCTCTGTTGCCGTCTCCGCAACAAAGTGCGCGGTCGCGCGCCGCGCGGCCACCCTGCCGCTGACGCCACCCTGTTCCCGCGCACGCCGCCACGTCGTAACTTCGGCGCCGTGCCACGCACCGTCGTCATCGTCAACCCCGCATCCGGCCGCGGCGCCGGGGCGCGTCTGCTCCCGCGTCTCACGGCGCACTTCGCCGAGCAGGGCATCACGGACATTCGCATGACCGTGGCGAGCGATGACGAAGCGCGCGTGGTTGCCGAGGCGGTGCGCGACGGCGCCGAGACCATCGCCGTCGCCGGCGGTGACGGAACGTGGGGCAAATGCGCAGTGGCGCTCGCGCGGCTCGGTTCGCCGGCCCGCATGGCCTTCATCGCCAACGGCACCGGCAACGACTTCGCCAAGAACTTCCCCACCCCGGCTGCCGACCATGGCGCGATGGCGGCGCTGATCGCGCGCGGCACGCGTGAGCAGCGCGTGGATCTCGGCTACGTGGACGGCGAGTGGTTCCTCAACGTCGCGGGCTTTGGCTTCGACGTCGAAGTCAACGTCGCCACCGTCGATCGCACTGGGTGGCTGCGCGGCGACGCCGTGTACGTTGTCGCCGCGCTGCGCCACCTGCTGTTCTACCGCGGCTTCGTGGCGGCTGCCGACATTTTCGAGGGCGGGTCGCCACGTCGGCGTATGATGCTCGTCATCTCGAACGGCAGAAACTTCGGCGGCGCGTTCCTGATCGCGCCGACGGCGTACGTGGACGACGGACTGCTCGACTTCGTGAGCATCGGTGACGTGCACAGCATCGCGCGCGTTCCGCTGTTCGTGCGCGCCTTGCGCGGCGCCCACCTCACGCACCCAAAGGTTGCGGCGGTGCGCGCGAGTGCCGCGACGTTCACGTTCGACGCGCCGCCCGTGTTCGAGCTCGACGGCGACCTGCACCAAGCCAAGACCGCCACCGTCCGAGTCGGTGTCGTGCCGCGCGCGCTGCGCGTGCTCGTCGGCTAGGGCCGCGTCGGGCGCTGCAGCGGCGGTGAGCGCCGCTGGAACCGCGCCACGGAATCGCGTTGCTGCATTTCCTTGACGGCTCGCCGTTGCTGATCCGGCGACATCCGGCTCCAGCGCATGCGCAGCATCTGCTGCTCCTGCGGTGACATGCTCTGCCAGACCCGCGGCGGAATGAGGAACGGGTTTGCCGATCCACTGCCGTACGAGCTGGCCGTGCTCGTGAGCGCCTGGGAACTCGGCCCTCGCACCGCCGCCCCGGTGCTGTCTCCGGTACGCGGACGCGGGAAGCGGGGTGCCTGTCCCGGTGGTGTCATCAGCTGTTTCTGGAACTGCTGCTGCATTTGCCCGAAGTCGCGGCCGGTCGCGCGTGAATCCGCGAACATCAGCTTGCTCGTGTCGCCTGCGCCCACGTCAATGACGTACTGCGCCGGTTGGTATTGCCGCCCCGCCTGCGCCACGCGCACGACGTGGCGTCCGAGTGGCACTTCGATGATCGCGGGCGTTGAGACCGCGCTTTCCTTGTCGTCAATCAGCAGGCGCGGTGCGCCGCCGCGCACGACCACCGAGACGTGCCCCGTCTTCGGCACCGCCGGCGCGGCGTTCGCATCCTGACGCCGCAGCGCTTCCGCGTGCTCCGCCCGGCGCTGCGCATCGAGCGCGATCTTGCGCGTCTCTTCGAGCTCGATCGCCAGCCGTTCGGCAAGCGTGTCGGCGGCGGGTGCGGCCAGCGCGGCCGGCACCGCAGGCGCTGGCGCGTTTGCGTGCGACGATCGCCATTTGCTCCAGCCTGCCCCGGCCGCGATGACAATGAGCACCGCGGCGATCGCGCTGACTAGCCAGCGTGACCCCTGCCGTGACGGCGACGCGTCGCGCACAGGCCGTGGCATACTCCCCTTCGGCGCGGCCGCAACCGTGCCCGCGCCCGAGAGCGCGGCAACAAACGCGGCGGCCGATGCGAAACGGTGCGCCGGCTCCTTGGACATGGCGCGCCGGATCGCCTGCCCCACCCGCGGCGGCAGGCCCTTGCGCAGCGTGTCGAGCACGGGCGGTTCTTCGTTGAGATGCAGGCGCAGCAACTCTTGCATGGACACGTCGCGGAACGGACGCTGGCCGCTCAGCAACTCGAACGCGAGGACGCCGAGGGCGTATTGGTCGGCGCGACCGTCGGGCTTGTCGCCCCGCCATTGCTCGGGCGCCATGTACGCCGGCGATCCGACGACGCCCGTGTGCGACCCCGACGACGAAGTTCCATCGTCGCCCGTGAAGGCCCGCGCGATGCCGAAGTCCGCCACCATCGCGTGTCCGCTCTCGGAGAGCAGGATATTCGCCGGCTTGATGTCGCGGTGCACGATCCCCTGCGCGTGCGCGAAGTCCAGCGCCGAGGCGATCTCGCTGAGCAGGCGCACGGCGTCATCGAGCGTCAGCGCGCCCTTGTCGGCAATGAGCGACTCGAGACTGCCGCCTCGCACGAACCGCATCGTGTAGTAGGCCGCGCCGTCTCCCTGCCCTACCGCGAAGATGGGCACAATGTTCGGGTGGTCAAGCCGCGCGGCCAGCCGCGCCTCGCGCTCGAAGCGCGTGAACGCCTCCGGATTCAGCAGGGCGTCGAACGCCAGCACCTTCAGCGCGACTTCGCGATCGAGGGCGACTTCCTTGGCGCGGAAGACGATCCCCATGCCGCCGCGCCCGATGAGCGCGCTCAGTTGATAGGCGCCGCCAACCTGCGCCTGCAGCCGCTGGCGCAGGCGCTCGGCGCGCTCGCCGTCATGGCCGCCGCCGGTGATCACGGCGCCGCAGCGCGCGCAGGCGGTCGTGAGCGCGTCGAGCGTCACGCCGCACTGCGGGCACGTCGTCGTGATCCCCGCCGGTGTCGTGACGGCGTCGCGTGATTCGGAGGGGCCGGGGGGGCCGGGGGGGCCGGGTTGGTCGGTCATGGCGCGCGCATGGGCTTCAGGAGGACTACATGGGCGGCAGTGGGGACGTTAGATCGTCGTGACTTTCTTCAATGCGGCGCGAGCCTGCTCGCGCTCACCCCATGTTGGTACCATTTCCCGCCCCGAAGCGATGCATTTCGCGTCCGGCGTCGCGGTTGTGGGAGATCCCATCGGCAGCCAGGCCATGACGCACTTCATGACCGCTTGACCCTCTTCCTGCGACCATCCGACGATGGCGCCGAGCATCGCGGGCGCGGAGGCGCGGCCGACCGGGCCTGAGCGAGGGGCTTCGCCCGCCGGCGCGCTCGCACTCCCAGCGCGCGCGCGGATGGCATCAGCCGCATCGCGCGCGAGATGCCCTGTGCGCGCCTTGGCGGTCGACTGACGCATGTCGCCGCGGTACAGTGAGTGGACGGCCGCCTCTACGTTCTTCACCAGCTTGTCGAGCACGTCGTCAATCTCGTCCGCCATCCGTCCTCCCCCTCGCGCTGGATTGGGAACCCCGTTGCCGAATTCGGGGTTCACACGATAGATAAGAAGGTCGTCCCGAACGCCGCCATTTACCAGAGGAGTCCCCCCATGCCCCTGCGAGTCGTTCCGCTCACGGTGCTCGCTGCCGTTGCCCTCGCTGGATTCGCGGCGTCGCGCGCCTGGGCTCAAGGCGATGGTCCGCAAGTCGGCGACCTAGCGCCTGATTTCTCTCTCCCCGGCGCTTCGAAGGCCGGCGTGATGGAGAAAGCGCTGCGCCTTTCCGATTTCCGCGGGCAGGTCGCCGTCATCTCGTTCTTCCCCAAGGCGCGGACCAAGGGCTGAACGGTCCAACATGAGGCGTACCGGGATCAGTACGCCACGATCTTCAACGGCGGCAAGGGTGTGGTCGCCGTCTCCATCAGCTCCGACGGCGTGGATGAACTCGCCTCGTGGGCCAAGGACGCGAACTTCCCCGTGCTCTTCGCCAGCGACACGTCGGGCACGATTGCCGAGAAGTACGCGACCACCGGCACGGGCATCGGTCCGTTGAAGAAGTTCTTCAAGCGCGTGGTGTTCGTGGTTGGGCCGGACGGGCGCGTAGCGCAGATCTTCCGCCCCTTCTCCGCCCTCTCGCAGGACTCGTATGCGCAGCTCGACTCGGCGATCGACCGGGTGGCGAAGACGGGTAAGTAGCGCGTGGTATCGGACGGGGCTGCGGTGGCGGCGGTGAGGCTGTAGCGCTCTCCGCGCAGCGGGGTGAAATTGCCCGCATGCCACCCGCCCCGTTTACCGTCGCCCTCATTCAGGACGGCGTCGCGCCGGCCAAAGCCGAGACCCTCGAGCGCACCATCGCCAGTATCCGCGCGGCCCACGTGCGGGGCGCGCAGGTGATCTGCCTCAAGGAACTCTTCGACGCACCGTACTTCTGCAAGAAGCTCGACCTGGAGCGCTTCGACCTCGCCGAGCCGATTCCGGGCCCAACGGTATCGCGCCTGAGTGCGCTTTCCAGGGAGCTCGAGATCGTGCTGGTCGTTCCGATGTACGAACGGCAAGGCCCGGGCGTCTATCGCAACTCGGCGGTGGTCATTGACGCCGACGGCACCGTGCAGGGCGTCTATCGCAAGATGCACATCCCGCACGACCCGCTGTTCGAGGAGAAGTACTACTTCGCACCGGGCGAGGCACACGATCCGGTGCAGCCGTCGGGGACGCGCGGTCCCTCGGGCGAGGCGGGCGGCTTCATGGTGTGGAAGACGCGCTATGCGACGATCGGCGTGCTCATCTGCTGGGATCAGTGGTATCCCGAGGCGGCGCGAATCACGGCGCTCCTCGGCGCCGAAATTCTGCTGTATCCCACGGCGATCGGCTGGCATCCGGCAGAGAAGGCCGCCTTGGGCGAGGCGCAAGTGAACGCGTGGCGCACCGCGCAACGCGCGCACGCTATCGCCAGCGGGGTGTTCGTCGCCGCGGCGAACCGCACCGGCTTCGAAGACGAAGACGGGACAGACGGCATCGAGTTCTTCGGACACTCATTCGTGTACGATCCGTTCGGGCGTCCGCTCGCCGAGGCGGGGACGGAGGAGGCGATTGTCATGGCCACGTGCGACCCGCGCCGCATCGAGGAGACGCGCCGCAACTGGCCCTTCCTGCGCGATCGGCGCGTGGATGCGTACGGCCCGATCTTGAATCGCTGGATCGGCCCGCGCGGCGCCTAGCGCATGCCTGTCTTCCCTGCTGAATGGGTGCCGCACGCAGCCACGTGGATCGCGTGGCCGCACTACGAGCCCGACTGGCCCGGCAAGCTCGACGTGATCCCGTGGGTCTACGCCGAGATTGCGCGCGTGCTGTCTTCGTCGGAGCGCGTGGAGATCCTCTGCCGCGATGAATCAGTGCGCGAGAACGCCGCGGCGTGTCTCGCCGCCCATCACGTGGGAACCAACGTCCGTTTGCATCTGAAGCCGACCGATCGTGGGTGGCTGCGCGACAGCGCGCCGACCGGCGTGATTGGCGCCGATGGTGCGCTTGTCTGGTGCCACTGGGGCTTCAACGCGTGGGCGAAGTACGACAATTACGCGCTCGACGCGACCGTTGGCGACTTCGTTGCCGCCACCACCGGCCACGTGCGGCGCACGCCGATGCGTTCGGACGGCGCGGGGCGCGTGATACTCGAAGGCGGCGGCATCGAGACCGATGGTCTTGGCACCGTCATGGTCACCGAGGAGTGGCTGCTGTCCGGAGTGCAGGACCGCAACCCGGGCCTCGGCCGCGCCGACTACGAGCGGATCTTCGCTGACGAACTCGGCTGCTCGACGACGATCTGGCTCGGCGAGGGCTGCACGGGCGACGACACGCACGGCCACGTGGATGACATCGCGCGGTGGGTGGCTCCGGGCGTGGTGGCGCTCGCGCACGAGGAAGACCCGGCCGACGAGAACCACGCGCGGTCGCTCGACAACCTGCATCGTCTGCGCGCGGCGCGAGACTCGCGTGGCGAGGCGCTGCGCATCGTGACGCTGCCATTCCCGCGCGCCGTGATGATGGACGGCCAGCGCCTGCCAGCGAGCTACGCAAACTTCTACATCGCCAACGGCGCGGTGCTCGTGCCGACGTTCAACGATCCCAACGATCGCGTGGCACTCAATACGATTGCCGGTCTGATCACCGACCGCCCGGTGGTGGGGATTCACGCGGTGGATCTCGTACTCGGCCTCGGCACGCTCCATTGCCTCACCCAGCAGCAGCCGCCGCCCGTCGCGCGCTAGGCATGACGGAGCGTGGGAGGTTTCGCCGTGCGCATACGGGCGTCACATTATGTCTGCGTCGGCCGGTGACGGCCCGACTTCCTTAGCCCGCCTCGGGGGAACGACGTGCGGTATCTCCTCGCGCTTTCTTGCCTCGCCGCCGTCGGCTGCTCCGCCGGCGGCTCCGGCAAGACGTACGTGCTCGGCGCGGCCGGCCCGTGGACCGAGGGCTACGGCCAGATGTGCCGCCGGGGCATCGAGCTCGCGCGCGACCAGGTGAATGCAACAGGGGTCATCCGCGGCGCGAGGCTTGAAATCAGGTTCGAGGACGACTCCGCGAGCGGCGAGGCCGCCACACGCATCGCGCGGCGGTTCGTGGACGATCCTGCCGTGCTGGCGGTCGTCGGCCATATGAGCTCGGGCGCCATGCTCGCTGCAGCGCGAGTGTACGACGGCCGCCTCGCGGCCGTGGCGACGACCGTCACGACGCCCGCGCTCTCCGATCTCTCGCCGTGGATCGTGCGCGTCATTTCGAGCGATTCGGTCAACGGCGTGCAACTCGCCGCCGCCGCCGCGCGCCTCGGGCTCAAGCGCGCCGCCATTCTCTACGAGAACGACAGCTACGGCCGCGGCCTTGCCTCGAGCTTTCGCGCCGCATTCAAGGGCCGCGTGATTGCGAACGATCCGATCCGCGGCGACATCGCCAACGCCGAGCCGTATATCGCGTGGCTCAAGCGCGAGCGGCCCGACGCTGTGCTCGTCGCAGGAAATGACGCGTCGGCCCTGGTGATCCTCCGCGAGGCGCGGCGCCAGCAGTTCGTCACGCAGTTCCTCGGCGGCGACGGCTGGACGCCGGTCATCGCGGACACCGCGGCGGCGGAGGGCGCGCTCATCGGCGCGCCGTTCACGGCGGAGGATCAGCGCCCGGACGCGCGGAAGTTCGTCGAGGCGTTCCGCACGAAGTTCGGCGTGGATCCTGACGGCAACGCCGCCCTCGGTTACGACGCCACGATCACACTCGCGCGCGCCGTTGACGCCGCCGGATCGGATCGTCACGGCATTCGTGCGTGGCTGCGCAAGCTCGCCGCGTCCACGGCGGTGCCGGGCGCAACGGGACCGATTCGCTTCCTGCCGAGCGGCGATCGCGTGGGCAACGCCATGGTGCTCACCCGCGCTCGGCGCGGCCGCCTCGTCGTGGAGGCCGCGCCATGAGCCGCGACGAAGAGACCTTCCAGTTCCATTCGATCCGCAGTCGCCTGCTTTTCGGCTTCGGGTTCATGGTCGTCCTGCTTGCCGTGGCGGGCGGCGTGGGACGCGTTGCCCTCACGTCGATTGGCGAAACGGTCAACGCGCAGTTGCTCGCGCACCAGCAGGAAGCCGAGCAGACGGCGACGCTGACGAGCAGCATCGCCGAGGAGCTCGCCAACGGTCGCCGGTACGCTGACACGGGCGACGCGCTCGCCCAACGCAAGTTCGAGTCGTTCGGCGCCATGGCGCACGAAGCGCAGCGCCAGCTCACGGCGAGCGCGGGGCTGAATACCGAGGAGCTGTCCTTGCTCGCGGCGATTGACGGCCAGCTCTCCACGATCGAGGTGGATCTCGCACTCGCCGCGCGGCTGCGCGAACTCGGGCGAACCGTCGAGGCGCAGCGCACCGCAGGCGCGATGCACTCGACGGAGTCCACCTTGCTCGCGGAGATCCGCCGCCTCAGCCACATGCGCGCGCGGCAGATCGAACAGACCGCGACGGCGCTCGCCGCCGATGGCGAACGGCGCGCGAACATCGTGCTCGCCGTCATCCTCGGCGCCATCGCCATCGGGATTGTCGTGGTCTCCGGCACGGTGCGCAGCATCACGACGCCACTCCAGTACCTCGTCGCGCACGCGCAATCGCTCAGCCGCGGCCGCCTTGACGTGCGCACCGAGGCCACGCTGCCGGGCGAGTTCCGCGACCTCGCTGACGCGATGAACGTCACCGCCGACTCTCTGGCGCGCCTCGCCAGCGGTGCGCAACTCACCGCAGATGACGTGAGCACTTCGGCGCACGAGCTCGCGTCGGCGGCTGAGCAGGTGTCGCTGGCGGCTACGCAGACGGCGACGGCGATGGGAGAGGTCACCGAGGGGGCGGAACTTCAGGTCTCGGAACTGCGCCGCGTGGACGACGCGCTCTCGCATATCCGCGAGCGGGCGAGCGTCATGCGCGAGGGCGCCACCGACGTACAGGGGCTCGCCGGCGAGATTGACCAGGCCGCGCGGCAGAAGCGCGCCGAGGTGGAGCGCGCGGTGCGCATTCTCCTCAATATTCGGACGTCCGTGGAGCGCGCCGCGCGCGAGGTGGTGGAACTGAACACGACGGCGGAGACGATCAACCGATTCGTCGGCGTTGTCAGCCGCATTGCGGAGCAGACCAACCTGCTCGCGCTGAATGCGGCGATCGAGGCGGCGCGGGCGGGAACGGCGGGGCGCGGGTTTGCGGTCGTCGCCGACGAAGTGCGCAAGCTCGCCGAGCAGGCGCAGCAGGCGGCCGACGACATCGTGCAGCTGACCGCCGTCGTCTCGGCGCGCGTGGGCAACACCACCAAGGCAATGCAGGCCGGCGCGTCGCAGGTGGGAGAGATCGAGGGGCTGTCGCACAGTCTCGACGGCGCGCTGGCGGCGATCGTCGTGGCGGCGGAGCGTGCGCACAAAGCCTCGACTTCGATGACGGCGGCGGCCGAGGCCAACCTCGCCGCAGTGCAGGACGCCGCGGCGGGAATCACGCAGGCCGCGCGCACCGCCGAGGGGCACGCTGCCGCGGCGCAGGAAGTCAGCGCCTCCACGGAGGAACAGAGCGCGTCGTCAGAGGAGATGCAGTCGGCCGCCGCGACACTGCTGCAGAGCGCGCTTCGTCTGAAGGAGATCGTCGCCGGTCTGCGCAGCGCCGGCTAGACGCGGCGGAGAGTGACCGCGCGGGGCGTCCGGCGTTCCGGGTGCCCCGCGTCTGTCTTAGGTTCAACAGCGTGAGTCAGCCCTCGGTCTTCTCCGTCTCACCCGGCACGCCGGCCGTGCTGCTGCTCAGCGGCGGGCTCGATTCCGCGACGGTGCTCGCGTGGGCGACGCGCGCGGGGTACGCCGTGCACGCGCTGTCGTTCCGCTACGGCCAGCGGCATCAGATGGAGCTCGAACGCGCGCGGGCGCTGACCGCGCACTGGAACGTCGTCCAGCACGTCGTCTGCGACATTGACCTCCGGCAATTCGGCGGATCGGCCCTGACCAGCGACATCACCGTGCCCAAGGACCGCGACGAACGCGAGCTCGCGTCGGGAATCCCGATCACGTACGTCCCGGCACGCAACACGATCTTCCTTTCGTTCGCGATGGCATGGGCGGAGGTGCTTGGCGCGCAGGACGTGCTCATCGGCGTCAACGCGCTCGACTACAGTGGCTATCCCGACTGCCGCCCAGCGTTCATCGAGGCGTTCGAGCGGATGGCGAACCTCGCGACGCGGACCGGCGTCGAAGGAACGACGCGGCTCACAGTGCGCACGCCGCTGATGCAGCTGACCAAGCGCGAAATCATCGAACTCGGCACGTCGCTGGGCGTGGACTACGCGATGACCATGAGTTGTTACGATCCGTCCGCCGACGGCGCCGCGTGCGGCCGCTGCGACGCGTGCCAGCTCCGGCGGCACGGTTTTGCGCAGGCCGGGCTGACGGACCCCGCACCTTACGTATAGCGCTACCGCATCCGACATCTGCCGTCTGCCGTCTGCCGTCTACCGTCTACTGTCCGCGCTTTGTATTACTCCGTCAAAGAGATCTTCTTCACACTGCAGGGCGAAGGCATGCACGCCGGCCGGCCGGCCGTGTTCTGCCGCTTCGCCGGTTGCAACCTGTGGTCGGGGCGTGAGGCGGACCGCGCGACCGCGACGTGCAAGTTCTGCGACACCGATTTCTTCGGCATCGGACCCGACGGCGGCCGGTTCACGACAGCGGCCGAGCTGGCTGATGCTGTCGCGGCGGCTTGGCCGATTGGTCAGGAAGGCGCCGACACGCGATTCGTCGTCTGCACCGGCGGCGAGCCGCTCTTGCAGCTCGACGAAGAGGCGATTGACGCACTGCATCAGCGCGGATTCACGGTCGCGGTGGAGACCAACGGCACGCTCCCGGCGCCGCGTGGCCTCGACTGGCTGTGCGTGAGCCCAAAGGCCGGTGCGCCGCTCGAAGTGCGCGGCGGCGACGAGTTGAAGCTCGTCTTCCCGCAGACGGACGCCGAACCCGAGCGCTTTGCGCACCTCGCGTTTCGCCATTTTCTGCTGCAGCCAATGGACGGCCCGCAGCGCGAGGAGAACACCACGGCCGCGGTGGCCTACTGCCTCGCGCATCCGACGTGGCGCCTGAGTTTGCAGACGCACAAGATGCTGGGGCTGCGGTAGCGCCTCTCGTCCCCCGTCCCATTGCCCGTTCCCCGTTCCCACACTCGTTCCTCCGCACCAACCCCCCGCACTCCTCCCCGTTCCTCGAATGGATCTCTATTGTGAGTTCAGCCTTGCCGCCGGCCGCCGCCTCACCGGCGTGCCCGAGGATCATCCGTGCGCACGCGTGCATGGACACACGTTCCGCGTGCGGCTCGTGGTGACTGGCGCGGTGAATCCGACGACCGGCTTCGTGATGGACTTCGCCGACGTCCAGCATGCGTTCGCGCCGGTGTACGACGCGCTCGATCATCGGTTCCTAAATGACATCCACGGCCTTGAGAACCCGACGAGTGAGCGGCTCGCGGTTTGGATCTGGGATCACCTTGTCGCTTCGCTGCCTGGACTCAGCGCGGTGGAGATCACGGAGACCGGTTCGTCGGGCGTCGCGTATCGCGGCTGAGGAGTGGCGGAGATCCTCTCGGCAGCCCACTCCAATTGACTCGCGAGCGGTTCCAGGAGGTCGTGTCGCGGCCTAGATTTCTCTCCTTCATGATTCGCGTTCTTCGTCTCCTCGCCGCGTTCGCGCTCGTCGCCGTCGCGCTCTGCGGCGCCGCCCAACCAGCGTCGGCGCAGGACGGCGGACTGCTCGCGTCGTTGCTCGCGCGCAACGCGAATCCGGACGGCCCGTTCGCGACGCGCCGCCTGGCGGCCACGGATTCGCTCGTGCAGCGCGCACGCGAGCAACTGGGCCGCCGCTACCGGTTCGCGGCGGCCTCGCCGGAACGTGGGTTCGACTGCAGCGGCCTCGTGCAGTACGTCATGGGGGCATTCGGCGTCGAGCTGCCGCACAACGCGGCGCGCATCGCGCGCGCGGGCGAGGCGGTGGCGTCGGACACCGCGACGCTGCGCCCAGGTGATCTGTTGATGTTCGGCCGAGGACGCGGCACGCGCATCTCGCACGTGGGGATCTACGTCGGCGATGGCAAGATGATTCACGCGAGTACAAGCCAGCATCGCGTGGTTGAGGTGAAGATTCCCTCAAAGAACTCGACGCTGAAGTTGCGCTCGGTGCGGCGATTGCTCAGGGATTCCACCACAGCGAAGAACGGCGCCGAGTAGTTTGCCATGCGTTTGAACAGAGGCCCGGCAGTGACCGGTCCTGTTTTCTTGATGGTGCGGCGGCCTGCCCCTCCCCGAAAGTCCCTTTCGCTACCTTATTGACGTTTGCTGGCGGAGGGCCAAAGTTTTAGCGGACTTGAACGTACAGCTTTCCCCGTGCCCATCGGCGGCGGGTGAGCCAAGATAGCGGCAAGACTCTTTATCACGAGGTGCCATTATGGGTGTTCGATTCGTCGGCAGATTGCTCGCGGCAGTCGGGTTCGTTGCCCTGGCAGGAACTGCGGCGGCACAGCAGGGACGCATCGGCGGCAAGGTGACCGACGCGGCGGGAGTTGCCGTCGCCTCCGCCACGGTGCAGGCGTTTGAAGGCCTGCGCACAGTGGCGGTCACGACCACCGAAGCAGACGGCACGTACCGGCTCAACGTCGGGAAGGCGGGCACCTTCGGCATGAAGGTGACGCGCATCGGGTACAAGCCGTTCAGCAAGTATGGCATCGCGGTAGCCAGCGCCACGGTCACGATCAACGTCGCGCTTGAGGAGATGCCCACCCAGCTGAACACGGTGGCCATCACCGGTATAGCGGAAGAGGCGAAGGTCACCAAGGCCCCCGCGGCGATCTCCGTGCTCAACCAGCAGAGCATCAACGAGACCGTCACGGCGACGCCGGTGGACCAGCTGCGTTCTGTCCCCGGCATTGACATCACCGCCGGCGGTGTCGTGCAGTCGAACGTGGTGGCCCGCGGCTTCAACAACATCTTCTCGGGCTCGTTGCTGACGCTGACCGACAACCGGTTCAACTTCGTCCCGTCGTTGCGCGTGAACATCGGCTACATGTCGCCGACGACGAACGAAGACATCGATCGCATCGAAGTCGTGCTCGGCCCGGCGGCGGCGCTGTACGGCCCCAACGCCTCGCAGGGCGTCGTGCACATGATCACCAAGTCGCCGTTCAACTCGAAGGGCGGCACGGCCACGGTGGACGTCGGCGAGCAGAGCATGCTGCGCATCTCCGGCCGCTACGCCGGCACCGTCGGCGAGAAGTTCGGCTTCAAGGTCTCGGCCGAGCGCCTCAAGGCTACGGACTTCACGAGTGTTGACAGCGTCGAGCTTGCCGCCGGCCGCCAGCGCGTGTTTGACATCGAGCGCACAGCCATGGACTTCCGCGCCGACTTCCGCCCGGACAAGAAGACGGAAATCGTGGCCAACTTCGGCCGCACGCTGGTCGGCAGCGCCGTGGAGCCCACGGGGCTTGGCGCCGCGCAGGTGAAGGACTGGGCGTTCAACGCGTACCAGTTGCGCATGAAGCGCGGCAAGCTGTTCGCACAGGTGTTCATGAACAAGAGTGACGCCGGCAAGACGTTCCTGCTCCGCACCGGCCAGGCGATCGTGGACGAATCGGACCAGAAGGTCGCGCAGATCCAGCACAGCTTCAGCCTGTTCGAAGGCAAGCAGACCTTCGTGTATGGCGGCGACTATCTGGCGACCGAGCCCAAGACGGCTGGCTCGATCAACGGTCGCAACGAGAATGACGACAACTTCACGGAGATCGGCGGGTACGTTCACTCGATCACGCACCTGAACAAATACTGGGACGCGGTCGGCGCGATTCGTTATGACAAGCAGAGCAAGCTCACCGATCCGTCATGGTCGCCGCGCGTCGCGCTGGTGTTCAGCCCGTCGGAGACGCAGAGCTTCCGCGTGACGTACAACCGCGCCTTCTCGAACCCGTCCACGAACAACCAGTCGCTTGACCTCGTGGCCGGCTACGTGCCAAGCCAGACGGTCGGGTGGTTCAAGGTGCGGGCTCTCGGCGTACCCGCGGAAGGTCTGCAGTTCAGGCGCGACTGCACAGGCGCCGGCGCCCCCGGCAACCTGTGCATGAAGGTGCCCACCGCATTCGGTGGCACCGCCGGCCAGTTCTACCCCGCCAGCGCGTCGCTCTTCTACAAGGCGGCGGTTGGCGCGGCAGCCGCCGGTGGCATGGGCAACGCCATCACGGCGGCGCTCACACCCAGCTTCGGCGCGGCGACGGCCGGCGCGCTTTCGGGCGTGGTGATGTCAACGTTGGCTAGTCTGCAGCCGACGTCGACGCAAGTCGGCACCGTGCTCCGCACGCTGAACCCGACGACGGCGCTCTTCGGCAACGTCCAGGCGGGCGACGTGCGTGACATCGCCCAGATCAAGCCGACGCTCACCACTGGCTGGGAAGTTGGCTGGAAGGGGCAGATCGGCAAGAAGTTCTACGGCACGGTGGACTGGTGGTACACCGAACGCAACGACTTCGTCGGTCCGCTGATCGTCGAGACGCCGAATGTCTTCCTCGACGCCGCCTCGCTGGGCTCCTACCTCGGCCCGAATCTGGCACCGGCCTTGATTGCCGCGTTGACGCCCGCATTGGGCGCCGCCGCCGGCCCCACCGTCACCACGGCGATTCTGCCCGCGCTCGTGCCGACCATTGCGGGCGGCCTCGGTGGCGTCTCCAACTCGAAGGCTGCCCCGGGCGTTCCGCTGGGCGTGATCAACCCCAACTACGCGCTCTCCAACACCTCCGACATCATCCTCACGTACCGGAACTTCGGCATCGTGAAGGTGAACGGCTTCGACTTCAGCGGCACCTACATGCTGAACGATGCGTGGTCGCTGTACGGCACCTACAGCTGGGTGAACAAGGACTTCTTCTCGCGCGCGGAAGTGGGCGGCGTGTCGGACATCGCGCTCAACGCCCCGGCGAAGAAGAGCACGTTGTCCATGCGCTATCGTGACGACGCAAGAGGCATCAGCGGCGAAGCGCGGTTCCGTCATGCGGCGCGCTTTCCGGGCAACTCGGGCGTGTACATCGGTCCGGTCAACCCGTACAACCTGTATGACGCCTCGATCACGTTCCATCCGAACTTCCTGGGCGGCGCGATGCTCTCCATCATGGGGCAGAACCTGCTCAACACCAAGCACGCGGAGTTCGTCGGCGGCGCGCCGCTCGGGCGTCTCGTCATGACGCGCGTGCAGTACGCGTTCTAGCTGGCGCAGAGAACAACAGAGAACAACAGAGAACAACAGAGAACAACAGAGTACAACAGAGCGGCGGGGCAGCGATGCCCCGCCGCTTTGTTTGTTCCTCCTCGTCCCTCGTCCCTCTACTCGTCCCACTTCACCTAGCCCCCGTACTCCTCCCCGTTCCTCGTCCCACTAGTTTCAGGAATGCTCAACTTGCTGGACCCGTCGAGGCGTCTGGTCCTCGCCCACCGCGGCAACTCGATGCACGCGCCCGAGGACACCCTCGAGTCGCTCCGACAGGGTGTCGCACTGGGCGCCGATGGGATCGAGTTCGACGTACGACTGAGCGCCGACGGGGCTCCGGTGCTGATGCACGATCCGACGCTCGACCGCACGACCGACGGCACGGGCCCGCTCGCCGAGCATACGCTCGTTGAGTTGCGCGCGCTGGATGCCGGCTATCGCTTCACGCGCGACGGCGGCCGTACATTTCCGTATCGCGGCCGTGGAATCCGGATTCCCACGCTCGACGAAGTGCTCAATGCGTTCCCGGACACGCCCTGCCTCATCGAGATCAAGTCCGCTGAGACGACTGAACCGTTCATCCGCGTCGTCGAGCGGCATCATGCCAAAGATCGCTTGCTGATCGGCAGCTTCGTTGACGAGGCGCACGCGCGGCTCACCGGCCGCGGCTTTCTTATCACGGCGTCCAAGCCCGACGTGACACGCCTGTGCCTGCGATCACTGGCCTTCCTCGGCGCGGGACAGGTGGCGTACCAAGCGTGCAGCGTGCCGCCGCGCTGGAAGCGCCTGCGCATTCCGGTGTTGCGTTTTGTCCGCATGCTCCGCCCACGCGGCATTCCCACCCACTGCTGGACCATCAACGATCCCGCCGTCGCGCGGGACCTTTGGGATGGCGGGGTCAACGCGGTACTTTCCGATGATCCGGGAACGATGCTCGCGCTGCTCGGGCGCGGCCCCGGCGCCATTCCCCCGGTGGAGACTCGATGACGGCCCCAACGCCGCCTGCAAAGAAGAAGACCAACTACAAGCACGCCTGGGCCGAAACCCGGGCGCTGATGTGGACGAACCGCCGCACGCTCGGCATCGGCTTCGCGTTGATGCTGCTTAGCCGCGCCGCGGGGTTCGTGGGCCCGGTAAGTACGAAGTGGTTGATGGACGAGGTCGTCGGAAAGAACCGCTTCGACCTGCTCTGGCCGCTGGCGCTCGCCGTCGGCAGCGCGGCGCTCGTGCAGGCCGCGACGTCATTCGCGCTCTCGCAAGTGATCAGCGTCGCCGGCCAGCGCGCCATCACCGAACTGCGCCGCCGCGTGCACGCGCGCCTGCTGCGCCTGCCCGTCTCGTTCTTCGACGAGACCCAGAGCGGCGTGCTGATCAACCGCGTGATGAATGACGCGGAAGGCATCCGCAACCTCATCGGCACGGGAATCATCCAGCTTGTCGGCGGCCTGCTCACGGCCCTTGTCGCACTGGGCGTCCTGTTCTACCTGAACTGGCAGATGACGGTAGCCACGCTGCTCTTCCTTGCGATTTTCGGCGCAGGGATGGCGTACGCCTTCATGACGCTGCGCCCCGTCTTCCGCGAAAGGAGCGTCATCACGGCCGAGGTCAGCGGCCGGCTCGGGCAGGCGTTCGGCGGCGCGCGCGTGGTGAAGGTGTACACCGCCGAGAAGCGCGAGGAGAAAGTCTTCACGCTCGGCGCGCACCGGCTCTTCCGCAACATCGCGCGGACGATCACGGGCACCTCGGCCATCGGCGCGCTGAGCACGGTGATCATCGGCGCCATCTATGTGGTACTGATCGTCTTCGGCGGGCACGCGATCATTGATCGCCGCATGACGATCGGTGACCTGTTCATGTACGTCTTCATGGTGGCGCTCGTCGCGTTCCCCGTGGTGCAGATCGCCAGCATCGGCACACAGATCACCGAGGCGTTCGCCGGGCTCGACCGCATCCGCGAGATCATGCAGACGCCGACCGAGGACGAGGACGACGCGACGCGCGCGCGGCTGACGGCGCTGCGCGGCGAAATCGCGTTCGACGACGTGAGCTTCGAGTACCGCGAGAACGTGCCGGTGCTCAAGAGGGTCTCGTTTCACGCCGCGGCCGGCACGACGACGGCGCTCGTCGGATCGAGCGGCTCAGGCAAGAGCACGCTCATCTCGTTGATTATGGCGTTCGCGCGCCCGAAGGGTGGGCGCATCCTCGTGGACGGCCGCGATCTCACCGAGATTCGGCTGCGCGACTACCGAGCCAACCTCGGTGTGGTACTGCAGGACAACTTCCTGTTCGACGGCACAGTGCTCGACAACATCGCGTTCTCAAAGCCCGGGGCGACGAAGGACGAAGTGCTGGCCGCCGCGCGCGTGGCGCACTGCGACGAGTTCGTGCGCCAGTTCCCCGACGGCTATGAGACGGTGGTCGGCGAGCGCGGCGTGAAGTTGTCAGGCGGCCAGCGGCAGCGCGTCGCCATTGCCCGGGCGATCCTCAGCGATCCGCGCGTGCTGTTGCTCGACGAGGCCACGTCGAGCCTCGACAGCGAGAGCGAGCAGCAAATCAAGGAAGGGCTCCGCGCACTGCGCAGCGGCCGCACGACGTTCGTGATCGCGCACCGCCTGAGCACGATCCAGAGCGCCGACCAGATCATCGTGCTCGAACACGGGGAGATCGTCGAGCGCGGGACGCACCGGGAACTGCTGCGCCTCGACGGACGCTACAAGCAGCTCTACGACACCCAGTACCGCGCCGAACTCGACCAGTTCATCAATCCGGGCGAGGAGATCGCGAGGCAGGAGTAGGGGCGGCGCGCCTACGGGTTCTTCTTGCCCGTCAGTTTCCCGCCGTCCCCCTGCATGGACCACGAGCCGTCGAGCGTGCCGTCCTCGGCCACCGTGCACTCGGCCACCGCCTCGGTCCCCTGCGCCGTCGCCAGCATCATCTTCACGGTGCGCCCTTCGATCTTGAGCGACGTGATGACGGACGTGCCGTAGTTCGGGTTCGAGAGCGAGCCGGTGTAGCTGCCGTCGTCCTTCTTCTCGATCACCATCTCGAAGTCGGCGGCCTGGCCCTGCACCACGGCCTGCACCGTGTACTTGCCTACCGGATCGAGGGCGGGCGCCGCGGGCTTCGTCTCCGTCTGAGCGCACACGGCGGCGGGGAGCACGAGGGCGAGCGCGAGGGCGGCAAGCAGGCGGGTTCTCATCGGCGTGTAGTCCTTTGCTGAGGGGTGAGCGCGAACTCCGGGGACCTCGGCGGCATACGATTATCTACTGCGACCGTCGGCCGCCTAGACTATACCCCGATCGAAGGCTGTGTGCCAAGCCGCACGCCCCGCACCTACCACGCGCCGCCCTCACCGCGGCCGCGCCCGCCGCCGCTGCGGTTGCCGCGGCTGCGGTTGCCTCGGCTGTCGGTCGTCGCCATCCTTTGGCCTTCCCCTAGCCCCGCGTCCCGTGACCTGGCCGCAACCGTACAATCCGCTCGACAGCGCGCTGCTCTCCACGCTGGTCGCCGCGCTTCCCGTGGTGCTCCTCCTCGGCGCGCTCGCGTCGCACAGGGTCAAGGCACACTGGGCCGCGCTGCTCGGGCTCAGTTCGGCCATGGTGATCGCTATTTTGGTGTCGGGTATGCCAGCGCGCTCCGCCGGCGCCGCGGCCGCGCTCGGTGCCGCGTACGGCTTGTTTCCCATCGGCTGGATCCTCGTCAACGTCCTCTTCCTCTACCGGCTTGCCGTTGACCATGGCGCGTTTGACGCGCTCCGCGAACACATCGCCGACATCACCGCCGACCGGAGGCTGCAGCTCGTGCTCGTCGCCTTTTCGCTCGGCGCGTTCTTCGAGGGCGCAGCCGGGTTTGGCACGCCAGTGGCCATCACATCGGCGTTGCTCGTCGGACTCGGCTTCGCCCCGCTCGAAAGCGCCGTGCTCTCGCTGCTCGCGAACACCGCCCCGGTCGCGTTCGGCGCGCTGGGCACGCCGATCATCGCGCTCGGCGGTGTCACCGGGCTCGACGTGCACGCGCTGTCGGCGATGGTTGGCCGGCTGCTGCCGCCATTCAGCCTCATCGTCCCGTTCTGGCTCGTCTCCGCTTACTGCGGCATTCGCCGTACGCTTGCCGTCTGGCCGGCGCTTCTCGTCGCGGGCGGGTGCTTCGCGATTCCGCAGTACCTCGTCTCCACGTACCACGGTCCGTGGCTCGTGGACATCATCGCGGCGATCTGTTCGATGGGCGCACTCGGGCTGTTCCTGCGCGTGTGGAAGCCGCGCGATGCTGAAGCGACGTCCGACACACGCGAGGCGGCGACCTTCGCGGCCGCGCATCAGCACGCGGGCGTCGCGCCGGCCATTGACATCATGAAGGCGTGGCTGCCGTGGATGATCCTCGCTGTCTTCGTCTTTGCGTGGGGCGTGCCCGCCGTGAAGACAGGACTCAACGCCATCTCGGCGCCGACGTTCCAGGTGCCGGGGCTGCACAATGCCGTTGAACGCACGCCGCCGGTGGTGCTCGTCGCCAAGCCCGAGGCTGCGACCTTTTCACTTAACTGGCTCTCGGCAACGGGCACGGCCATCCTGCTCTCCGGACTCGTCGCTGGATTCTTCATGCGCGCCGGCGCGCGCAGCATCCGCGGCGCGTACGCGGACGCCCTGCGGCGCGCGCGTATTCCGCTGCTCACCATCGCCGCGATGTTCGGCATCGGTTTCGTGATGCGTTACTCGGGCCTCGATGCGATCCTCGGGCTCGCCTTCGCGCGCACGGGTCGCGCGTACCCGTACTTCGGCACGATGCTCGGCTGGCTCGGCGTCGCACTCACCGGCAGTGACACGTCGAGCAACGTGCTGTTCGGCTCATTGCAGGTGCTCACCGCCACGCAGGTGGGAATCAGCACCGTGCTGATGGCCGCGGCCAACAGCGCGGGCGGCGTGATGGGCAAGATGATTGACGCGCAGAGCATCGTGGTCGCGGGCGCAGCGACCGGCTACGTCGGCCACGAGGGGTTGATCCTGCGGCGGATCTTCTGGCACTCGGTGGCGCTGGCGAGCTTGGTGGGACTGTGGGTGATGATTCTTGCGTAGAGGGACGAGTGCGGGGTGCGGGGGCTTGGTGATGGGGGACGAGTGGAGGGACGAGTATGTCGGAAGAGGCAATCCGTCCGCCTCCCTCCCCCTACTCCTTGCTCCACTCTTCACTCCTAGGCCCCCGCACCCCGCCCCCGTCCCTCCCTAATCCGCCGCAACCGTCCTATGCGATGCCCACCTTCTCAGCGCATCCAGCCGCTCTGGCATCGTCTTCGACAACGGGCGCGTCGCCACTATTTCCGTCTCGAGTGTGTCCGTGTCGAGCGGCTTGTTGCCCGAGAACGCCGCGTACATCGCGCTCACGATGCTCTCCTCGATCTCGGCACCGCTGAATCCCTTGGTCGCCGCGACGAGGTGCGGAATCTCCAGCTTGTCGGCGTCCTGTTTCCGCTTGCGCAGGTGAATGCGCAGGATCTCTGCGCGCGCCTCGTCGCCCGGCAGGTCCACGAAGAAGATCTCGTCGAAGCGCCCCTTGCGAATGAACTCGGGCGGCAGCTTGGCCACGTCGTTCGACGTCGCGACCACAAACACGTCGCCTTGGCGGTCCTGCAGCCAGCTCAGGAACGTGCCGAAAATGCGGTGCGACACGCCGCCGTCGGCGTCGGCGTTTGCTGAGGCGAACGCCTTCTCGAGTTCGTCAACCCAGAGTACGATCGGCGCCAATCGTTCCGCCGTCTGCATCGCGCGCTTGAAGTTGTGCTCGCTCTCGCCGACATACTTGTCGTACAAGTTCGACGGATCGAGCTTGAGGAGCGGCAGTCCCCACTCGTGCGCCACCGACTTGGCGCAGAGGCTCTTGCCGCATCCGGGCACGCCGAGCAGCAGCACGCCCTTCGGGAAGCCGAGTCCGAACTCTTCCGCGCGACGCGGGTCGTTGACCACCGCACGTCGCTTCGCGAGCCACGTCTTGAGCCCGCCGAGTCCGGCCACCTGATCAAGCCCGTCGGTGTGCGGGTAGAACTCGAGCAAGCCGTCCTGCTCGACGATCTGCCGCTTGGCGGCGTTCACTCGCTCGATATCGCGGGCGTCGAGCGCACCGTCCTCGACGATGAGGCGCGTGACGATCTTCTCCGCCTCGGTAAGCGTCAGGCCCATCAGGTTGTTCACGAACCGCATCCGGTCCTCGCGCGTGAGTTCCATACGCACGGGCATCTTCGCGGAGTATTCGCGGATGAGCCGTTCGAGCAGCTGCCGGAAGTCGTCGTATGTCGCGCCCGAGAGGCGGATGACGGTGGCGTGCGGGCGCAGCGCATCGGGGAGGCGGATGTTGTGGCCGGTAAGCACGAGGGCGCCGCGCCGTGCGTTGAACTGCTGCACGAGGTCGAGCACGTGGCTCACGACCGTGGGATCATCGAGGTGCACGCCGAGCTCGCGGAAATGAAAGAGCCCCGCACCTTCTTCCACGGCGGTGGCGAGCGCCTTGCCAGGATCCTCGGTGTTCGCCATCACCGGGTCGGACGCCATGACGCCGCGGCGCAATCCGCGCGAACGGCTCCACGTGAAGTAGAGCAGGTTGAGGCGTGACGCGGTGTGCGCGAGGCCCTGCTCCGCGCGTTCGACCTCAACCGTATCCACGACGATCAGCGCGTACTTGGCGCGGATGAGGAGTTCGAGTTCGTCGAAGTTGGAATCCGAGGGCATGGAACGAGGGACGGGGACGGGGTGCGGGGGCTTGGTGCGGAGGGACGAGTGGAGAGAGGAGGAACGGGGGACGAGGGAGAATCTACGGGCCACCGGGCGAGATTGCCTCATCACTCGTGCCCCGTCCCTCCACTCTTCACTCCTCCTTAGCCCCTGCACCCCGCCCTCGTCCCTCCATCGCTATCTTCGTCTCGTGCCAAGCTTCATCGCCGCCTATCGCGCCCTCGACGACGGTCGCCACCGCGAAGAGTTCTATCGCATGTGGCGCGCGGCGGTGCACGCGGGCCTTACCAACGAGCATGCGCTCAAGACCATTGGCAGGCGCGGCGCGCCACACGTCGAGGAGATGCGCGACTGGCTGCTCGACGGCGCGCGGCGCGGCCAGCGCGTCACATACCTCGTGCGCACGGGGGGCAAGCGCTTCGAACCGATGGAGCGCGCCATCCTCGTGCTCGGCGAAGAGACCGGGACGTTTGAGGAGGCACTGCACCTCCTCGCGCAGTTCTACCAGTCGAAGCACAAGCTGATCCTCTGGATCAAGAAGCAGATGGCGTACCCGATGTTCACGGCGCTCTGCATGGTGTTCATCGCACCCTTCCCGCTGCTCTACTTCGGGCAGACGCTCGCGTATGTCGGTTTTGTGACTACCGGCTGCGTCGCGTGGATCACGTCGGGTGGATCATTCCTCATGATGATGGCGCAGCGCTACGGCGCGCGACCGGAGCTCGTGCGTGCCCGGTTCGCCCGTGCGTTGGCGACGGGCGTCGAAGCGGGTGTTCCGCTCCCGCGCGCCATTCGTCTCGCCGCCGAGGCGGCCGCGGATCCGGCGCTGTCGGCGTTCGTGAACAGGATGGACGAGCACCAGCTCGCGGCCGACGGACTGCATGAGACGTTCGCGGCGGCACCGCACATGTCGGCCGACATGATCGGCGTGCTCGCTGTGGCCGATCGCACGGGCGACTTCACGAATACGCTGCGAAAGCTCGCCGATTTGTACGAGGACGGGTTCCGCTAGCTCGGACGCCGCGGCGCGCTAATGTGTCGGCGTCGACAGGAGCCGCGGCGCGGGCGGCGGTGTAGGGCGCGGTGCCGGCGCTCCCGGCTGACCGCCCGGCTTCCATTCCAACTTCGGCCCGTCCGCGAGTAGGCGAACGGCGCGCGCCCCCGTGTTGATGACCGTTGCCATGTGTTCGAGGTCCACCTTTGCCGCTTCGTCACCCGGCTGGTGGTAGTCCGTGTGCAGGTTGTAGGTCGAGAGCGTGTGCGCCACGATGCCGCGCCGAGCGAAGGCGATGTTGTCGCTGCGTTCGAAGAAGCGCTGGTCGGGACGCTTGTCGGAGACGATGTCGAGTCCGGCCGCCGCGAACCGTTCGCCCATGGACGACCGTTCATAACCCGTGAGCCACGCCTTGCCCGCGCCGCCGGCGAGCGGGTCCGGGCGGCCGATCATCTCGATCTCCATGTTCGCGACGAACTGCGAGAGCGGAATCGGCGGATGGTCAATGAACCAGCGGGTGCCGAGCAAACCTGCTTCTTCACCGGTCGTGGTGACGAACAGCACTGTTCGCCTGGGGGTGGAACCTTCCGCGAACTGGCGCGCGATCTCGAGCACGGCGGTCACCCCCGATGCGTCGTCATCGGCGCCGTTGTAGATCGAGTCGCCATTGACAGAGCTTCCGACGCCCACGTGGTCGAAGTGCGCATCCACGAGGACGACTTCATTCTTGAGCGTCGAGTCGGTCCCCGCGAGGAAACCGAGCACGTTTACCGAGGTGCGACGACGCTCGACGGGAAATGTGTCGCGCTCGGCGAACGATCCGACGAGCATCACGCGTTCCGTGCGGCCGCGGCGTGGCGTGGCCAGGGGAACGACCACGATCGGCACTCTTTGGAAGTACCCGCTATCGCCGAGCGGCTTGAGGCCGATGCGCTGCATTTCGCCGGCGATGAACCGCGAAGCCATCGCTTCGCCGCTCGAGCCCGTCATGCGCCCCTTCATTGAGTCATCGGCGAGCGGGTAGAGAATCCGCTTGACGTCGGCGGCCGTGGAGGGGCGCTGGGCAGAGAGCGCGGCGGGGGCTAGGAGGACCAGTGCGAGAAAACGGCAGAGAGCGCAGCGCATCAAGAACCGGCTAGGAGGTAGAAGCGTGTAAGCTAGTCTCCAGCCGCAGTCGAGCGAAGGCGCGCGACCGGGACCGTCACTTCTTGTTCGCCTCGTCCACGAGCCGCTTCATCTGCTTGGTCCAGTGCGGAATCATGCGAAAGTAAGGCGCAGTCACCTGCTCCGGACCCTGAACGTAGGTGAAGCCCCCGTCCGGGCTGTTTCGGGTTGAGTACCCCGGGGTATCGGTGAAGCGTGGGTCACGCAGCCAGCGCTGTGGCGTGCCCATGAGTTCACCGGACTGCGGATCGAGGTGGGCGAGGTACCACGACGAAGAAGTGCGATACAACACCGCGGACGAGCCGAGCCAGAGTGGCTCGGTGCCCGAAGCCGCCAGTTGCACGCGACGGTGCCGTATGTGGTCGTACACCATTACGTCGCCGCGATCGGTTCCCTGGTATGCGAGACGTTTGCCGTCCGGGGAGGGCGCGGCAAAGCGAGCATTCTTCACGAGTGTGTCGAAGCGCACTGGACGCACTGAGGGATCGAGTGAGAGCAAGAGACGTCCGGCCCTGTCCGACGCAAACACGAGTCGCTCACTGGGGAAGAACTGTGGTTGGACTTGATCATTCGCTGCGGAGAGCGCAAGGAGCGTGTCCGGAGCAAGCCCTGACGACGGCGATCCGATCAGGAGGGCCGCACCTGCGGAGTCGAGCGCGTCGACGATGATATGAGTACCATCGGGACTCCACAGCGGCTGCCCGATGACGTTGGCTCGGAACCACACCGTCTGTCGTCCGTCGCGCAGGTCGTAGATCCGGAGTTCCTGATAGCCTGGCGCTTGCACCGCCGCAGCGAGTCGCCGTCCGTCGCGACTCATATCCCACCGGAAGATCGACGTCGGCGCTATCGGGAGCGGCTCCGGAGACCGACCCGCCAGCACTTTCACCAGTTGTCCAATCTCCGCATTCCCACCGGCCGCGAAGATAAGCGCGCCCGACGGCATGATTCGGTATTGCCCCGCACCGGAGTACGCTTCGCGCTGTACTCCGCTCACCAACGTCACCGATCGCCCGATGCTGTTTGACGCCGCGTCGAATGACGCGGCTCGCAGGTCGCCGTCGAGCGATATGTACACGATGTATCGATCGTCGACGAGGGTGAAACTCGATCCCATCACCACACTCGACGCGCCGCCGATTGTCTGGGTGGTCAAACGTATGGAGTCCTTAAGCGTCGAATCGAGCAGATAGGCGTGCTTTACTCCTCCTCCGCCACACAAGAAGCGGTGCGACCGCTCAATCCAACTGGGCTCAAGGCAGTATGCGATAGTGTGCTCCGACAACTGGCCCGACTCCGGATCCATCCAGCGCAACCGGCGACCATCCTGATCGACCACGAAGAAGCGTGACGACGACACCCACTCGATAGCGGTACTGTTCGCGATGTCGATGAGTTGGCGCGCCGGGCCCCCTGCTACTGGCACCACGCTTACACCACCAAGTCGTCGGAATGCAATGCGCTGTCCGTCTGGCGAAATGCGGGGTGAAGAGCCGTGCTGCGTACCGGCGATGGGCGACACATGTCCGTCGGAGAGATCACGCCGCCAAATCGACGTCGTGTCGTTTCGCCGCACTGTATACACAATGAAGTCCTCACGCGGCGATACTGAGAAGCCGGGGTCTCCAGACGCGAACGCCAGTTCGACGCTGTCGGGCAATCCGAGGTCGAGTACCTTGGGCATCCCCGTACCTGCGCCGCCGAGACGTGCCAGCAGCACGATCGCGAGGGCAACGGCCAGCGTGCCTAGAGCCACGCTTACCTGCTTCCAGCGGAGCGCTGAAACATCTGCGAAGCGGGAAGCAGGGCTGTCGGCACGGGTAGTGGTGCGCTCGCCGCGGATGGACGCGGTGAACTCCAACGCGGAGGCAAAGCGATCGGCCGGCAGTTTGGCGAGTGCCGTGAGCACCGCTCCTTCGATGTGCGGCGGAATCGTCCTGCGCACGTCGCTCGGCCGGGCCGGCTCCGTGCCGAGCACCTTCGCCACAATCGCCTGCACCGTCGCCCCGGTGAACGGCGGCTCCCCCGTCAGCATCTCGTACGTCACCGCCCCGAGCGCGTAGATGTCAGCGCGCGCATCGATCGCTTTCTCGCCCATCGCCTGCTCAGGACTCATGTACTGCGGCGTACCGAGCGACAGCCCCGTCTGCGTCATCCGCTGTCCGCCAGCGCTCTGCACCGCGAGCGCGATGCCAAAATCGGCGACCAGCGCGTGTCCTTCTTGCAGCAGGATGTTTTCAGGTTTGATGTCGCGGTGGATCACGTCGTGGCTGTGCGCGTGGCCGAGGGCGTCCGCCACCTCACGTGCGATGCGCACCGCATCGTCGATGGGCAACTGTTTCTCGCGATTCAAGCGGTCACGCAACGACTCACCCGCGACAAACGGCATCACGTAGTAGAGCAAGCCATCGGCCGAACCTGAATCCAGCAGCGGCAAGATATGCGGATGCTGCAGCCGCGCTGTCGTCTTGATCTCGGCGAGGAACCGCTCCGCGCCGAGAGCGGCCGCGAGATCCTGATGCAGTACCTTGATCGCGACCGGGCGCTCGTGCTTCAGGTCGTGCGCGAGATACACTGTCGCCATCCCGCCCGCGCCGAGTTCTCGCTCGATGCGGTAGCGATCGCTCAGCGATGCCGACAACCGCTCCAGGACCCCATCCGTCATAGCTTTCCCTACTTGTGGCGAGGCAACGGCCGACACGATTGGGACAGGGGCTCAAATATGGTTGTTGCGGCGAGTTCCGCGAGTCCTCGATGCACACACCCCGCCAACGCACCGTCTTGCCGAGCGCCCGACGTTTCGTAGGTTCTCCGGCGAATGTCCAAACCGCTTATCCCTCCCGTCGGCGACCAGATTCTCCGGCGCGGCAACGTCTTCACCGACGCCGTCGCGCGGCTGTTGATGCTCGTCAGCGGCTGGCGCTTTGAGGGCACGCTCCCGAATCTCCGCAAGTTCGTCCTCATTGTCGCGCCGCATACGTCCAACTGGGACTTCCCAATCGGCGTCATGCTGATGTTCGCCCTCGGCATCCGCGGCACGTTCCTCGGCAAGGACACACTGTTCAAGCCGCCGTTCGGTTTCTACTTCCGCTGGCTCGGCGGCGTCCCCGTGGATCGGTCCTCGCCGAACAACGTCGTCGACCAGACCATCGCCTACTTCCACACGCGGGAGAAGATGATCCTCGCGCTCTCGCCCGAAGGGACGCGCAAGCGCATCGAGAAGTGGCGCACGGGATTCTACTGGGTCGCCGTCGGCGCGCACGTGCCCATCGTGCCGGTCGTCTTCGACTACCCACGCAAGCGATGCGTCATCCATGCGCCCGAAACGATGACCGGCGATCCCGAAACGGACATCGCACACCTGCGCAGCTTCTTCAAGGCGAGCTACGCCTGTCGTCCCGCGTTGTACGTCGAGTAGACCACCTGCGTGCGGTTGACTCGACCACGATCGTCCATGAAAATGAAGATGCCGTGCGACTGCACGTCCCCGCGTCGGCGGGAGACGTTGACGCTCGCCCGGTGACGTCCGGAGCCCCGTGAAGTCCTTCACCCCGAGCACCACCGGCACGCTGCGGTTCTCACCAGAGCCCGACGACCTCGTCCTGCATCGGCGCGAGGTCGAGGCGCTGCGCGTCGAACTCCGCCGCGTGATGGGACGCATCAACTTCCGCACGCGCCGCGGCTGGATGTTCGTCGGCCTGCTCGTTCTCACGCTTGCCAGCGTTGTGACGATGGCCGTCTTCCTGCTGTCGCCGAACGACTGGCTCTCGAACCAACGCTCGCGCTTCACGCAGATGACGGGGCTGCTCGTCCTCCTCGCCGTCGCCGTGCCCCTCGCCGCGTACCTCGCGCGGCGCTACGACCGGCAACGCCAGCGTGTGCGCATAGCCGAGTCGCGCCGCATCGAGATTTTGCAGCGGCTGGCGCAGCTCGACGAAGCGGGTGGCCGCCGGCGACGACGGCGGCGCAAGCGGCGCTCGTGGGCGTGGCGCATTACGCATCCCTCGCCGTTCAGCCGGCCACCTGTCGAGTCTTTGTCCACGGACGACCTCGAAGAGACGGCGGACGCACTGGGCAATCAAGTCCTTGAGGAGCGCGCGATGCGCGCACTGGCCTACGCGCACGCCGGCATCACCGGTGGCGTCACGGTCATTGTCGCGTTCGTCGTCACTTTGTCCGGCCCGGAGTACCTCAGCGGCCTCCTCGGCGCCGGGCAGTGGGGCGGCGCGGCAGGCCCTGACCCGCTGGTGTTTTGGGCGACGCTCACCCTCAGCCTCGTCATTCTTGGCGGCCTCGGCTCGCATCGCGTGACGGTGCTGCTGCGGCACGCGCGTGCATACCACGACCGGCTCGCTGCCGTCGAACGGACACTTTGGGACGTGCGCGTGCTACTGCGGGAGCGTCGCGAAAAAGTCTGACAGCACCTGCGTGACCGCGGCCGGCTGCTCGATGGTGCTCGAGTGGCCGGCCGCTGGAATTCTGGCCAGCCGCGAGCCGGGAATGTGCTCGTGGATGCGGCGCGCCTTCGGCGGCGGCGTGGCCACGTCCTCCTCGCCGACGACGACGAGCGTGGGCACACGAATGGAGGTGATCTCGTCCATCACCCCCGCGCGCTCGATGACGCCGCGCACGGCGCGCACGATGCTGCGCGGGCGCGACGCAATCTCACGGCGCCACGACGCCCGCTCCTCGGCCATCGCCGGATCGTTCATGAACGAGCGGCCAAAGAGGATCGGCATCACGCGGTACACCACCCAGCGCGTGCCGAACCATCCGGCCACGCGCCCGAGCATGTTGTACTTCGGCACGTTCTCTGCCGGCTCCGGTTCCGCAGACGTCTCGAGCAGCGAGAGCGAGTACAGCAGATCCGGCCGGCGTGCGGCAAGGCGCATCCCCACAAAGCCGCCCATCGAGAGCCCGACGAAATGGCAGGGGCGTGCATCGAGTCCGTCGATCACCGCAACGGCATCGCGGAAGCACGTGTCCATGTCGTGCGACCGTCCGCCGGGATCACTGCTCTGCCCCTGTCCGCGATGGTCGTACGCGATGCAGCGGAAGCGATCTCTCAATGCGGCGATCTGTGCCGCGAACATGCGCGACGACATCAACAGCCCGTGGCTGAACACGATGGCCGGGTCAGGGCCGCCGGTGTCCTCATAGTAGAACGAAACGCCGTTGACGGTCAGGTGCGGCATGTCGCCTCGTCTCTCAGAAGGTGGCACGCGTCAGCAAGGACAGAGCTAATGCGCGTGGTGCATTCCGGAAAGAGGTGTCGTGGCGCCCTTCGGCGGGCTTCCATACTTTGAACGCATGCCTGATCTCCTTGCCCGCTACGCCGCGTTTGTTGACGACGTCCTGCTGCCGATCGAGCCGCTCGCACTCGCGCATCCCTGGCCGGCCATCGCGACGCAGATTGACACCGTCCGCCAAGCCGCCCGCGAACGTGGACTCTGGGCTCCGCACCTTCCCGCCGAGTGGGGCGGCCTCGCGCTGCCGCTCGGCGAGTTTGCCGAGGTGAGCGCCATCCTCGGGCGCACGCCGCTCGGCCACTACGCCTGCAACGTGCAGGCGCCTGACGTCGGCAACATGGAACTGCTCCTTACGCACGGCTCGCCGGAGCAGCGCGAACAGTATCTGCGTCCGCTCGCGTCTGGCGTAATTCGCTCGTGCTTTGGCATGACCGAACCGGGACGCGCGGGTTCCAATCCGGTCTGGCTCGACACGACCGCGATCCGCGATGGCGACTCCTGGGTGCTCAACGGTCGCAAGTGGTTTGCGTCTTCGGCAGAGGGGGCGTCGTTCTGCGTCGTGCTGGCGGTGACGACGCCGGAGGCGAAGAAGCCGCACCATCGGGCATCCATGTTCATCGTCCCGACTGATACGCCGGGCTACGCGTTGGTGCGCAACATTCCCGTGATGGGGCACGTCGGCGCCGGTTACGCGAGCCACGGCGAGCTTACCTTCACGAACTGCCGCGTTCCCGCGTCGGCGATGATCGGCGCCGAGGGCGCGGGGTTTGTGCTGGCGCAGGAGCGGCTCGGCCCTGGACGTGTCCACCACTGCATGCGGTGGATTGGCATTTGTGACCGCGCGATTGACCTCATGTGCCGCTATGCGCTGACGCGCGAGATGGCACCCGGCGAACCGCTGGCGTTCAAGCAGGTGGTGCGGCACTGGATCGCCGAGAGCCGCGCGGAGACGGAAGCGGCGCGGTTGTTCGTGCGCGACACCGTGCAGAAGCTTGAGCGCAACGGCCAGCGCGCGACGCGCGATGAGATCTCGATGATCAAGTACTTCGTGCCGCAAGTGATGCAGCGCGTGCTCGACCGCGCGCTGCAGGTGCATGGCGGCTATGGCCTCACCGACGCCACGCCGCTCGCCAACTGGTGGGCGCACGAGCGCGCGGCGCGCATCTACGACGGACCGGATGAAGTGCACAAGGACGCAGTGGCGAAGCACACGCTCGAGCGGTACCTGCCGAAGCGTGGGTAGCGAGACGAGTTCCGTCCCTCCACCCTCCTCTCCCCACTCGTCCCCCTTCACCAAGCCCCCGTACCCGGCACCCTTCACCCCGCACGCCGTTGTCCTACGAGTCGCTCCTTGATTCGGCTGCTCCTGTCCGCGACGGCGAGTCTATTCCCCTCGACGCGTTGCATGCGTGGTGGGAGACGGTGATCGGCCATGTAACCGTCGTTGACGTCGAACAGTTTCCGCGCGGGTTCTCGAACCTCACATACCTCGTGCGCGCGGGCGGCGATGAGTTCGTGCTGCGCCGCCCACCATTCGGCGTGAAGGGGGGCGTGGCGCACGACGTGCTGCGCGAGGGTCGCCTGCTCCAAGCCCTGCGGCCGGCGTACCCACGCGTGCCGGCCGTCGTCGCGCTCTGTGAAGACGCCGGCGTGATCGGCGCGCCGTTCTTCGTGATGGAACGCATGCGCGGACTCATCGTGCGTGAGACGCTCCCCCCGTCGCTCTCATTCGGCGCGTCGCAGCTGCGCGCGCTCTCCGCCGCCGCCGTCGAGACGCTCGCGGGCCTTCATGCGGTGCACTGGCGCGTGCCAGGCCTCGAGTCGCTCGGCAAACCCGATGGTTACGTGGAGCGGCAGGTTGCCGGTTGGAGCAAGCGCTGGGAGGCCGCCCGCACGGGCGACGTGCCCGACGTTGAACGCGTTATTAGCTGGCTCGCCGCGAACGCGCCGGCCACGGGCGACGCGACCATTGTCCACAACGACTTCAAGTTCGACAACCTCGTGCTCGACCCGGCCGACCCGACGCGCGTGCGTGCCGTGCTCGACTGGGAGATGGCGACGATCGGCGATCCGCGACTTGATCTCGCCACGACACTCGGCTACTGGATCGAGGCCGACGACCCCTCGCGGTTGCTCCGACTCGGCATCGGCGTCACTTCGCTTCCCGGCAACTGGACGCGCGAGCAGGTCGTGGCTGCATGGGAGTCGGCGACGAAACGGAGCGCTGGCGATCCCGTTTGGTTGTTCGTGTTCGGACTGTTCAAGGTGGCCGTGATCGCGCAGCAGATCTACGCGCGGTTCGTGGCCGGCCATACGAAGGACCCGCGTTTTGCCCGGCTCGACATGGCGGTGGCTTCACTTGGTGGTCTCGCAGCACGCGCGATTGCCGCGAATCGCATCTCGGCGCTCGCATGATCGGCGTGCTTCTTGGCCTAGCGCTGACCGTTGCGCCGGCGCGCGGTGACTTCGCGCAGTCGCTGCGTGCGACCGCTGATACGGTGCTCGATACCGTCTTCGTCGCCTCCAATCGGCGCCGCACCTCCGAGCGCTTCACGCGCGACGTGACCGACTCACTGTGGTATGGCGTGTGCGTCGTCCGTCTCACAGTCGGTGAGCCTGACGGTCCGCGAGCGCTCGCGCCGATGCACGTCACGCGCGTGGATTCCTCCGCACTCGATGCAGACACATGGCGCTCGCGACTGCGCGCCGCGGTGCGCGACTCGTCGGCCAGCGACTTGCCACTCCTGTTCGTGCACGGTTACTCGACGAGTCCCGCGGAAGCCGTGCGCCAAGGCGAGCAAGTGAAAGCCCGCGGTGGTCATCGCGGGCCACTCGTGCTCTTCGTGTGGCCGACGCACGGTCTCTACGTCGTCCCCACCCCGGGCACGGTCTACCGAGACGACGCGAAGGCCGCCGCGCTGAGCGGGCCTGCGTTTGTGCGTGTTCTGCGCGCGGTGGACTCGCTCGTACCGAGCGCCGTTCTGGTGGCGCACTCGATGGGATCGCGCGTGGCGCTCGACGCGATCATCGGTGACTCTGCGACGCGCGCGCATTTCACGGCCCGTCCACTCCGCGCGGTCGGCCTCTTCTCCCCCGACGTGGGTGCCCAGCGATTTCGCGACGAGTCCGCGCCGCGCCTCCCCGCCATCGCACACCGCGTCGCCCTCTACGGCGCATCCACCGACTACCTGCTCGGCGCGGCGGCGTTCGTGAACCGCGAGCGCCGCGCCGCGGGCCTGACGCGCCGTGGAGAACCGTTGGCCGGCATTGAACTCGTGGACGATACGCGCGGCGCGCGCGCCGAGCCGCTGCTGCTCGCGCTCGCGGGCCCGCGCCACTCTGTGCGCTGGGCCAGTGCGGCGCTCGCCGATTTCTTCGGCATCGTCGTGGCCGCAGCCGACCCGTCGTGCCGTGTGTCGCTCGGCACAGCGGATAGTGTGAGCGCCGGGCGGTGGCGCCTGCGGCGCGGTGCGATAACGCCAGTACCGCTCGACAGCGCCTGCGCGAAGCGCTAGTGGCGCGCGCACCGACCTGCGTTCCGCATGAGTCGCACGCGCGTTGCGTCTCATGAAACGAAGCTACCGACGCGGTTCGATGATCAGCAGCACGCCCTCGAGTGCGGCGACATCCGCCGAGATCTCGCGCGTGCCGGCCGCCAACGTCGCGATCCGTTGCTTCCCCACCCCATCCACGCGCCAGAGCGTCGCGCCGCGCTGCGTCCCGTGTCGTGCGGGATCGAGCGTCAGCGTCACGCGATGCGCGCTGTCGTCGATGCTCGCCAAGGCAATGGCAACCTGGCCGTCCGCGGCGCGCCATGCGCCCGTGAGCACCGCGGGGGCGCGCAGCGCGACCTCTGTCGCGCCGCCGCGACGCGCCGCGTAGATGGAGATGCGCGACCCAATGAAACTGAGCTCCGGCGCGTCGGACGCCGGCGGCATGACGAATGCGCCGTCCTGCAGCCACGCGCGGTTGGCGTAACGGATGCGCGCGAGCCGCGTGAGATAGTCAATCTCGGCCGCGCGCTTGGTGAACTGTTCGGGGAGCAGGTTCGCGATCGTCGGCTGCATTCCCCAGACGAACATGCGGGCCTGCTCCATCAGGAACTGCCGCCGGTACTTCGCGTCGAGCAGCGTCAGCGCGTTCGCGGGGCGCGTTGAATCGGGCCACATCTCATCATACGGCGGGTACGTGAGCGATCCGTACGTCCCGTACGTCATCGCGTGCCGGTGGTAGACTGCCTGAAACATCGGGATCGGCCCCCAGCCGCTCGCCGGGTCCGCGTACCGCTCCTCGCTCACCTGCAGCGTGAGGAAAAGGTCGAGGTCGGGAAGCCAACTCTCACCGCCTCCTTCGCCGCCAAGCCCAAGCGAGACGCCGTTGCGGCGGCGCAGGTCGGCGGCGAGCGCGCGAAAGCCGTCCATCCAATAGTGGCCGCCGCCCACCGGATGCCCGTGATCGGGCGACCAGCAGACGAGACTGAGCACCGCTTGGTCCATGTAGAGGCCATCAATGCCGTACTGCTGGACCACCGTATCCGCGATGCCCGCGTACTTGTCGCGCCAGAACTTCGTGGACACGTCCATTGGCGCACACGGCAGCGGATTGAACACGTTGTACGTCTCGAGCCGCACCGTGCCGTCGCGCTCGCGCACGGCGTATCGCTCCGCCCCTTCTCGCGTCCAGCTCGGCGTGTTCGTGCACCACAGCCGTTGGTTCATGTACACGATGGCGCGCACGTCCGCCTCGTGCGCCCGCTTCACCGCCTCCGTGAACGTCCCGACACCGTCACGCGGAGGGAGGTAATCGGGGAACGACGTGTCGTACGGCCCCGCGTGCCACCAGTGCCAGAAGACGCTCACGGGCAGTCCCACGGTCTTGCGCAGTGTGATCGCAGGATCGAGCACATGCGAGGCGCGACCGCGATTCCACACCCACACACCTGTCTCGCGCATCCATTTGGTGGCCGTGCCGCGTGCGACGCGACTGTTGCGCGCCCACGATTGCTGCTCGCCCCATGCCCGATACCGTTCGGCCGCATGCATCCACGTGCCGTGGACAACGCCGAGCTTCACGCCGTAGGTGGGTTCATAGCGCGTCGCCTGCGCCGGGTCGGCGAGTACGTTGGCGACCTCGGCGCGGCCATACCCTTCCTCGTCGCCCGAGAGGATGAATGACTTTCGGTACGCGAGCGAGTCGTCCGTCGCCCAATAGAATCCGGCCGAAACGCCGCGTGTGAGCGCGATCATCTGCATCGACAACTGGCCGGGATAGCCCCACTCAAAGCGACGTCCCTTGCCATCCGCACCGGAGAGCATGCGGCGCGGGTCCCTCGCGCGCTGGCCCATCCAGAGTGGCACGGCGAGTTCGGCGTTCTCCGTGAGCCCGATGCCGCCGAGCCGCGGATAGAGCACGCGTTCGATTCCCAGGCCGGCGATTCCGTCAACAGCGATGTGCCAGCGCGTCGTGGAGTCCGCATCGACAACGACGGTCGCGCGGACGCGCAGCGCGGGAGAATCGCGGAATCCTTCCCATTGGAGATGCAGTCCGGGTCGCGTGCCCCCGATGCGCGACCACGTGAAGCGTGACGCGCTCGTCGCATCAATGACCGGCTGTCCCGGCGCGCGCTCGAGCCGAAACAGCGCGAGCGCCTCGTTCGTAGGGATCGCCACTTCCTGTCCACTGGCCGATTCTAGACGCCGAATGCCGCCGTGCCCCGCGTCAAGCACCACGCGTATCCCAGGCCCCTCAAGCCTTGGAGTTTGAACCTGCGCTTCCGCATACGCGGAGCAGTGCGCGGCGAGTGCCGACAGGGCAAGGGCGCTGGAAAGACGCATGATCCGGCCTCGAAGTGGATATCGGTCCCACAATCATGCGCTGATGCGCCGCCGACGGCCATCGCGCATCTTTATGGCGGCCCGTGGCCCGCGCGGTGTGATGCGCTGCGCGCAGGACCTGCTTTTCAAGGACTTCCGTGAAACCAACTCTCATACTCTTGCTCGCGCTTGCCATCGCCGCTGCACCGACTGCAGGGGCACAACGCCCGCCGCCAACTGACACCGTCCGCATCTCAGTGGACGAAGCGCTCGCGCGCGCCGGCCGGCTCGGCGAGGAAGCGCACATCGCGCGTGCGCAGGTGGACATCGCCTCCACGCAGGTCGCCTCCGCGCGGTCCGCGGCGCTTCCGGCGCTCGACGGCAGCTTCACGTATGTGCGCACCTACGCCTCGCCGTTCCAGATCAAGGTCAGCCCAAGTGCGGCAGGTGATTCGTCGCTGGCGCCGCTGGCAAAGCTGTTCTCGAACCTTCCGTTCGGCCGCGTCAATCAATACACGGCGAACCTTACCGCGACGCAGGCCATCTTCTCGCCGCGGCTTGGCAGTGCGCTGCGCATCGCCAACTACTACCAGTCCGCGTCAAAGCTCGGCCTTCACGAGCAACTAGCTGAGACGGAGTATCAGGTGCGCACGGCGTACGTGCGCGCCCAGCTCGCGGCCGAACTCGAGGCGAGTGCGCGCGAGGCCGTGGCGCAGGCCTCACGCTTCCTCGATCAGGAGCGCCTGCGGCTCAAGGCGGGCACGGGTTCCGAACTCGACGTTCTGCGAGCCGAGGTTTCCCTCGAGAACCTCAAGCCGCAGCTCGTGGATGCGCAGAACGCCGCGGCGCTCGCCACCCTCGACCTCAAGCGGCTCGTCAACGTGCCGCTCACGGCGCCGCTCGTCCTCACGACGCGCCTCACCGCGCCCGCGGTGCTGCCCACCGACGGGCTGGATCCGGTGACGATCGCCTCCGACCGCGCGGCCGTGCAGGCCGAGCAGCAGAATGTGCGCATCGCGAAGGAAATCGTCACGCAGGCGGTCGCCGCGTACATCCCGTCGCTCGATTTTCGCATGAGCCTCGGCCGCCTCATGTATCCGCAGGAAGTCTTCGCGCTCAACGGCAGAAGCTGGCTTACCGACTGGAACGCGTCGCTCACGCTCAAGGTGCCGTTGTTCAATGGCTTCAAGCGCGGCGCAGATCTTACCCAGGCGCGCCTCGGTCTTCAGCAGGAGGAATCGCGGCTCGCGCAACTGCGCGAGGCCGTTCAGTTGCAGTATCAGCAGGCGCTGGGCGAGCGCTCGCGCGCCGCCGCCACGATCACCGCGCGACAGCGCACGGTGGATCAGGCGCAGAAAGTGTATGACCTGACCGTGCTCCGCTACGACCAGGGACTCGCCACGCATCTCGACGTCAGCGACGCGCGCCTCGGCCTGCTGATGGCGCGCGCTAACTACGCACAGGCCGTGGCCCAGTACTACATCGCCGACGCGGCGCTTCAGCGCTCACTGGGCGCCAGCTCCGCCGCACTCTCAACGGTTCGTTGACCATGACTCCGACGACGATTCTCTCGCGCCGCTTCACCGACGCCGCCCGCCTGCTCATTCTCCTCGTGATTGCCGCCGTTTCGTTGACGGCATGCAAGGGCAAGACGGACGCCGGCGACGCCGCGCCGCCTGTCGTGCTCGGACCCAACGATGTCGCGACGACGACCATCGCCGAGCTCGGGCCGACCGTGCTCGTCAGCGGCGCGCTCGATCCGGCCGACATTGTGCGTGTGCGCGCACAGGTGGCTGGCACGCTGCGCGACGTGAAGGTGGACCGCGGCGCACGGGTGACCCGCGGTCAGGTGATGGCGCGCATTGAGGCGCAGGGCGTCACGAGCGGTGCGGAAAGCGCCAAGGCGAACGTCGCAAGTGCCGAAGCTGGACTGGCGGTGGCGCTGCAGCGCCTCGACGGCGCCAAGAAGCTCTTCGAGGCGGGTGCGATGTCCGCCGTGGATATGAAGACCGCGCAAGCCGGCTACGACGCCGCCGCTGCGCAGCTCGCGGCGGCGAAGACGGCGTTCGCCGGCGCGACGGAGGCGGCGGGCCACACATGGCTCAAGGCGCCGTTCGACGGCTGGGTGAGTGATCGCGTCGCCGAGGAGGGCGAGTCGGTGAAGGCCGAAGATCCCGTGTTGACCGTCGTGGATCCGCGCACGCTCGAACTCAAGGGGCAGGTCGGCACGGTGGACGCCGCACGCGTGCGCGTGGGGCAGATGGTGACCTTCACGATTGACGCGATGCCCGGTCAGGCGTTTCAGGGGACGGTGGCCCGCGTCGATCCCGTCGCGAGCGCGTCTACGCGTCAGGTAGGTGTCTTTGCGCGACTCAACAATGCGAACGGCAAGGTGGTGGCCGGCCAGTTCGCGCACGGCCGCATCCGCACCGGCGCGACCACGAAGGCGGTGGTCGTCGCGCTGAACGCGGTGCGCACGGGCGAGAAGGAACCGTACGTGCTGGTCGTGGATGGCAACGTGGTACGCCGTCGTCCCGTCGTGACGGGTGCGCGCGATGAAGATACCGGCATGATCGCCATCACCAGCGGCCTGAAAGCCGGTGAGCGTGTCGTCATTGCGGCGGGTGTCGAGATGGCGGACGGCACCAAGGTGTCCGCGGCGAAGGAGAAGTAGGATGCCCGAACAGCGCACCCGTGGCCGCCGGGCCTCGGACACTTCCGGCACGGGACTCAGCGCCCTCGCCATCCGGCGTCCCGTCTTCACGGCGATGGTGATGTCGGCGCTGGTCGTGCTGGGCTTCTTCAGCTACCGGCGCCTCCCGATCGACCAGTTCCCCTCGATTGACCTCCCGATCATCACGGTGCAGACCATCTATCCCGGCGCCAGCGCGGGCACGGTGGAACGCGAGGTCACGCGCCGGCTCGAGGAAGCGTTCAATCCGGTGCAGGACGTCAAGAAAATCACGTCCATCTCGCTCGAGGGCGTCTCGCAGATCATCATCGAGTTCCAGCTTTCGCGCAACGTGGACGCGGCCGCGCAGGACGTGCGCGCCAAGATCGACATCATTCGACGCAATCTGCCGTCGGACGTCGAATCGCCGGTCGTGCAGAAGATTGATATCGGGGCCGTGCCGATCATCTCCCTCGCGCTCGCCAGCGACCAGATGCCGATGGCCAAGCTGACAGCGCTCGCCGACGAGACCATCCGCCGCCGGCTTGAATCGGTGTCGGGCGTGGGCGAAGTGCGCATCTCCGGCGGCCTCAAGCGCGAGGTGAAGGTTTACCTGCAGCCCGCGCGCATGGAAGCGCTCGGCATCACCGTGCCGCAGATCGAGGGCGCGCTGCAGCGCCAGAATCTCGACGTGCCGGCGGGTCGCGTGCTCCTCGGTGCGCGCGAGCAGCTCGTGCGCGTCAGCGGCCGCATCAAGGAGCCCGCGCAGTTCAACAACATCATCATCGCGACGCGCGGCGGCCTGACGGTCCGCCTGTCCGACCTGGCGCGCGTCGAGGACGCCACCGAAGAAGAGCGCTCGCTCGCCCTGGTGGACGGCCGCCGCAGCATCGGCCTCGACCTGATTCGCGTCTCGGGGGCCAACACGGTGCAGGTGGCCGACGGCGTGATGAAGGAGATCGCGAAGCTGCAGGGCACCCTTCCGGCGGGCACGACGCTGCAAGTCGTGCGCGACAACTCGGTGATGATCCGCAACTCGGTGCGCGACGTGCTCGACGAGCTGATGCTCGGCGCGCTGCTTACCGTGTTCATCGTGATGATCTTCCTGAACGACTGGAAGGCCACGGCGATCACCGCGCTCTCGCTGCCGGTCTCGGTGATCTCGGCGTTCATCATCATGCGCGCCATGGGCTTCACCGTGAACGTCATCACGCTGATGGCGCTGTCGCTCTCGATCGGCATCCTGATTGACGACGCGATCGTCGTCATCGAGAACATCGTGCGCCACCGCCAGCTCAAGGAGGACCATTTCACGGCGGCGGGGCACGGCACGCGCGAAATCATCCTCGCCGTGATGGCGACCACGTTCTCCATCGTCGCGGTCTTCGTGCCCGTCGCGTTCATGGGCGGCATCATCGGGCGCTTCTTCTACGCCTTCGGCCTCGTGGTGGCTTGGGCCGTGATGGTCTCGCTCTTCGTGTCCTTCACATTGACGCCGATGCTCAGCGCCTGGTGGGGCGTTGACCCGCATGTGCACGGCGAGGCGGTTGGCAACGTCATCACGCGCACGATCGCGCGCTTCAACGCGTGGTTCGACCGAATGGCGCATGCGTACCGTGGCATCATCGAGTGGGCGCTGCTGCACCGCCGGCAGACCGTGGTCATCGCGACAGCGAGCCTGCTCGCCGCATTTGCGCTCGTGCCGTTCATCGGCGGCGAGTTCACCCCGCAGTCGGACAACAGCGAGTTCACCGTCACGTTTGAGACGCCCGAAGGGTCGAGCCTCGCCCAGACGCGCGCGAAAGCCGAGCAGATCGGCGCGGTTGTGCGCGCCATGGAAGGCGTGAAGTACACGTACACCACCATCGGCGCCGGGGCCACGGGCACCGTGCGCAGCGGCGAGATCTACGTGAAGCTCATGCCGCCGCGCGAGCGGCCGCTCAAGGCCAACCGGATGATGATGGTCGCCCGCGCCAAGCTGGGGCAGCTCTACGGCGTACGGTCGTACCTGATTGAGCGGTCCGGCCCGGGCGGTGCGCAGGCGCCGTTGCAGGTGGAACTGCGCGGCCCCGACATCAACGAGCTGCAGCGGCTGTCAACGAAGCTGCGTGACGCCGTCGCGCGCATCCCCGGCATCGTCGACGTCAAGTCGTCGCTCGGCGACCCGAAGCCCGAACTGCGCGTCGAGGTCAACCGCGACGCCGCGAACCAGATCGGCCTCGACATCGGCATGATCTCAGCCACCATCCGCCCGCTGTTCGCGGGTGAGGTGGCCACCCGTTGGGAAGACCCGACGGGCGAAGAGCGCGACGTGCGCGTGCAGGTGGCGCCGGAACTCCGACGCTCGATCGCCGACGTGAGTGCCATGCCGGTTCCCACCGCGAAGGTCGGCCCCAACGGTGTCACCTATGCGCGGCTCGGCGACATCGCCACCGTCAGCGTATCGAGCGCTCCGACGCAGATTGACCGCGCGCGCCTCGAACGCGTCGTGACGATCTCGGGCAACATGGCGCCGGGCTTCTCGCTTTCCGAGGCGTCCTCCGCTATCCGCGCCGAGGCGGCGAAGGTTGGACTACCGCCGGGATACACCGTCGGTCTCGCCGGTCAGACGGAGTTGCTCATCGAGACGTTCGGCTACGTCGTCGAGGCGATCGTGCTGGCTGTCATCCTGATCTTCCTGATTCTCGCCTCGCAGTTCGAGTCGTTCACGCACCCGATCGCGATCATGTTGTCGCTCCCCCTGTCGCTCGTCGGCGTGCTGCTCGCGTTGCTCCTGACGCGGTCCACGTTGAGCATGATGAGCATGATCGGCGTGATCATGCTGATGGGCCTCGTGACGAAGAACGCGATCCTGCTCGTGGACAACGCCAACGAGAAGCGTCGTTCCGGGATGCACAGGTTGAACGCGCTCATCGAGGCCGGAGCAGTGCGGTTGCGTCCCATCATGATGACGACGCTCGCGATGATCGCTGGCATGCTGCCCATCGCGCTGGCGCTCGGCGAGGGCGGCGAGTTCCGCGCGCCGATGGCCCGGGCGGTGATCGGCGGGTTGATCACGTCCACGATGTTGACGTTGATCGTCGTGCCGGTGGCGTACAGTTACCTCGACGACCTCGGCAACTGGCTCAAACGCCGATTCGTGGATGAACAGCGGGAGATGGAGATCACCGCCGAACAACAGGCGTCCGGATTGCGGCATACGTTGACCGGGGACTAGCAGGCTCGTGTCCGAGTTCGGCCTGTACCTCCGGATGGGGTACCACCACATCGCCGCCATCGGCGCGTGGGACCACATCCTGTTTGTCGCCGCGCTCACCGCGGCGTACGGCGTGCACGAGTGGAAGCGCATCGCCGTGCTCGTCACGGCGTTCACGCTGGGCCACTCCACCACGCTAGCGCTCGCCACGTTCAACGTCGTGAGCGCGAGTCCACGTGTCATCGAACCGCTCATCGCCGCCACGATTGTCTTCATGGCCTTCGCGGCCATCGGTGACCAGCTCACGCCGCCCACCGAAGCATCGCGCACGACCGCGATGCGGCGTCGCTACGCAACCGCCGGCGTGTTCGGCCTGATTCACGGACTCGGGTTCGCGAGCGGCTTGCGTGCGCTGCTCGGCGCCGAGAGTTCCATTACGGTGCCGCTGTTCGCGTTCAACCTCGGCCTCGAGGTCGGGCAAGTGCTGATCGTGAGCGTCTTCTTTGCGCTGGGACTCGCCGCCGACCGCTGGCTGCGCGTCCGGCGTCGTGACTGGGTGCTGGTGCTCGCCGGCGCCGCGGCCGGCATCGGGATCACTCTGCTCATTGACCGGCTCGGCAACGCTACGTAAGTGGCGTTCGTTCTTATCGAAGAACGTCGCCAAGCTGTCTTTCACTCTTGCGAGGATGTGACGATGCGGTCCCTTCGTTCGCGCTGGCCTGCCGTGACTCCGCTCCGGATGTCGTGCGTACCATTCGTGGTCGCGCTGTTCGTGGTCGCGTTCTTCGTGGTCGCTCTTCCGTTGCGCGCACAACGCGGCGCCCCGCCGGTGACGACCGCGCCGCAATGGCTCAACGCCGACTCGACGAAGAAGACCAATCAGTCCAACTTCCGCGCCATCGAGCAGTGGCCGACGCCCAATGAGTATCGCACGGCGAGCGGCTCGCCCGGTCCCAAGTACTGGCAGCAGAAGGTGGACTACACGATCAAGGCGGCGCTCGACACGGTGAAGCACGAGATCAGCGGCACCGAGCGCGTGACGTACCACAACAACTCGCCGGGCGCCCTCGCGTACCTCTGGTTCATGCTCGACCAGAACGTCGAGCGGCCCGATTCGCGCGCCTACGTGTCGCGCCGGCCGCTCCCCAAAGGGCTCGCCAATCTGTCAGGCCAGGCGCTGCGACTGCTCGACCTCACCGGTGAAGAGGCACAGAAACTCGGCATGCGCATCGCCCGCGTGCGCGCGCTCGATCCCGCAGGCGGATTCCGCGACGCGCCGTTCTGGGTCAACGGCACGGCGGTGCGCGTCGAGTTGCCGACACCGGTCGCGAGCGGCCAGTCCACGCAGCTCGAGCTCGAGTGGGCGTACATCGTCCCCGAAGTCGGCCTCAACAACCAGCGCAACGCTCGCGACCACGTGAAGGACGGCTGGGAGTACGAGATGGCACAGTGGTATCCGCGCGCCGCCGTGTACGATGACGTCAGCGGCTGGACTACCGACCAGTTCTACTCACAGGGCGAGTTCTATCAGGAGTTCGGCGACTTCGACGTTTCGATGACCGTGCCGCACGACCATATCGTGCGCGCCACGGGCGTGCTGCTGAACCCAAACGACGTGCTCACCGCCACGCAGCGTGCGCGCCTCACGCAGGCGTGGAGTTCCGAAGCGCCCGTCTTCATCGTCCGGCCTGACGAAATCGCCAAGCCCGCGACACGCCCGACAGGCACCGCGCCACTGACCTGGCACTTCACCGCGCAAAACGTGCGCGACTTCGCATGGGCGAGTTCCAAGACGTTCATCTGGGACGCGATGGGCTTCCGCTACCAGAAAGGCGGCCGGCTCATCGAGCTGCATTCGGTCTATCCGCGCGACGCGATGCCGCTCTGGGATCAGTACAGCACCAAGGCCATCAAGCAGACGATGGTCACCTACGGGCGGATGGTCATCGAGTACCCGTACCCGCAGGCCAGCAACGTGCACGGCTCGGTGGGCGGCATGGAGTACCCGATGATCGCCTTCTGCGGCGCGCGTCCGCGTCCGGATGGTACGTTCGACCCGTCGCTCAAGTGGCGCCTCATCTCGG
>JAHFCU010000078.1 GCA_023249305.1 Gemmatimonadota bacterium
CTCGGGCGGACTCACGCCGGACAACATCGGCGTGGAGTACGCCGGCGTCGTCTACTCGATCGCGGAGTCGGCCAAGGAGCGCGGGCTGATCTGGGTTGGAACGAACGACGGGCTCGTGCACGTGTCACGCGACACGGGGACGACGTGGACGAACGTCACGGCCAACATTCCGAACCTCCCGGCCTGGGGCTCGGTGCGGAGCATCGCGCCCTCTCGGTACGACGCGGCCACCGCGTATCTCACGGTGGACTTCCATCAGATGAACAGCCGCGATCCGTTCGTCTACCGAACCACCGATTACGGCAAGACGTGGAAGGCGATCACCAACGGCTTGCCGCGCAACAATCTCAGCTACGCCAAGGTCATCTACGAGGATCCGGTGCGGCGCGGCCTGCTCTACCTCGGCACCGAGAACTCCATCTACGTCTCCTTCGATGCCGGCGACAGCTGGCTGCCGCTGCAGAACGACCTGCCGCAAGCGCCGGTCTCCGGGATCGTCGTGCAGGAGCACTTCAACGATCTCGTGATTTCCACCTACGGACGCGGCTTCTACATCCTCGATGACATCGGACCTCTGCAGCAGTTGACGCCGGACGTCAGGCAAGCGGCGGCGCACCTGTTCACCCTGCGCGCGGCATACCGGTTCCGTCCCATCACCGCGCCATCGAGTTCCTACGACGATCCGACAACGGGCGATGATCCGGCGTACGGAGCGAGCATCAACTACTGGCTGAAGTCGCCCGCCGAGAAGACGCCGGTGCTCACGATTTCCGACGCGCAGGGCCGCTTGGTGCGCACGCTGCGCGGCACCAACACGGCCGGTATCAACCGGGTCACGTGGGATTTGCGCGACGAACCGAGCGTGGAGACGCGGCTCTTCACGAGTCCGATGTATGCACCGTACATCGCGGCCGGCCCCGACGGACGCGTCGCGCCGAGCACGGCACGCGTGTCGGTTCTGATGCCGCCCGGCACGTACACGGTGAAGCTGACGGCCGGGGATATCGTGCAGACGCGTCCGCTTGAGGTGCGCAAGGACCCGAACTCGGGCGGAAGCGAGGCGGAAATCGCCGAGCAAACGCGGATGCTCGAAGTGATCCGCGCGGATATGAATGCGGGTGCGGCCGCCGTCGGGCGCGCCGAAGTCGTGCGTGCGCAGCTTGAGGCGCTGCGGCGTGTGAGCAACGACGGCGACGTCAGGCGCGCCGCCGACGTGCTGGGCACCAAGCTGGCCGACGCGGAGATGCCGTTGGTCGATCTACGGCAAACCGGCAACGGCCAGGACGGCGTCCGGTTTGCGGCGGCGTTGCTCGCCAATCTGTCGTACCTGGCCAACGGTCTTGCCGGCAGCGATTTCCGTCCGACCACGCAGCAGACGGAAGTGCAGGTGCTGCTGAAGGAGCAAGTAAGGGCGAACGTGGCGATCATCGAGGCACTGCTCGGAGGAGACCTCACGGCATTCAATGCGATGCTGCGCCAAAAGAATGTGCCAAATGTGATTGGCGGTGTGGCGCCAGTGGTGCCGTGATGCGCTGACGGGAGGTAGCACGCCGCGCCCGACTCGACCACAAGGCGTCGAGTCGGGCGGCTGCGCACCGCGCCCAACGTCTGCGCACCGCCCTTTCGCACTCGAGTCCGACTGCTATACAATTGCCCGACCCCCCCCGGCCCCCCGACGATGCCACGCTTCCTGGTCGAAGTTCCCCACGAGCCCACTCCGCTTGCCTGTACCAAGGCCGTTCAGGCCTTGCTCCGCACTGGCTCGCACTTCCTCACGCACGCTGACTGGGGCTGCAAGGACGGCGTCCACAAGTCGTGGATCGCGATGGATTTCGACAACAGGCACGACGCCCTCAACATCGTGCCGATGGAGTTTCGCGCGCAGGCGCAGGTCATCCAACTCAATCGATTCACCCTCGACGAGCAGGGCAAGGTCCAGGAAGCGGCCATCGCCGCGCACAAGGGCTAGGTCGCGCCGATGCCGAAGCCCGTCATCCTCGCCGTTGACGACGATGCCGCCGTGCTCGGCGCGATCGAGCGCGACCTGCGCCAGCGCTACCGTGCCGACTACCGCGTGATGAAGGCCGACTCGCCTGCCGCGGGACTGCAGACGGCAAAGGAACTCGCGGCGCGCAACGCGCAGGTCGCGCTCTTCCTCGTGGATCAACGGATGCCGGAGATGACGGGCCTCGAGCTGCTCGCTCAAGTGACCTCGCTCCACCCGGAATCGCGCCGCGTGCTCCTCACGGCCTACGCCGACACGGACGTCGCGATCGCTGGAATCAACCAGATCGGCCTCGACCACTATCTGATGAAGCCGTGGGACCCGCCGGAGCAGCGGCTCTACCCGGTGCTCGATGACCTGCTCGGTGAGTGGCGCGCGCGCGTGCAGCCGTCGTTCGACGGCATCCGCGTGATGGGTTCCGAATGGTCCGCGGCGTCGTTCGAGGCGAAGGAGTTCCTCTCGCACAACCGCGTGCCGTACCAGTGGGTCGACCTCGACCGCGACGAGCAGGCGCGAGCGCTGGCAGAGCAGCTCACGGGCGACCTGACGCACCTCCCGATCATCGTCTTCCCCGACGGCACGCACCTGGTGGCGCCGACTCACACGGCCCTCGCAGCGAAGTCGGGTCTCCAGACGCAGGCCACCCGGCCGTTCTACGACGTGATTGTCGTCGGTGGCGGACCGGCGGGACTCGCGAACGCGGTGTACGGCGCGTCCGAGGGGCTCCGGATGGTGATCGTCGAATCGCACGCCACCGGAGGGCAGGCCGGTACCAGCTCGCTGATCGAAAATTATCTCGGCTTTCCTTCCGGCGTGACCGGCGCCGACCTCGCCAGCCGCGCCACCGCCCAGGCCCGACGATTCGGCGCCGAGGTGCTCGCAGGACAGGCAGTCACGAGCATCCGACGCGAGGATCCGTACCGCGTGGTGACGCTCGCCGACGGCACGGAGCTCAACGCGTACTGCGTGCTGATCACGACCGGAATGGCCGCGCGCACGTTGAACGTGCCGGGCCTCGAGGTGCTGCAGGGTCAGGGTGTGTACTATGGCGCAGCGATGTCGGAGGCGGCGCGCTATCGCGCGAAGGACATCTGCATTGTCGGCGGCGCCAACTCGGCAGGCCAAGGCGCGCTCTTCTTCTCGCGCTACGCGCGGAAGGTGACGATGCTCGTCCGCGCCGGCGACCTGTTGCCGATGATGTCGCAATACCTGGTGGACCGCATTCGCGCGGCGCCGAACATCGAAGTGGTCACGGGCGTGGAAGTGAGCGCTGTTGCGGGTGAGCGCGCGCTGGAGCTGGTCACGGCGAAGGAGGTGAAGACCGGCGAGACGCGCGCGATTCCCTCCGCGGCGATGTTCATCTTCATCGGCGTGAGACCGCACAC
>JAHFCU010000058.1 GCA_023249305.1 Gemmatimonadota bacterium
CGATTCCAGTGCATCGGCGTGATGGCAGGACTACTCGTGACCGGGTGCTCCGCCCTGGGGTTGCACGACTTCACCGATGCGCCGGCCACCACGATCACGCTGGGGCCGACGTTGGCGGCGGGCGACAATTACCGCCCATCCGGTAACGGCAGTGCGGCGGCGAACTGGACGGGATACTGTCCCATGCCAGATCCGCGTGCCGTGACCGTGATCGCTGGCGATCCGTTCCAGATTATCAACTCCACCGATCGTTCCTTGGACCTTTCCAGCCCTCTCGCTCCCCCTGAGAAGATTGTGGCGGGTGAGCGGGGCGTCGTTCACTTCAGCTACGGCAGTGCCAGCGCCGCTCGGACGGATCTCGAGTACTTCGTATCGGGGTGCGCGGATGCCGCCGGCGGTCAGCCGCTCTTTATCGTCACGGTCGTGAGGCGGTAGGCGGATGGCGTTTCTCGCCGACCGCAACCTTCGCTCGCGTCGCTCGTCCATAATTCAGTTGGCGTCCGTCCCTGCCTTGAGGCTAGGGGCGGCGACTGCCATGCTATACCACGACCTCACCGTCGACCGGACCCGTCCATGGCCCGCATTCGCGCCTCGTTGATCGTTCCCGCCGTCCTCGGCGCTGCCCTCGCGCTGCAGGCACAGCAGCCAACCCAGCTGCCGGCGAAGCCTGGGGAACAGCCCGCCGCCGTAGCGTCGATGCCTGCTACGCACACCGTCGTGCGCGGCGAGACGCTGTGGAGTCTTGCCAAGCAGTACCTCGGCGACGCCTACCTGTGGCCTGAGATCTACCGGCTGAACACGGGCACCATCGAAGATCCGCACTGGATCTATCCCGGCGAGGTGCTGAAGCTCCCTGCGGGGGTCGCACCCGCTGCAGCCGTCGCCGCCGCTCCCGCGGCCCGGCGAGATCCGAACGGACCCACCGTATTTGATCCGCGCCGCTACAAGCGCACGCGCACCGCGCGCCAGTCGGCGGATCTGCTCAGGTCTCGGCAGGCGGTGCGTCCTGGCCAGTACCTCGCATCACCCTATGTATGGGCGGTCGGCGGACCGATCGGCGCCGGCCGTGTGCTGAAGACCGCGACGTCCCAGGTCGTCGTTCCGACCTTGGAACAGCGCGACTTCCAGTCGCACGAGGCCATCTACCTCCACCTCCCCAACGGCGCCACGCGCGCGAATGGGGAGCGCTTCATGACGTTCCGGCTCGGGCCGCAACTGAGTGGACAGGGGCAAGTGGTCGTCGTGACGGGCGTGGTCCAGCTGCGCGAGGATCCGGGTTTTGGCGACGCACGGGCGGTGATCCTCCAGCGTTTCTTCCCGATCGGCGAGGGACAGGGCGTAATCGCGATGGACACGCTGGCACCGCGCCTCGACCAGTATCCGGCCGCGGTGGAATACGGCGCCGAGACCAAACTCGTGTGGGTGCTGGGCGATCCGGTGATTCCCCAGGTCGGGTCGTACGTGGTGCTTTCGGCAACGATGCGCGACGGTCTGGTACCAGGCGACCAAGTCACGCTTCTTGCGCCGCTGGGAGCCGGTGAGGCGGGCGAGCAGCATGCGCCCGATTGGGCGGGCGTCGTGCAGGTGCTGCGCGTCACCGCGTACGGCACCTCGGGAATCATCCTGAATCGCACGCAGGCCGAGATCATGACTGGCATGATGGGACGCGTCACGGCCAAGATGCCCTGAGCGGGGCGACACCACCCGCGGCCCGTTAGCTTTCACGCATGTCGCCACGCGCACTCGTCACCGGTGGCGCGGGGTTTATCGGCTCGCATGTCGCCGACGCCCTGCTTGACCGGGGATTTCACGTCGTTGTGCTCGATGACCTCTCGACCGGCCGGCGCGAAAACGTGCCGTCCGCGGCCGAATTCGCTCAGCTCGACGCACGCAGCGCCGAGGCGGCACGCCTGGTGCGCGAGGGCGGGTTCGACGTCATCCTGCACCAGGCGGCGCAGATAGACGTGCGGCGGAGCGTCTTCGACCCGGTGCACGATGCGTCCATCAACATTCTGGGAGCGCTAAACCTGCTCGAGGCGGTGCGCGCGGTGGCCACGAGCCCGCGCTTCGTCTTCGCCTCCACTGGCGGCGCTATCTACGGCGACTTCGTAACACCGCCCAACGCCGAGAGCGCCCCGAAGGATCCTGACTCGCCGTACGGCATCGCCAAGCTCGCGGTTGAGCACTACCTGGCATACTACGGCCGCCTGCACGGCATCGAGGGCGTGGTGCTGCGCTATGCGAATGTGTACGGCCCACGGCAAGATCCGCACGGCGAGGCGGGCGTCGTCGCCATCTTCTGCGCGCGTCTGCTCGACGGGCGGCCGCTGACCGTCTTCGGCGACGGCACGCAGACGCGCGACTACGTGCACGTGAAGGACGTCGCCGCAGCCAACGTGGCGGCGGCGACCGTCGCGCTCCCCGCCGCGGGTCGCCTCGACCTACGGGCCATGAACATTGGCACGGGAGCCGAAACGAGTGTGATCACGCTGGCCGAGACACTGCGTCGCGTCAGCGGGCGTCCCGGGCGCATCGAGTTCGCGCCGGCACGCCTCGGCGAGCAGCTCCGCTCGGCGGTCAGCGTCGCCAAGGCGCAGCACCTGCTTGGCTGGAAGCCCGCGTGCACCCTGGACGGCGGGTTGAAGGAGACGTTCGACTATTTCGCCGCTCACACTCCCCAATCAGTCTCCGCATGAACTCCGCTATTCCCACGACGCCGCTTGAGCTGATCGTCAACTCGGTCCTCGCCACCAAGGTGGTGCTCGCGCTCCTGCTGGTACTCTCGCTGTACAGCTGGGGCATCATGCTGGCGAAGTGGATGGAGTTCCGCCGGATCTCCAAGACGTCGCAGGCGTTCATGCGCGACTTCTCGCGCGCAACGCGCCTCGAACAGGCGGTCGCCATGGCGCGCAAGGCGCCGTCATCTCCCTTCAACCGCGTCCTCGCGCGCGCCGTGAACTTCCTGCAGGACACCGCGGTGCGAGACGAGGAGGGCAACCCGCGTCCGCTGCGCGAGTCGCAGGTGGAGGCGATGCGCCTCCTGCTCGACGCCGAAGTCACCGCCGAGCGCGACGCGCTTGGGCGCTTCATTCCATCGCTGGCGGTCATCGGCTCGGCGAGCCCGCTCATCGGGCTGCTGGGCACGGTGCTCGGCGTGATTGACGCGTTCATCGGCGTCGCGAGCAAGGGGTCGGGAAACCTCGGCGCGGTGGCGCCGGGCGTTGCCGAGGCGCTGGTCGCCACCGCCGCGGCGCTGACCGTCGCGATCCCGGCGGTGTTCGCGTACAACATCTTCGCGGCCCGGCTGAACCGGTTCGATGGCGAACTGGAGGGCTTCGGTTCAGAGGTGATCGCGCTGATGGCGCGCGACGGGCGGGTGTAGCGTGCGCCGACGCACGCACGGCGACCGCACGCCGCTCAACGCGGACATCAACGTCGTCTCGCTGATCGACGTGATGATGCTGCTGCTGGTCATCTTCATGATCACCGCGCCGCTGATGCAGGGCGGGGTGGACGTGTCGCTGCCGAAGACCGAGTCTCGCGCGCTCGAACCGAAAGGCGGGCTCGTGGTCAGTATTGCGGCCAACGGCCGCGTCTACGCCGACGAGACGGCCATGTCGCTCGCCGAGTTCAAGGCGGCGTTCAAGATGTTGTCGTCGAAGTCGGGGCGTGAAGGCGTGTACGTGCGCGCGGACCAGGGCGCACCCTATGGCATTGTGGCGCAGGTGCTCGCGACGATCCAGCGCGCGGGCATCGTGAATGTCGGCCTCGTCACGGAGCCGGAGACCGTCAAGCCGTGATGCGCGTGCAGGCGCGCCCGACGCGCATCACTGCGCCGCTGTTCGCCTCGGCCGCGCTGCACGTGCTGCTGGCCGCTGCCGTGGTCGTTGCGTCGCGTGAGGGCGCGCACATGGCCCTGCCGCCGATGTACAAGGTGGAACTCATCGCCGCCCCGGCGGGCGCGCCCGCGATCGGCACGGTCGGTGCCGAGGCCGCTCCGAGCGCGGCCACGAAGGCCGTGCTGAAGAAGGCGCCCGACGCCGTGCCAATCAAGAAGCCCACGGCGCGCGACGCAAGAAGGGCAGGCGAATCGACGCCGCTCGCGAAGGCCAAGGCGGCAGCCGCGGCGACGCGCGCTGGAGGAGGCGCGGTGGGTGGATCGGGTGCGGACGTGGCCAACATCCGCACCGAGGGGATCGAGTTTCCGTTTCCGGGGTACCTCCAGAACATCGTCCGGCAGGTGCGGCTGAACTTCTCGCCGTCCGACAGATCACTTCGGATGGCGGAGGTGTTCTTCTTCATCCGGCGTGACGGCTCGATGGCGGGCTTCCGCTTCTTGCAGAAGAGCGGTTCGTACTCGTTCGATCTCGAATGCCAGGGGGCAGTGGAAGCGGCGGCCGCGAGCAAGTCGTGGGGGCCGCTGCCTGCCCAGTTCATGGATGACGTGCTCCCGGTCATCTTTCGATTCGACCCAAAGACCCTTCGTTGATGCGATTTCGTTTTGCGAGCGCGCTCGCCGTCCTTTGCTTGTTCCCCCTGCGTCTCGCAGGACAGGATACGATCCCGACCGGCGTGCGCGTGGGCCTTACGTACGACCCCAGTACGCGTCCCGGCGTCTTTATCACCGCGGTCGCCGGCGACCTCGTCGACTCGGTGCGCGCGATGATCGCGCGCAACCTCGACTTCGGTGACCGGCTGACGGTCGTCAACGCCGAGGCGGGGCCTCCGCCGGCGGGCCGATTCAACTACGAGTTGTACGGCAAGCTCGGCGCGTCGGCGGTGGTGCAAGCAGCCATGACGCGACAGGGGTCGCTGCACGTTGCCGTGCACGACGTCGCGGCCAAGCGCGTGCTCAACGTCGGCGACTTCGCATTCAACGGCGCGGCCGACTTCTCACCCGCATGGCGCATGGTGGTGCATCGCGCGAGCGACGAGGTAGAGCGGTGGATCACTTCCATTCGCGGCGTCGCGGCGACTCGCATTCTCTTCGTGCGCGACCAGCGGCTGTGGATCGTGGATTCCGACGGGGCCAACCTGACTCCGCTCGGAGTCGGCGGCATCGCGCTATCGCCAGCATGGCATCCGACGGGGCGATACGTCGCCTATGCGCAGATGGCCGACGACGGGACGCACATCGTGGTGCGCGACCTCACCACGGGCCAGTCGCGGCGTCTCACCGACCTGGGCGGCTCCAACATCACGCCGACCTTCTCGCCCGATGGCAGCACGCTGGTCTACTCGGCGGGCGATGACGGCACCGACCTCTACGCCGTCTCACCGTTCGGGGGCGATGCGCCGCGGCGCGTCACCTTTGGACGCGGGACGCCGACGTCATCGCCGAGCTTCAGTCCCGATGGTCGCAAGATCGCGTACATCTCGGGTCGCCCCGGTCATCCTGAAGTGTATATTACGGACGCAGACGGAACGAATGCGGAGCTGCTGACGGAAGCACCGAGTGGAGACCAGCCCTATCGTGCGAATCCCGACTGGTCGCCGGATGGCCGCGCCGTGGCGTTCACGTCGCAGGAAGGACCGAACCTGCAGGTAATGGTGATCAACATGCGCGACCGCCGCATTCGGCAACTGACGGGGGACGCGCGCAACGAAGACCCGTCGTGGGCACCGGATGGCCGGCACGTGGTGTTCACGTCAACGCGTTCGGGCGCCAAGCAGCTCTGGGTGCTCGACACTGAATCGGGACGCACGCGGCAGTTGACGCGGGGGGCTGGTGCCGCCCGCATGGCCGCGTGGTCACCGCGGATGGAACAACCGTAGTCGCCGTCGTTCGACCCCCACTGGAGAACCCGTCATGCATGCTCGCATTCGCATCCTCGCCCTGAGCGCCATCGCGCTGTCGGCCGTGGTCACGACGGCTTGCCGGAAGAAGCCCGAGGTGGCTCCTCCCCCGACGCCGGTCGCGAAGCCATTCAACCAGGATTCCGCGGACGCCGCGGAGCGTGCCAAGCGCGCCGCCGCCGATGCCGCGGCCAAGGCCGCCGCGGAGAAGGCCGCCGCTGAAGCGGCCGCCCGCATGGCCGCTGCCGTCTCCGCCGCCAAGGCCGCCTTCGCCGCACCGGTCTACTTCGACTACGACAAGTCGGACATTCGGGACGACCAGAAGACGACGCTCGAGGCCAAGATCCCGGTCTTTCAGGCGAACGCGGACATGCGCATTCGCGTCGCCGGGCACACGGACAACCGCGGCTCCGATGAGTACAACCTCGCGCTCGGCCAGCGCCGCGCTGCCGAGGTGAAGCGCTACCTCGTCGCGCGGGGAATCGCCGAAGGTCGCATTGACGTCGTGAGCTTCGGCGAGGAGCGCCCGGCCGTCGCGCAGGACAACGAGGACGCCTGGGCGAAGAACCGCCGCGACGAGTTCGAGATCATCGCCGGCGCCAACCCGTTCAAGCTGCCCCGGTGAGCCGTCGTTTCGTTCGCGTTCTGATCGCTCCGGCCGTCGCACTGGCGGCCGGGGCGTGCTTTGCCACGCGCGGCGACGTGCGCACCCTGCAAAATGACATCGCGACGCTGCAAGCGGCGGCGATTCGCGCGGCGCGCGCCGACACGCAACAGGCGGTTCAGCTGCGCCAGATCTACCAGACCCTTGGTGCCGTCTCGGACTCGCTGCGCTTGGCCACGTCGACGCTGCAGCGGTTCCAGGGCGACGTCTCCATGTCCATGCACGGCGTCGAACAGCAGCTGCTCTCGATTCAGGAACTCACGGGCCAGAGTCGCAAGCAGGTGGATGCGCTCCGTGCGCAGATCGAGGCGCGAGCGGCCGAGCAGGCGCCGGCGGCCCCGCTGGTCACTCCCACGGGGGCGGCGGCGCCATCCGCCACGGCGCCGGGCGCGCCCTCTCCCGGGCCGTATCAGCTCATGGAGCTCGGCCGGCAGCAGCTCGCCCGCGGCGCCACGTCCGCCGCGCGCGCGGCGTTCAGCGACCTGCTCGCGCAGTATCCGTCGTCGGACCTCGCCCCCGAGGCGCAGTACTGGATCGCCGAGACGTACGCGTCGGCGGGCAGCGCCGTGGAGGCCGATTCCGTCTTCGCGCTGGTCGCCGACCGCTATCCGAGCTCAGAGCGCGCGCCCGTGGCCATCTACAAGCGGGCGGTCGCGCTCAAGGTGGCGGGACAGACGCGCCAGGCCCGCAGCCTGCTTCAGCAGGTGCTCGACAAGTACCCCAAGTCCGAAGCGGCCACCCTCGCCGCGGCCCTGCTGCGGGACCTGAAGTAGCGCGGAGGCGTTGTGGCCGCGGCGGACCAGCGTGATGAACAAGCGGAAATGCCGTTCCTCGATCATCTCGAGGAACTGCGCTGGCGCCTGATCTGGAGCGGCGCGGCACTCCTCATCGCGTTCGCGCTCGCGTTCACGCTCGTGAGCAACTTCGACATCATCGGGCTCATCGCGTATCCGGCCAAGGACTTCCTGCACGGCCAGAAGCTCATCTACACGCACCCGGCCGACCCGTTCACGATCCTGATGAACGTCTCGTTCGGGCTGGGGCTCGTGCTCGCCAGCCCCGTGATCATCTACCAGGTGTGGGCGTTCCTCTCGCCGGCGCTGCACGCGCACGAGAAGCGCGTCGTCGTACCTGTGCTGATCGGCGCCGCCGGATTGTTCCTGATCGGCTGCACGCTGTCGGTGCTCTGGGTGCTGCCCATCACGCTTCAACTGCTCGGCAGCATCTCCTCCGCATCGTTGCAGCAGATGGTCTCGGCGAGCGAGTACTTCGGGTTCGCGGTTGCGCTCACGCTCGCCTTCGGTGCGGTCTTCGAGTTGCCCATTCTGATCCTGGCGCTCACGGCGCTGGGCCTCGTCACGCCAAACACACTCGCGAAGTACCGTCGGCATTCGTTCGTCGGCATGCTGCTCCTGTCGGCGGTCATCACGCCGGGCGACCTGATCATCTCGACGCTCATGCTGTTCATCCCGCTCTACGGGCTGTACGAGCTGAGCATCATCCTCTCGTGGTTCGTGCACCGGGCGAAGCAGAAGAAGGCCCGCCGCGAGGAGGAGGCGGAGCGACAAGCGGCCGCCTCGACGCGCTGATGCGCCGCCCCGCTGACCGCGTCGCTGACCGGGTCGCGCGGCCATGCCCCGCCTCACGCGCCATCGCCGTCGTCACCCTCGTACTCGTTGCGGTGTCCGCCGCATCCGCGCAGATCCCAGGCGGACGCCCTTCACGGCCAACGCGCACGGCGACGCCGCGCACCACGCAACCCACGCCACAAACGACCGGCGCCGACAGCACCAAGCGCGACACCGTGCTCGTGCACTGGGAGCCGCCGGACTCGCTGGCGCTGTCGCTGATGGACCGCAAGGGATTTGCGTTGGTGCGCTATCAGGCCGACTTCGTCCACTTCGCGGCCGGCGATCGCACCATCACGCTGATCGGGCGCAAGGGCGAGCGCGCCGTCGTCCAGCGCGATCCGACCACGATCGCCGCCGACACCATCCGCTACAGCGACTCCACGAGCAAGGCGCTGGCGCTCGGACCGGCCATCGTTGTGCGCGAGCGAGGCCGCGACGACATCAACGCGAGCGGGCGGACCACGTACGACATCACGAACAAGCAGGGGACGGGCACGAATATCCGGACGGTGGAGCAGAGCGGCGAGCGGTGGGTCGTCTCGGCGCATGTCGGCGGTTTCGCCGGCGACTCGACCACCGAAGAGTCCACCTACGGGAAGAACGGCACGATCACGAGCTGCGAGGACTCGCTGCCCCATTACCACTTCCAGTCCTCGCAGATCAAGATGATCCGCAAGAACTTCATGGTTGCCCGCCCGGCGGTGCTCTACCTGCAGGGCGTCCCGGTCTTCTGGCTTCCGTTCGTCTTTCAGGACATCCGGTCGGGGCGGCGCAGCGGCGTGCTGACGCCTCGCTTCGGCTTCGCCGAGCTCGTGCGCAATAGCCCCACGTATCGCCGCACCATTGATGACGTCGGCTACTATTTCGCGCTCAGCGACTACACGGATTTTCTCATCTCGCTCGACTGGCGGTCGTCCGCGCGAGCGACGATCGCCGATCCCGGCTGGCTCCGTCTCAATTCGCAGCTCCGCTACAACTGGCGCGATCGCTTCCTGCAGGGCGCCTTCGCCGTCTCGCGGCACACGCTGAGCTCGGGCTCGTCGAACACCCAAGTGTCGTGGACTCACTCGCAGCAGTTTTCGGAAACATCGCGGATCACCGCCAACCTCAACTACGTCACGAGCACCTCGGTGCAGCGGCAGACGGCGCTGAACGCGATGTCGGCGTTGGCCACCATCAGCTCGATGCTCAACTACTCGCGATCGCTGGGGCCGTTCCAGCTGTCCATCGGCGGCACGCGCCGCCAGTACCCGGGACGCTCGCAGGTGGACCAGGATTTCCCGTCCGTGAACCTTTCCGCGAAGGCGATTCGCATCGGCCGCTTCGTCGAGTGGACGCCGGGCTTCAACTTCGCGACAAACAGCAGCATGCACCTCGACGCGCAGGGCGACTTCAAGTACCGCTACTTCGATCGCAACGGCGTGCTCGACTCGGCGCGCTTCGACCGATCGACGCAGGCCACCACGGCCGCCCTCAACTCGCCCTTCAAGATCGGGTCGTTCAACCTGCCGCTGTCGCTGAGCTACAGCGACCGGCTCAATGACTTCCCCGAGGTGCGACTCATTGTCAATCCGTCGGACACGAGCCGCCGCGAGACGCGCGTCTACAGTCGCACGTATCTCACGACGCTCGACTGGCGCACCGCCGTGTCGCTGCCGACGTTCTTCCACGGCTCGTGGAACCTCGTGCCCAGCGTGTCGATGGAGAACGTCGACCCTGCCGGCTTCTGGGTGCGCTCGGAGCGCACCGGCAGCAACTTCGTCTCGCAGTCGAAGCGCCTCTCGTGGGGACTGGGCATCGCCCCCAGCTTCTTCGGGCTCTCGCGCGGGGGCATCGGGCCGATCGCGCGGTTCCGGCACTCCATTAACCCCGCGCTCTCGTGGTCGTTCTCGCCGAAGGCGACGGTGAGCGACGAGTTTCTTCAGGCGCTTGGCAAGACGCGCGTCGGGTACCTCGGTGCACTCGCGCAGAACCGGTTGACCCTCAGCATCAACCAGGTCTTCGAGGCGAAGCTCAAGAAGCCGGAGTCCGATACGTCTTCGGCGACGGAAGGGCGCAAGGTGAAGCTGCTGTCGCTCGGCCTGTCGCCGCTCGTCTATGACTTCGAGCGCGCCCGGCAAACGAAACGCAGCGGGTTCGCGACCGACCGCATGAACATCAGCCTTATGTCCGAGCTGGTCCCCGACCTGTCGTTTGACATGAGCTACTCGCTCTTCCAGGGCTCGGTGCTGAGCGATTCGGCGAAGTTCAGCCCGTTCCTCGAGAGTGTCTCGTCGTCCATGCGCTTCAACAATCGGAGCGCGATCATCCGCGCGCTCGCGCGGCTGCTCGGCGGCAGCGGCGATACCGCAGTGATCGCGCAGGCCGGGGTAGGCAGTCCGATGGCGGGCGTCGGGATGGGCAGCAGCCAGCAGGTCGCGGGCGCAGGCATGCGGCAGCAGCTCGTCGCCGTACCCACGGGCCGTGGATTCGATGCCAGCATCAGCCTGAGCATCAGCCGCCAGCGTCCGCCCAGTGGCAACGGGCGCGTGGTGCAGTACGACCCCACGATCCAGTGCGAAGGGCTGAAGTCGAATCCGATCCAGTACGCGGTCTGCGTGCAAAACGCGCTTGCCGCACCGCCCGTGGACTACACGCAGTTCTCGTCCACCACCGCCGGCGGCTCATACTTCCGCGTGCCGCCGCAGACGAGCATCAACTGGCGGACGGGCTTCGATCTCACCCCCAAGTGGGCCGTGCAGTGGAACACGAGCTACGACGCCGTGCGCCACGAATTTGCCAGCCATCAGGTGACGTTGCAGCGCGACCTGCATGACTGGCGTGCGATGTTCGGATTTACGCAGGCGCCCAACGGCAACTTCTCGTTCACTTTCTTCGTGTCGCTGAAAGCCGAACCCGACCTCAAGTTCAACTACGACCGCGCCAGCTACCGTCAGTCCCTGGTGCCCTTGCCATGACCGCATCGCCTACACTCGCCCTCGACGGGCAATCGCTCACTCTCGCCGACGTGCGCGCTGTTGCGGTCGGCTACCGGCCGGTCGCCCTCGCGCCCGCCGCGCGCGCTCGCATGCAGGCCACGCGCGACGTGGTGGCCGGCATCGTCGCTCGCAATGACGTTGTCTACGGCGTCACCACGGGCTTCGGCAAACTCTCCGATGTTCACATTCCCCCGGAACAGCTCGCACAATTGCAGGTGAACCTCGTGCGCAGCCACGTCGCGGGCGTCGGCCCCGAACTCCCAGAGCCCGAAGTGCGTGCTATGATGCTTCTGCGCGCCAACGTTCTGGCCAAGGGGTATTCGGGTGCGCGTCCGGACGTGCCCGAACTCATCTGCGCGATGCTCAACGCGGGACTCTGGCCGGTGGTGCACGAACAAGGCTCGGTGGGCGCGAGCGGCGATCTTGCGCCGCTCGCCGCGCTCGCCGTCACGCTGATCGGTGAAGGGGAGTTGAACACGAGAGATGGCGCGCGACTGCCAGCGGCCGGCGCGCTGTCCGCCTCCGCACTGCTCCCCCTCGCCCTTCACCCGAAAGAAGGCATTTCGCTCATCAACGGTACACAGGCCCACACCGCCGTGGCCGCGCTCGCCGTCGGCGACGCACGCACGCTGTGGGTCACGGCGCACTCAGCGGGCGCGATGTCGCTCGAGGCGCTGATGGGGACGCCCTCGGCGTTCGACGCGCGCATCCACGACGCGCGCGGCCAGGCCGGGCAGTCAGTGAGCGCCGCGCTCCTGCGGGCGATTCTCGCCGGCAGCCCGCTGCGCGAGTCGCACCGCACCAACGACCCGCGCGTGCAGGACGCATACGGTCTCCGCTGCATGCCGCAGGTACACGGCCCGGTGCACGACGCCCTCCGATTCGCCGAAGACCTGATCAGCCGCGAACTCAACGCCGCGACGGACAACCCGCTTGTCTTCGACAACGGCGAGATACTCAGCGGCGGCAACTTCCACGGACAGGCGGTCGCGATGGCGCTCGACGTGCTGGCCATCGCGATGACGAACCTCGCGACGATCGCCGAGCGTCGCATTGACCGGCTGGTGCACCCCGATCTCAACGAGGGCCTGCCGCCATTCCTCGCGGCGCACGCCGGCCTCAACAGCGGCTTCATGATGGCGCAGGTGACGGCGGCAGCGCTCGCCAGCGAGTGCAAGGTGCTCTCTCATCCGGCAAGCGTGGACACCATTCCGACCGACGGCAGCAAGGAAGACGTGGTGCCCATGGCCATGG
>JAHFCU010000059.1 GCA_023249305.1 Gemmatimonadota bacterium
GTAACCGATATCGCGGCGTTCCGCCATCAGCCGCTTGTAGATGGTGGTCTTGCCGGCGCCCGACGGCGCCGACAGCACGATGGGGAACGTGATCATTCGATGTTCTCCACCTGCTCGCGGATTCGCTCCAGTTCTTCCTTGATGGCGATCACGTCACGCTGGATCTCGGCGTCGTTGGCCTTGCTGCCCGCCGTGTTCGCTTCACGAAGCATCTCCTGGAGCAGGAAGCCCAGTCGCTTGCCAACAGCCTCGCCCGCCCCGTCGCGCAGCGTCTCCTCGAAGGCCGCAATGTGCGTGCGAAAACGGTCAATCTCCTCGCCGACGTCGAGCCGGTCCGCGAGAATCGCCACCTCCTGTGCCATGCGCTGCTCGTCCAGCGCCACGCCATTGGCCAGTTTCGCCACGTTTTCGAGCAGACGGTCACGCTGGGCGACGATACGCTGGGGAGCGCGCGCGCTGATGCGCTCGACCGCCACCGACACCAAGGCCAGCCGCTCTCGAATTACCGTGGCGAGACGAACGCCTTCGCGCTCTCGCATCGCCGTGAGCGCCGTGGCCGCCTCGTTGACGATGGCGACCAGCGCTGCCGCGCCATCGTCCGGAACTTCGTCCTCGATCCCGGCGCGCACCACTTCCGGCAGGCGCAGCACGGTCGCCACGTCCACGTCGCCACCGAGTGCGTGCATCTCGCGCAACGTCTTGAGTTGCGCGGCATAGTCCGCGAACCTGGCTTCATCGATCGCCGAACCCGCGGCCGTCGCCCGTTCCACTCGCGCCGACACCGTCACGTGGCCACGGGCAATCCGCTGCCGCAATGCCTCGCGAACCTCACTCTCCCAGCGACTGAGCGCTGACGGGAGCTTGAGGCTGGGGTTGAAGAAGCGGTGGTTGACGGTGCGGAGCTCGACGCTGATGCGGGCGGAGCCCACCACACCGTCGGCCGTACCAAACCCGGTCATCGAGCGAATCATATAGAACCGGGTAAGTTATTGTCGCTCAGGGGCTTTGGCAAGGTGACGCGGTGCGCGTGCCTAGTTCCAGAAGTCCCACCGTAAGCCATAGAACTGCAACCGTCGTGGCATCATGTAACCAGGTGCCGTCTCGTAGATCTTCCCCACCGTGTTTTCCGCTTGGAAGAAGACCGTACCGCTTTCAATTCGGATCTCGAGACGAGCGCCGATAACATCAATGGGCCCAGCGGTTTGGCCGACTAGACCAGCAGGAGTCGGAAAGAACATCGGCGTCCGATGGTCGTACGTCGTGGACGCCAAAATATGGAAGTTGTTTCGCGGGAAATGGCCGGGCCAACTGCTGTCGAGAAACAAGGTGCTGTGCACCTCCATCTGAGGGCGATACGCCCCCGAACTCTCCCAGCGCACAGCACTCAGGTCGATGCCAACGTCTTTGTAGACCAGTCCCCGCATGCCGGCCACGACGCCCTTCACCGCACCCGTGCCAACTCGCACGAGGCTGCTGTCTAGCGCGATCGGCGCGGCGACGGTCGTGAGGCCGCGCGTCACGACACCGCCGGTCAGAGTGACGTCGAGTACGCTTGTCGAGAGGTCCGCCCTTGACGCCGTGAAGGACGGGCCGCCCAGGAGCGCCGATTTCGGTGCGTAGCTTCCGTACGCCGCTGACAACACCAGCCAGCGCCACGGCGCGATGCGCGCGGAGACGTCCAAGCGTCGCGTCGAGTCAGATCCGCGCGACTCGGCGTACGCGGAGAGCGAGACAAACCGCCAACCGTAGCCGAGTCGCGCGGAGGGAGAGAGGTCGGTGCGACCATGCGCGGCACGCAACCGCGCCGAAGCGCTCGCGTTCACACCCCAGCGCGAACCGCCAGCGGAGAGCACGTACTGCGACCGCGACGAGGCGGTGTCCACGGTGTCCTTGATGGCCGCCGTCGGAACCGACAATGCTGTTGACTGCGAGACTTTGCTATTCTCGGCGACCATCTGTGTGGAGGCGATGAACTGCACCCAAGGCGTGCCCTTGGCGTCGGGATCGCCCCACGCGACGCGCGCGTACGCTGAACCCAGTGAACCCTTGAAGGCTGGGACTCCGTTCTTGTTGAGCAGCGGCGCGCTGAAGGCGAACCGGATGGTGGCGGCACGGTCAACGCTCGCGCGATTCAGCGCACCGTCTACGCTCCAACGCTTCCCCGCCCACCCGACGCGCGTGAAGAACTGCAGCGACGATCCATCGCCCCCGGTGCGCACCGACGCCGTGTTGTACTGCTGGGCCCCGAACTGCACGACACCGCCGTTGTGCAGGCGCTTGCCAAAATAACCGCGATACAGATTCGTGTTCTCGCTTCCCGTGACGATGTCCGTGCGGGTGAACGGAACAGTGCGATCCACGCGCCACGAGCGCAGGTGCACACGGAGCTCGCCCGGCGCAGGTTCGACGCTCACGTCCTCGAGTTGCCACAGCGGAATCAAGGCCAGGTCCAGCACCGAGCCGTTGCGAGGGTCAATCGCGTCGAGCTCGATGCCGTCGAAGAAGACTCGGACGCGGCCGGCGTCTCCGTTCCACGCGATGAACTGCGGCGCGGGAATCCAGTTGGCACGAAACGCCGTGGCTCCGGGGATGCGCGCCAGAAGGTCGGCAAGCGTCACGGCACCCGCGCCGCGCAGTGCCTCGCCGCTCCAGTGCCAGCGTCCGTCGCTCGAGACGGGCATCTCAGCATGTGCGAGCGGTGACTTGACGGTATCCGCCGCGAGTCGCCGGCGCCGCGCGGTCGCGGAGTCCACCTTGGACGTGTCGGTGACGCCGGCCCCGCGCGGCCGTGTCGTGTCGGTCGCCGCCCGCGTCGCGGTGTCGCGCGGCGCTTCCGCCGGCTTGGCTGCGGGAGCCGGCGGCGACACCGGCTGCTGCGCAGCCAGTGCCGAGCATCCGAACAGCACGAGGGCCGCCAGAAGGCGGCCCCTCAGCCGTTGGCCGCAGACGAGCGGACCTTCGTTCAGCGGGCCCTCCCCCGTGCGAACTCGACGAAGGTGCGCACGGGCACGCCCGTGGGCCCCTTAGGAATCACCACGAGATCCGTTTCGGAGTACGCGGTGCCTGCGATGTCGAGATGCACCCACGGGACGCCGGCCGGCACGAACTCGCGCAGGAAGAGCGCGGCGGTGATGGTGCCTGCCCCCTTACCGCCGATGTTCTTCACGTCCGCGATGTCGCCCTTGATCATCTCGCGGTAATCCTCCCACATCGGAAGCGGCCAGCCAGGCTCGCCACCACGCTTGGCAGCGGCGAGCACTTCATCCTGCAGTTTCTCGTCGTTCGTCATCACGCCGGTGGCGCTGTTGCCCAGCGCAACCACGCACGCGCCGGTGAGCGTTGCCGCGTCAATGATGGCCACCGGCTTGAAGCGCGCACTGAACGAGAGCACGTCGGCCAGTACGAGGCGCCCTTCAGCGTCGGTGTTGAGAATCTCTATGGTCTTCCCGTTCGACGCGGTGACGACATCGCCCGGGTTCATGGACGTGCCCGAGGGCATGTTAGTGGTGCTGCCGATGAGACCCACGACGTTTACGCGCAGCTTCAGACGCGCGATGGCCTCTACGGCGCCGAGCACGCCAGCCGCGCCAGACATGTCGTACTTCATCATCTCCATTCCCAATGCGGGCTTGATGGAGATGCCACCTGAGTCGAAGCAGAGTCCCTTGCCGACTAGTACGATCGGCGCGTCGCCGCGCCGGCCGCCGCGATATTCGACGACGATCAACTTGGGATCTTGCGGCGTGCCCGCCGCGACGGCGAGGAACGACTCCATCTTGAGGCGCTTGAGTTCGCGTCGCCCGTACACCGAGACGCGCAGGCGGTGGCGTTTCGCGATGTCTCGCGCCGTGCGTGCCAGGTACTCCGGCGTGCACACGTTGCCCGGCAGTTGCTGCAACCGGCGCAACAGGGCCCCGCGTGAACCACGGGGATCGCTGCTGATCACCGTCGCGCCGACCAGCTGCTTCGGCCGCTCCTTCGCCGGTGGCTGGGTCTTGTAGTCGGTGAAGTCCCAGGCGCCGCGCGACAACCCGAACGCCACGGCCTCCACGCCGTCGCCAGCGAGCTTCTCTGACCACATTGCCATGCGCCGCACGCCGAGCGCGTTGCCCTTTCGACCAGCGAGCGTCGCCGCGCGCGTAATTGACGCATAGGCGTCGCTGCCGTCGCCGAGCCCGACGAGCAACACCCGGGCCGGGCCGCGCCCGTGCCCGACGACGAGGAGCGATTCATCTTGCGCGCCCTTGAAGTCGCCGTTCCGCACGGCACGGGAAAGCGCGCCGGCGTAGGCCACATCGAGCGCACTCAGGACGCGCGGGAAAACACCGCCGGTCGGCAGCGCGACGGCCAGTAACGGCGTCGCGAGCCGACCGGGATCGCCGCCGCGCACCGAGAGCGCGAGCGACATCTCAGGCCTCCTTCATGCCGGCAATGATCGCGTCGCCGAATGCGGACGTTGACACTTCCTTGGCGCCCGGCATCTGGCGGGCGAGATCGTACGTCACGGTCTTCTTGCCGATGGCGATTTCCATGCCCCGCATAATGAGGTCCGACGCCTCCTGCCACCCCATGTTCTCGAACATCATGACGCCCGACAGGATGACCGAGCCCGGGTTGATCTTGTTCAGCCCCGCGTACTTGGGTGCGGTGCCGTGTGTCGCCTCGAATACCGCGGCCTCGTCGCCGATGTTCCCACCGGGCGCGATGCCGAGCCCGCCAACCGAGGCGGCCAGCGCGTCGGAGATGTAATCGCCGTTCAGGTTTGGCGTCGCGACCACCGAGTACTCGTCGGGGCGCAGCAAGATCTGCTGGAACATCGAATCGGCGATGCGATCCTTGAGGAGCAAGGCATCGGCGCGCGCCTCACTGCCCGCCTTGCCCAAATCGGCCTCGGCCACCACCTGCGTCGGGAACTTCTCCCTCGCGAGCTCGTAGCCCCAGTCGCGGAACGCGCCCTCGGTGAACTTCATGATGTTGCCCTTGTGCATCATCGTCACCGACGGTCGGTTGTGCTTGAGCGCGTAACGAATGGCGCGCTCGATGAGTCGCTTCGAGCCGAAGGCCGACATCGGCTTGATGCCGATGGCCGAGCCTTCGCGGATCTTCTTGCCGAACTCCTTGACGATGAAGTCGCGCAACTTCGTGGCTTCGGGTGTGCCCGCCTTGAACTCGATGCCCGAGTACACGTCTTCGATGTTCTCGCGGAAGATGACGATGTTGACCTTGCCGGGATCCTTCACCGGAGCGCCGACACCCTGGAAGTACCGCACGGGGCGTATGCAGCAGTAGAGATCGAGTTCCTGACGCAGCGCGACGTTGAGCGAGCGAATCCCGCCGCCGACGGGCGTGGTCAGCGGACCCTTGATCGCGATCTTGAATTCCCTGACTGCCTCAAGCGACTCACCAGGCATCCACTCGCCGGTAGCGTCGAACGCTTTCTGGCCAGCCAGGATCTCCATCCAGTGGATCTTGCGCTTGCCGGCGTACGCAATGTCGACCGCTGCGTCGAAGACACGCACGGAGGCTTTCCAGATGTCGGGTCCCGTGCCGTCCCCTTCAATGAAGGGAATGATCGGCTTGTCAGGAACAAGGAACTCGCCGCCTTTGGTCTGCACGCGCTCGCCGCCGGCGGGAATGGTGGAGTATTTATACGTTGACATTTCTCGGATGGTAAAGGTGTGATGGGAAACTAGGAACCGCCTGCGCGAGGAGCAAGCGGAGTCGCCGTTTCGCAGCGCGCCGCCGAGCGACGACGCTCCATCAGCAAGGCCGCAAGACTATCCGTCGAGCCAGCCGCCAGCGGCAAACCACTCGCGACAGCGTGCGAATTCCCGCTCGGCGTCAGCGAGCAGGCTCGCGGCCGCGGTGAGGTCCCCGTGCTTCGCCTCTCGTTCACCGTGCGCACACATCGTTTCGAGGCGACGCGCGCCGAGCTGCCCACATCCGGAACGCAGCGTATGAAACGCCGTCGCCACGCGGGCGCCGTCCGTTGACGCGACGCCGCTCCGCGCACTCTCGAAGCGCGTCGGCGCCGAGGATACGAACAGCTGGACCACTTCGCACATCGTGGCTGCATCAAGCAGCTCGAGTAGCGCGTTGAAATCGTCGTCGGAGACCGCGGGCGCGTCGTTCATCGCGTAACCATATCGCTCGGCGTACACCCTCCGCCAGACCGCGTCGAGTCTATTCCCACTCGATCGTGCCTGGTGGCTTCGTCGTGATGTCGAGGGCGAGGCCGCTCACTCCGGGCAGCGCGAGAATCTGGGCGCGGAGTTCATCCAGTAGCGGCGTCGGCAGGTGCGCCGGCGTGGCGGTCATGGCTCGCTCAGAATGAACGGGCCGGACGATGACGAACTCGCGCCCCGTCCCATCCACTTCCATCGGCACGAGCACCGTGGGGCACTGCCAGATGTCGCCGTAGATCCCGTGCCGACGCAGTCCCTCCATCACGAGATGATCCGCCTCGCGCAGGAGATCGAGCCGATCCTTCGTGACGCTGGCTGCGAGCGGGCGCACGCGCGCCGGCGCCGAGAGTCCAAGGTTCCAGATGCAGCGGTTGATCCCCGGCACGCCCTTGAACAGCTGGCCCGCCACCTCGAGCAATCGCTCCCACGGCGCGTCGCCGCATAGCATCACGGGATGTTCATAGGAGCGCAGGTCGGCCTTTACGCCGACCGACTTGATGGGGAGTGCCCGCGCATCGAGGCCGTGTCGCGACGCGACGGCAGCGACGGCGGGCTCGATCGCGTCGAAGCCATCGCGACTCTCCGATCCGCCTGAGCAGAGCAACCGCACACCGAGTCCCGGCCCGGGGAACGGATGTCGCCACGTCATCTCGTGCGGAATGTCGAGTTTCTCGCCGAGTTCGCGCACTTCGACCTTGTACAGATCGGCGAGCGGTTCAACGACGCGACCCTGCGCGAGCATCTCCTCGATGATCGGTACGCGATTGTGGTGCGTCTTGATGGTGTCGGCGCGCTTGGTGCCACCCGTCTCGATGGTGTCGGGGTAGATGGTGCCTTGCCCAAGCAGGTGCCGTTCGATGCCGAGCCGGCGCGCCTCGCGCTCGAAAACCTCGATAAACGTATTGCCGATGATCTTGCGCTTTCGCTCCGGCTCGACCGCCCCGGCGAGCGCCGAAAGGAATGTCTCGCTGGCATCCACGAAATGGAGATTCTGCTCGAGGCCGAACGCACGAAACATCGCCATCACGTCGCGGCTCTCGTCCTTTCGCATCAGCCCGTTGTCGACGTGCAGCAGATGCAGGCGCTCTGGGCCGATCGCCATGCCGAGCAGGCGCGCGGCGACGGTCGAGTCCACACCGCCCGAGGCGAGAAGGAAGACCGACTCGTCGCCCACCTGGCGTCGCACCTGCTCCACCCGCTCCTCGACGTAGCGTTCCATGGTCCACGATGCACGGCAGCCGCAGATGCCGAGGACGAAGTTCGCGATCATCTCGTCGCCGTGCACCGTGTCGTCCACTTCCGGATGAAACTGGACACCGTAGCGCCGGAGGGAGTTCGAACCAATGGCGGCGAAGCGGTGCGCCGCACCCGACTCGCCAAGCGTGGTGTAGCCGATCTCCTCGAACGCGGGGCCGACGCTCGTCACTGAGTCGAAGTGGCTCATCCAGACTCGTTCGACCTTCGACAGCCCAGTGAACAGCGGCGAGTCACCGACGATCTGCAGGTCGGCAGGACCCCACTCTTGCCGGCCGTGCATCACCGTGCCGCCGTAATGCTTGGCGAGCTCCTGGTGCCCGAAGCAGAAGCCGACGATCGGCACATCGAGATCGTAGATCGCGCGATTGTACTGCGAGTCCTCGCCGAACGACGAGAGGCTCGGGCTTCCGGAGAGGACGATGCCTTGGTATCGCGCGAAGATGTCGGTCGCATCGTCCGGCTGCCGGATCTCCGCGAGCACGTGCAGGCGGCGGATCTTCGTCGCGATCAGGTGGGCGTACTGTCCACCGAAATCAATGACCGCGATGGCGTCGTGCCTCATGACGCTACTCGGCAATCGGCCAGACGCGCAGCATCACCACCCCGTGCGACGGCACCGTGGCCGAAGAGAAGTTCTCCACTACCGCCTGCTCAGTATGCGCCCAGAGGTCGCGCACACGCGCCTTCTTCTCCTTGAGACCGATGGTGCCGAAGCGCGCCGTGATGAGCGACGGCACGCTGGCGCGGTTGAAGAGCAGCACCGCGCGCGATCCATCCTGCAGCGGCTTCACCCAGACCTGCAGCTCGCTCGGCGAAGCCTGTACGATCTTCCCCTGGATGCCGAGGGAATCCTGGTCCACGGCGATGACTTCCTTGTTCAGCAAGATCTCGCGCACGTCGGCCGCGGCGCGGCTGGAGTCCATCATGCTGCGCACGTCGTTGCCCGCGATCAGCGGCGCGGCCATCATCGCCCAAAGGCTGAAGTGCGAGCGGTATTCGGTGCGCGTCATCCCGCCGTTGCCGACCTCGAGCATGTCTGGATCATTCCACGCACCGGGCCGTGCGACGTGCCAGTACTGAGCGGAGAGATCCACGAGCGTGAGCACGCTGGTCCACCGATCGGAGATGTCGCCAGTCGTGCGCCATAGGTTGCCGACCGCTGGAGCCCACTCCCACGGCTGGTTGCTCCCCCACTCACAGATGCTGAAGACGATCTTGCGCCCCGAGTTGGCGAGTGCGTCGCGGAAGGCGGCGTACTGGGTCTTCGCGTCGAGCCCCTCGGAGTTGCACCAGTCGATCTTCACGTAGTCCACGCCCCACGACGCGTAGGTCCGGGCGTCAATCGCCTCGTAGCCGTAGCTGCCTGGTCGGCCCTCGCACGTCTTGCGCCCAGCGTCGGTATAGATGCCGAACTTGAGGCCCTTAGCATGGATATAGTCGCCAAGCGCCTTCATACCGTGTGGGAATCGAGCGGAGTCGGCGACGATAGTGCCCTGCGGCGAGCGGGCGACCTGCCAGCAGTCGTCAATGGTGACGAACTGGTAGCCCGCATCGCGCATGCCGTTGGCGGCGATCGCGTCGGCCACCCCGCGAATGAGCTCCTCGCTTACGTTGCAGCCGAACTTGTTCCAGCTGTTCCAGCCCATGGGCGGTGTGCGGGCGAGTCCGTTGTCGAGCGGTGGCGCAGAGCGCCGCGCGGCGACGAGCACGCCGGCGATGAGGACGAATGCGATGAGCGATGAGAGGCGCCGAAGCGTGATAGGCACGAGAGGTGGCCTCGAAAAGGTCAGTGGTGAGTCCTGCGCACTACGCGCGGAACATGAACGGCGGCGCACATCGCAGCAACCGGCTACCGCGCCTTGAGCGGCACCTCCGACACGGGGTCCGCACCAGTCGCCCCAAACACCGCGAGCGTCAGCGCACCGGAGTGAAACGCGTCGAGATCGCGGCCAAGCAGGCGGATCCAGCCGCCGGCCGACGACATATCCGGGCCGAGAACGCGACGAATGACGCGCGTCCCTGCAGCGTCCTTGCGCCGCAGCACGACGGCTTGGATGCCGGCCGTCGCACTCGCCAACGCGCGCACCGTGTACGACAGGTCGCTCGAGAGCGGGTCGTACGTGAACCGTGCCTCGACGCCGCTGGCCGTCGCCATGAACGTCACCGGGTTCGGCGCGCGGCCGTTGATGAGCGGCGGCGTGCTGGTGGGTGGACGCCGGCGCGGGCCCGCCTGCTCGAACGCGAATGCATAGGACACGAGCCGCGCGTCACTGAAGGGGCGGCCCATTAGCTCAAGTCCCGTGGGCAGGCCGTCAGCGGTGAAGCCGGCCGGTATGCTGATCGCGGGAAGACCCGTCTGCGCAGCGAGCGCGCACGTCCCGCCGAGTTGGGGATCGCCGATGAGCACCGGCTTACGAGTGCTCGTCGGATACGCGAGCGCATCGAGCTTCAGGCTGTCGAGGAATGCGATGATCCGCGCGCGCACGACGACCTGCTTGGCGATGACCTTTCGGTGCGACTCGGTGTCGCGGGCGCTGGCCGTGTCGGCCGACCTGTGCCGCGCCTCGAGCGCCTTGTCATACAGGCCCTTGTCGATGATTTCGCGCAGCGACTTCACAGGCGCGCCGCCAGGGCGTGCGAAGTAGTCCATGAGGTCGAACTTCGTCTCGAGGATGATCGCGCTGCTCCCGGCGATGAGCTCGTCAAAGTCCGGAATGTTGACCTCGACCACCTCCGCGCCGAGTGCCTTCATCGAGCGCGCTGCCGCGCGAATCGTGTCCGCCACGTCGCCATCAGCGCTCCGAAAGTACGGCGCGAAGATGCCGATGCGGGCGCCCTTCAGCGCGTCCTTTCTCAGAGAATCCACGAAGTGCGGCCGATCGCGAGCGATCAGCTTCGTAGCGGCGTCGCTCGGATCGTCGCCAATCGTCGCGTCGAGGCCGATGGCGAGGTCCGTCACGGTACGGGCGAGCGGGCCCGGCACATCCTGGGTCAGCGCGAGCGGGACGATGCCATCGCGGCTGAACAGGCCCATTGTGGGGCGCAGCCCGAAGAGCGAACCGAACGCGGACGGAATGCGGATCGACCCGCACGTGTCGCTCCCCCACCCCAGTGCGCCGAAGCTCGCCGCCACCGCGGCCCCCGTGCCGCCGCTCGAGCCGCCCGGGCAGCGGGAAATATCGTATGGATTGCGCGTCTGGCCGCCGAACGAGCTGATGCTGGTAACGCCCGCGGCCAGTTCGTGCATGTTCGCCTTGCCGAGTATCACCGCGCCCGCCTCGCGCAGCTTCTTCACGACGAACGCGTCCTGCACGGGGTGGTGATTCGCGAGCGCAATGGACCCGGCGCTCGTCGCCATGTCCTGCGTGTCATAGTTGTCCTTCAGGATGACAGGAATGCCGTGGAGCGGACCGCGCACGTGCCCCGCCCGGCGCTGGGCGTCGAGCCCAGCGGCCTCGGCGCGGGCGTGCGGGTTCAGCCGGATCATCGCATTGATGTTCGGGCTCGCGTGGTCGTACGCGGCGATGCGCGCGAGGTAGGCGTCGACCAACTGCGCCGAAGTCGTGCGGCCGTCGGCCATGGCGCGCTGGAGGTCGGCGACGGAGGCTTCGGTGACTTCGAAGTGAGGGACGCTGGCGACGCGCAGCGGGGACTTGGGAGCCTGCGCACTGGCCGGTGAGCGCGCGAGCGAGAGTAGGCAAAGCGCTGCGATAAGCGGTCGAGTCATAGGATCCTCCCGGGCAACAGTATCCCGCGACGATCGCAAACCCGCAATGTGCGATGCGAACCTACGCGAGTGCTCCTCCTGTCGCCGGCGGTACATCCACGAGCCGGAACGTGTGCCCCGTCGCGGCAAAGAACCGCTCAAGCCCCTCGCGCGTCACCGAAAGCGTCGCCGTATTCACTAGCGGATGGCAGTGAAATGCATCGGCCGTCCAGATGTCGCGGTCAATGAAGACCTCCACTCTCTGCGCGGCGTCATTCACCAACGCGAGCAGCGACACCGAGCCCGGCTCAATACCAAGGCAGCGCTTCAATCGGTCCGCCGACCCGAAACTCGGCCGCTCGAACCCCGTGCTCGCGGCCAGCGCCCGCAAGTCCACGGGCTTGTTCGACGCGACAACGACTAGCGCCTGCCGCGTCCCCTTCTTGTCGCGCAAGAAGAGGTTCTTGGTCGCCGCGCCCACAAGGGGCGGCACGAGCCGCTCCACTTCTTCAATTGTGAAGACTGGGGGATGATCCACCCGCTCGTACGGTATGCCGTGTTCAGCGAGAAACGCGAACAGCTCAGCCACTTGTTGGCCCTCTTCCCCGCTGACGCGTTGGCCCACGGCCCAGGCTGACCAGCGTCGGCTTCGGTTGTGCGACGCGCCGGCGGCGTCGCACGAGATACACAATGGCCACAATGACGAGCACGGCCACAACCACGTCCTGCCAGCCGAGCCCCATCATGCGCCATACCCCATCAGTCGCCCGCCATGATACACGGCGAAGGACGCGAGCCACGCCATCGCGTTCATCATTACGAGCATGAAGATCGGCCAGCGCCACGAATTCGTCTCGCGGCGCACCACCGCCAACGTGGACATGCATTGGCACGCCAGCACGTAGAACACCATCAGGCTGAGTCCGGTCAGCGGCGTGTACGAGCGACGCCCCGTATGCGGATTCTGCGCCTCGCGCAGGACTTTGCGCAACGGCTGCAAGTCCGCGTCGCCGCTCCCGAGGTTGAACACCGTCGCCATCGTCGAGACCATCACTTCGCGCGCCGCGAGCGACGTGATCAACCCGATGCCGATGCGCCAGTCAAAGCCAAGCGGCGCGATGGCGGGCTCGATGAGGCGGCCGGCGCGACCCGCGAACGAGTGTTCGAGG
>JAHFCU010000079.1 GCA_023249305.1 Gemmatimonadota bacterium
CCATAGACTACGGCGGCGAAGAAGTCGTGGACGTGCTCTCGGCGCTCGACTTCCTCAAGACGCTGCCGTACGTGGACATGGATCGCGTGGGGATGATGGGCTGGAGCCACGGCGGCTTCATCACGGCGCACAACGCCATGAAGCCGGGCACTCCGCTCAAGGCCGCCGCCGCAATCGTCCCCGTCACCAACCTGATCTTCCGCCTGTCGTACAAGGGGCCGGGCTACCAGCGCGACTACGCCGCCGAGTCCACGATTCGCGGCCTCCCGTTTGAGAAGCCCGACGAGTACGTCAAACGCTCGCCGCTCTATCACGTCGAAGACCTGAACATTCCGCTCCTCGTCCACGTGTCGACGAACGATCTCGACGTGAATTACGTCGAAGACCAACAGCTCGTGTGGAAGCTGCGCGCCCTCAAGCCGGAACTCTCGGAGACCAAAGTTTACGTGGATCCGGCTGGCTGGGGCTCGTCGGTGGGACACGCCTTCAGTCGCCGAGTGGATCCGGTGACACTCCAGCGCGTGGACTCGCCGGAGCAGATTGATTCATGGAACCGCACGTGGGCGTTCTTCGACTGGTGGCTGCGGCCCTACGAGGACCGGTCGAAGCCGGCGCCGCCGGTGCGGGTCGCTCCGTAGCGGCAGGGTGCTGCACGACTCTCATTCTCCCTTTACTTCGCCCCCGTCTCCGGCCATCTTCCTTGCCTGCGCGCGGAGCGCGCGAGGAGATGTGGCCGAGAGGCTGAAGGCAACGGTTTGCTAAACCGTCATACGGGCTTAAACCTGTATCGAGGGTTCGAATCCCTCCGTCTCCGTGGCGCGGGCCCGTCAGCGTAAGCGGCGGGCCCGTGTTCGTTCTTGAGAGATGGTAGAAGGTAGATGGCAGATGGTAGACGGCGTCTCGACGGGCCCCCTGTCGCGCACACCGTCAATCATCTACGCTCTACCTTCTACCTTCTACCTTCTACCGTCTGACTGTGCCGCCACGACTTCGCTTTGCTCCGTCACCCACTGGCGATCTCCACGTCGGCGGCGCGCGCACGGCGCTCTTCAACTGGCTCTACGCGCGCCATCACGGCGGGCAGTTCCTGTTGCGGGTTGAGGACACCGACAAAGCGCGCAGCACGGACGAGTCCACGCGCGCGATTTTCGAAGGCCTGCACTGGCTCGGCCTCGACTGGGACGAAGACGTCGTCTATCAGGGCGCCAACGTCGCGCGGCATCGCGCCGACGCCGAGCGCATGGTTGCGAGCGGACACGCGTACCGCTGCCTCTGCACCACCGCTGAGATCGAGGAGCGGCGCCGGCACGCCGTGGCTACCGAGGGCGCATTCAAGTACGACCGCCGCTGTGACCGCCTAGACCGCGCCGAGGTGGCGCGACGCGTCGCCGCCGGCGAGTCCAGCGTGATCCGCTTCCGCGTCCCCGAGGGCAGTACCGGCTGGACCGACCTCGTGCACGGCGAGATTAGCTTCCCCAACAAGGACATCGAGGACTTCGTGGTCCTCCGGTCCGACGGCACGCCGATCTACAACATGGCCGTCACGAGCGACGACATCGCCATGGGCATCACGCTCGTCATGCGCGGCGACGATCACATCTCGAACACCCCAAAGCAGATCATGATCTACCGCGCGCTCGACGCGGCGCTGCCGCAGTTCGCGCACCTGCCCATGATTCACGGCACCGACGGCAAGAAGCTCTCTAAGCGTCACGGCGCCACGGCCGTCGCCGACTGGCAGCACGAAGGGATCCTGCCGCAGACGATGGTCAACTTCCTTGCGCTGCTCGGCTGGTCGCCGGGTGGTGAGTTCAACGAAGTGATGGCCATCGGCGAACTGGTGGCGGCGTTCGACGCCAGCGGCCTGCTCAAGAAGGCGTCAGTCTTCGACCCGAAGAAGCTCGAGTGGATGAATGGCCAGCACCTCCAGAGGATGCCGCTCGCCGAGCTGGCACTTCTCGCAAGCCGAAAGATCGAGGCCGAGGGTCTCGCCAAGGCCGCCGAACTCACGAGCCGCGCCGAGTGGTTCGGGCACCTGCTCGAGCTGCTGCGGGTACGATCGCGCACGGTGGACGACATGGTGCGCCAAGCGCGGCCGTTCCTGGCGGTGCAGGTCACCTACGACGAGTCGGCCGCGGCCAAGGTGTGGAAGGAGCCCACGGAGGCGCGCGCGCTGCTGGCGGCGACGCGCGACACGCTCGCGGCATGCACACCGTGGAGCGCCGAGGTGCTCGAGCCCGCCCTTAAGGGGCTCGCCGAGGCGCGCGGCATCGCCGTCGGGAAGCTGTTTGGGCCGATGCGCATGGCGCTGATGGGTGAGGCCAACAGTCCCGGCATGATTGACGTACTAACGGTATTCGGCCGCGACGTGGCGCTCGCCCGGCTCGCCGCGGCCGTCGTCGAACTCGACCGCCGGACTGGACACGCCTGAATCGCATGCGAGCGCCGCTCACCGCCATCGAAGAGCAGGTCTACCGCTTTCTGCTCGACCACCTCGCGGAGCACACGTTCCAGCCGAGCGTGCGCGACATCGGCCGGCACTGCCGGATCGCGTCCACGAAGAGCGTGACCGACGTGCTCGCCTCGCTCGAACGCAAGGAGTACATCGAGCGCGTCGCGGGTCGCTCGCGTGGTGTGAAACTGCTGGGCCACGCCGGCCCGACGGGCGTCGTGCCCGTCCCCGTCGTGCGCGTCGCCGCGGGCAAGTCCACGCCCGTGACGGCATCGTTCCTCTCGCTCGACCGCGCGCTGGTGCCGAGCAGCGAGTGCTTCCTCGTACCGGTCATGAGCGATGACGCGCGGTCGTTGGGCACGCGCTCCGGCGACTTTGCGCTCGTGCACCCAGTCGCGCGCTCGCGCGACGGAGAGCCGGTCGTCGTGCGCATCGGCGATCGAGCAATCGTGCGCACCATGGTGCGGCGCGGTCAGACCGTCGTGTTGCGCGCGGACGGCGCCGGCGAACCGATTGAACTTGGACCGCAGGACGACTACGCGGTGCTCGGCGTGCTCGCCGGCGTCATCAGGCCGCCCACGAAAGGTCCGGACGGAGCAGCGTAGCAGTTACGGTTTGGCGGGCGTTGCCTTCGCCGCGTCCGCCTGCGCTTTCGCCTGCGCCTCCTGACGCTCCTTGTCCTTGCGCTCGCGCAGCGCGCGCACCGCCGCTCGGAACGACTCGTCGCGCGAATACCGCGCCGACTGATCCTGGATCTGGCGCGTCATCTCGTTCATCGTGCGCTGGCGTTCGAGCTGCACCGGATTTGCCTGCACGTTGAGCGGCAGCAGGGCAAGCAGCGCTGTGGGAATGGAGAACTTCCCGAGGCGGATGTACTGCTGATCCACGCCCCACTTCCGCCCGCTCTT